>CAZMXY010000029.1:5106-18703 GCA_964570345.1 uncultured Rhodothermales bacterium | reverse complement strand
CGTCGTCGGCAAGAAGGCGGTGTTGCCGCTGCTGCACCGCGAATTGCCGATCGTCGCCGACGAGTACGTCAAAACCGATTTCGCCGCCGGTGCCTTGAAGATCACGCCCGCTCACGACAAGAACGACTTCGATATCGGCCGGAAGCACGGTCTCGATACGATCAGCGTGATCAATCCGGACGGATCGATCAACGAAATGGGCGGGCCGTACGCCGGCCTGGATCGTTTCGAGGCGCGTAAGAGAATCGTCTCCGATCTCGAGTCGGAGGGATTACTTGAAAGGGTCGAGGAGTACCGTCATTCCGTACCGGTTTCGAGCCGGTCTAAGGCCATCGTCGAGCCGCTGATCTCGCGCCAATGGTTCGTGAGGATGCAGCCACTCGCCCGGGAGGCCCTCGAGGCCGTTCGAAGCGGCGAAATCACGTTCTATCCGCAGCGATGGGCGAACGAGTATTTTCGGTGGCTGGACAACATCCGCGATTGGACGATTTCACGCCAGCTATGGTGGGGACACCGGATTCCGGTCTGGTATTACACCGATGAGAGGGGTGAAAGGGACGAGGAGCGTGGCTACGTCGTTTCGGTGGAGCAGCCTGAGGCGGGTATGGTACAGGACGAGGACGTGTTGGACACGTGGTTCTCGTCCTGGTTGTGGCCGTTTGCGACGTTGGGTTGGCCGGAGGAAACCGAAGAGCTCCGGTATTTTTATCCGACCCACGTGCTGGTCTCCGGCTACGACATCCTCTTCTTCTGGATTGCGAGGATGATCATGGCCGGTTACTACTGCATGGGCGAGAAGCCGTTTACGGACGTGTTTATCACCGGTATGATCAAGGACAAGCAGGGCCGGTGGATGTCGAAGAGCCTCGGCAACGGCATCGATCCGCTTGACATGATCGAGCAATACGGAGCTGATGCGGTCCGCTTTTCCCTGACCATCTTGTGCGCGCAGGGCCAAGACATCAAGCTCGATCCCACCAAATTCGAAATGGGTCGCAACTTCGCGAACAAGATATGGAACGCGTTCAACGTGTTCGGTCAGTTCATGAAGGCGGAGAAGGACTACGAACGCCGCAGGTCTTTCGAAGAACTGGATCTTGCGGAACGATGGATCCTCCATCGGTTGAACGCCACGATCGGCGAGGTAGACGAGGCGCTCGAACGGTACCGCCTGAACGAGGCCCTTGGTCACGTCTACGATCTCTTCTGGAAGGACTATTGCGACTGGTATCTCGAGCTTATCAAGCCACCCTTCGGCGAGGAGCTGGAGGAGGACAGAATCGCGTTAGCCGTCGAGGTGTATGAGCAAATGATCCGACTTCTCCACCCTTTCATGCCCTTCATTACTGAGGAGCTCTGGTGGAGGCTGCGTCCGCGCCGAGAGGATCAAGCCCTGATCGTGGCTGATTGGCCGACGCGGAACGCGGCGGAGATGGACGAGAGCGTTGACGACCTTTTCGGTCTGATGCAGGAGATGATTTCGGGCATCCGCAACGTCAAGAGCGAGTACAGCGTGTCGCCGGGGAAGGAGATTAGTGCCATAATCAATCTTCCTCGAGACGCGGAACGTCTGGCTGAGGAACTCTCCAGCCACAAAGAATACTTCTACAAATTGGCACGGGTGCGTACGCTTACCGTCGGCCGTGACGTCGAAAAGCCCCGCGCCAGCGCATCCGTAGTGGTCGGGCGCTTTGACGTCTACATACCCTTGTCGGAGATGATCGATCTGGACGTCGAACGGGAACGGTTGACGAAGTCGATCGAACAGACCCGCTCATTTCTCGGGAGTGTGCAGAAAAAACTGCGAAATGAGCAATTCGTGTCGAAGGCGCCAACCGAAGTAGTCAGCCGAGAGCGGCAGAAAGAGCGGGACGCGGTCGAGGAGCTCACTCGACTACGCGCGAATCTCGCCGAACTGGAGTAGAAAGGAATCGGAGGGCAGGTCCTCCGAATCCGGCGGAGCCCGCTGTTTCTCCCGTCCCCTTCATCTTTCCCTTCCTCGCGATGCACATTCTCGGTATTTCGTGCTGGTATCACGACGCGGCGGCGTGCATGCTTCGGGACGGCGATATCATTGCGGCGGCGCAAGAGGAGCGCTTCACTCGACGAAAGCACGATTCGGAATTTCCCACGCACGCCATCGCGTACTGCCTGCGTGAAGCCGGCATCGAGAGCACGGAGCTCGACGCCGTTGCCTTCTACGACAAGCCGTTCTTGAAATTTGAGCGCTTGCTCGAGACGTACGTCGCCACCGCGCCGCGGGGCCTTCGATCGTTCGTAAAAGCGATGCCGCTCTGGCTGAAGCGGAAATTGTGGATTCCGGATCTGATCACGAGAGAACTTGCCTTTGACGGCCCGGTGATCTATCCCGAACACCACGAGAGCCATGCGGCAAGTGCCTTTTATCCGTCGCCGTTCGAGGAAGCAGCTATTCTGACGACGGACGGAGTCGGAGAGTGGACCACGACGGCGTATGGCCTCGGTACGGGGGATCGGCTTAGAATAGTGAAGGAGATCCATTTCCCCCACTCGCTCGGCCTGCTCTATAGTGCGTTCACGTACTTCGCAGGATTCAAGGTGAATTCCGGAGAATACAAGCTGATGGGGCTAGCGCCTTTCGGGGAGCCTACGTACGTGCGGCAGATTCGAGATCACCTCATCGACGTGAAGGAGGACGGGTCCTTCAAGCTCGACATGGAGTATTTCACCTTCACGCACGGTTTGACGATGACCGGTGGAAAGTTTGCCAAGCTTTTCGGTGGGCCCAGGCGTGCATCGGAGGCGCCTCTGACGAAGCGGGAGATGGATCTGGCCCGGTCGGTCCAGGAGGTCACGGAGGACGTCATTTTGAAGATAGCGGGCCACGTCCATCGAGAAACGGGCGCCCGCAATCTGTGTATGGCAGGAGGCGTAGCGTTAAATTGCGTGGCGAATGGGCGGTTGCTCAGGGAAGGTCCGTTCGAGAACGTCTGGATCCAGCCGGCGGCCGGTGATGCAGGCGGGGCGCTCGGCTGCGCCTTGCTGGCGTGGCACGAGTTTTTCCGGCAGCCGAGAACGGTTCGACATCCCGACGCGATGCAGGGGTCGTTTCTGGGCCCCGAATTTTCGGAGGGTGAGATTCAAACTTTTCTCGTGAGGGAGGGCATTCCTTACGAAAGGCTCGATGAGGACGACCTCGTCGCAAGGACCGCCGACTTGCTTGCCGCTGAGAAAGTCGTGGGATGGTTCCAGGGTCGGATGGAATTCGGGCCGCGTGCACTTGGAGGGAGGTCGATCCTGGCCGATCCACGTGGTCGCGACGTGCAGCGAGTAGTGAATGTCAAAATCAAGTTCAGAGAGAGTTTTCGGCCGTTCGCACCGTCGGTTCTTCGAGATCGATGCGAAACGTATTTCGATCTCGACTACGACAGCCCGTACATGCTCCTGGTGGCCCCCGTACGAAATGCGCGAAACGAGGGCGTGGGCCTCGATCGGCTGAGCCACGTCGATTCGGCGATTCCAGCGGTGACGCACGTCGATGGATCGGCCCGCGTGCAAACCGTAGACGAACGAGCGCATCCTCGTTACTACAAACTCCTGCGGGCGTTTGAGGCGCGAACCGGGTGTCCGGTCGTCGTGAACACCAGTTTCAACGTACGCGGTGAACCGATCGTTTGCTCTTTGCTGGATGCGTACAGGTGCTTTCGCAGAACGAACATGGACGCCCTCGTGATCGGGCGGCACGTGATCACGAAGGATATGTTTCCCGATGGGGACGGCGAAGTGTTCACGTCCGAGCAGGTGGCCGCAGAATTTGGGCTCGATTGATGGCATCCCGGAGACGTCATATCGCTCTCGCGTTCGTTTGGCTGGTGGGGACGACCGGCTGTCTTCCCGACGCCGAACATACGAATCCGCTCGACCCGCTGTCCGAAGACTTCGAGAACACGGGGGCCATCGAGGGACGAACGACCCGTTTTTATCCTCCCTTCAGTCCACTGGCAAATGCCGAGGTACGGCTGACGCCGGGTCCGTTCATCACCACGTCGGATGCCGACGGCCGATTCGTGATCACAAACGTACCGGTGGGGACGTACGGCGTCCAGGCGTTGAGGGACGGCTTTTCGTCATTCATGGACACCGTATCGGTCAGTTTGGGGCAGACGACGAGCGACGTCTCTTTGCGGCTCGACGGGCTTCCCGTGGTTCGGTCGTTCGTCCTTCGGACGATTCACGTCAGTCGCTGGTGGCCCCAGGAGGACTTGTACACGTTGGAGATAGCCGCCAATCTCGAGGATCCGGACGGCGTTGGTGACGTCGCCGAAGTATGGTTCGAAATCGCGTCGTTCGATTTCGCCCGAGAGCTGGCGCAGACCGGCGTCGTCGGCCGCTATCAACTCACGATGCAGGCCGACTCGCTGCCGGTTCCGACACTCCACTCGCTGCAGGGAACCGAGTTCTTGCTGTATGTTGAGGACGCGGCGGGTTTCGTCACGCAATCCAGCCCCAGGAGCATCGTTCGAGTAATCGACGAAACCCCCATAGCCGAAGAACCACAGGGCTTGACGAGCGTCGAGGACGGACGCCCACTGCTGGTTTGGGAAGACGCTGCCTTGCCATATGCTTCCACGTACCGCATCGACGTCGTTCTAGATCAGGCCAACGTTCAGAATGTAGTGTTGACCGTTACGGACATCGAATCGGAGGTGACTCGCTATCAAGTAGAAACGCCACTAGCGTCCGGAACGTACTTTTGGACCGTGTCCGTCGTCGACGAATTCGGAAACAGGAGTCGCTCGAAGGAAGCCGGATTCGTCGTTCCGCCGTGATCGAGCGCCGCGACAGGTCACACCAGAACTTCTACGCCCACTATGGAATCCCCGGCGAAAAATCATACGGCATCACTCGAGGCGCTCTCAGAAATCGCCCTCACGATCAATTCGATCCAGGATCCCGACGTGCTTCTCGAGAAGGTCCTCGAGATCGCCATGGACGAGCTCGACGCGGAGCGCGGTTTCATTCTGTTGACGTCGGAGGATCGGCCGGAGGGATTCGAGGTTAAGTCGAGCCGAAACGTTACGGAAAAACAGCTCGGTGATCTCGTCCGGATTTCGACGAGCGTCGTGTACGAAGTACTTCAGGGGAACGAGCCCGTGCTCGTGTACGAGGCACTGAACGATGCACGATTCAAGGAGACGGAGAGCATCGTTCTCCAACAGATTCAGTCGATCGCGTGCGTGCCCCTGCGCATGAAGAGCCGGCAGGTCGGCGCGATTTATCTCGACAGCCTGAGCAAGCGCGGACGGTTCACGCGCGACAACTTGCCGTTTTTGACGGCCTTCGCAAATCAGGCGGCCGTCGCCATCGAGAACGCCAGACTGTACGCCTCGATTCGCGAGGAGAACCGGCGGCTTCGGCAGGAAGTCCAGCGCGTACACGGCTTCGATGAGATCATTGGCCAGAGCCGCCAGATGCACGAGGTATTCGATACGATCTCACGCGTGCTCGACAGCAACGCGTCCGTGCTCATCGAGGGGGAGAGCGGTACCGGGAAGGAGCTGGTCGCGCGCGCCATTCATTTCAATGGCGATCGAAAAAGCGAACCGTTCGTGGCGCTTTTCTGCGGATCGCTGCCCGAAAATCTGCTCGAAAGCGAGCTGTTCGGCCACAAGAAAGGGTCGTTCACCGGCGCGGTGTCCGACAAGACGGGCTTGTTTGAATCGGCAGACGGAGGTACGGTTTTTCTGGACGAGATCGGTGATCTGACGCCGCGCATCCAGACCGCCCTTCTGCGCGTGCTGCAGGAAGGTGAGGTGAAACGGGTCGGGGACACCGGCGTGCGCAAGGTCGACGTGCGCATCGTTTCGGCCACCAACAAGCCCTTGAAGGGATTGATCAAAGACGGCGAGTTTCGAGAAGATCTGTACTATCGTTTGAACACCATTTCCATCACGATGCCCCCTCTCCGCCGCCGGCGAAGCGACGTCCCGCTGCTCGCGCATCATTTCCTGGACAAATATGCAAAGAAGAAGGCGATCACGCGGTTTGACGATGATGCGCTAAAGACGCTGCAATCCTATTCGTGGCCGGGGAACGTACGCGAGCTGGAGAACACGATCGAGCGAGCGGTGGTGATGGCTCGTGGCGACACGATCACGAGCGACGACCTCCGGCTTCCTGACGAGGAAGACCGCGATCCTTTTGAGCCCGGTGTGACCTTGAAGGATGCGGAGCGGCTCGTCGTCGAGCGAACGCTCGCGTCCTGCGACGGCAACGTCTCCGAAACGGCTCGGGTGCTCGACGTTTCACGGCGGTGGCTTCATTATCGATTGAAGGAGTGGCAAGACCTGGAATGAGATCAGTTTGGGAATTCACGGCGCCATAGAAGACATCCAGCCCTTTGCCGAGCTCGCGCAGAACTCGACGACGCTCGTCTATAAAGCGTTTCAGAAATCGCTGGAGCGGTTCGTCCTGCTGAAGCGGTTACGCCGCGAGTACCGCCATGACGAGGACCTGGCGGCTCGCTTCCAGGATGAAGCACGGCTCGTCGCCAGGGTGCAGCATCCGAATGTCGTCGCCATCTACGCGTACGGTAGGGACGATGAGGGGGCGTACATCATAGCCGAGTACGTCGAAGGGGCCGACCTGGAGGAGTTAATAAGCAAGGCGCGTATGTCGCCACCCCTCGCCACCTTCATCCTTCTCGAATGCGCGAAGGGCCTGAAGGCCGCACACGACAAAGAGATCCTCCATCGAGACCTGAAACCTTCGAACGTGTTGATTTCCTCCGACGGGGAGGTCAAGATATCGGATTTCGGACTGGCGTCCGTGACCGGAGGCGTCTCCGACACGGGAGAGGTTCGCGGCACGCTTCCGTATCTCGCACCTGAGCAGGTACTTGGGGAGCATGCCGACAAGCGATCCGATCTGTTTTCGCTCGGCGCCGTCTTATACGAAATGCTTACGGGCCGGCGCGCGTTCTACGGCACGGATTCGAGCGAGCTCTTCGATGCGCTACTCAATCACGACCCGAGGCCCTTCCTGGCGATGACTCCGGACGTGGATGCTGCTCTCGAACGGGTGTGCGCTCGCCTGCTCGCCAAGACGCCGGAGGAGCGGTACGCAAGTGCTGACGAGCTGATCGCGGACCTCGAATCCTATCGAAAAGACGCTGTTCCACTCGCCACCCAAGACGACGTGAAAGCTTTTTTGGCGGAACCGTCGACGTTTTCACGCGCGTCGGCGCGTCGGACGCCGGATGCGTCGCCCGAGGTCTCCGCAGCGCCGGTACCGTCGAGGGGGCGGGGATCCGTAAAGAGCGCATCGGACCCACGGTGGCGGTACGTTGCCATATTCGTGATTCTATTCGTCGGAGTAGCCGGACTCATGTACGCGGGCATAGCGATTCTCGGTCAGGCAGGGGGCGGATCACCGGATGCCTCGACTCTACCCGTCTCGCAAGAGACGCCGCTCTCGGGCTCGGTCGCGGCCGGCGACACGCTGAACGACGAAGCGATTGCGGCGAATCAAGGGCCGGTCTCCGACTCGGGGCTCGTCGACACGTCACGGGACATTCTTGCAGCGGACGCTTCGGCGAGAGAGGACGTCTTCGACGGGGAGCCGAGCGCGCCGATCGATCTGAATGACGACGGAGTAACGACAAGGCGTGCCGGGGAGGACGTCGATTCGTCGGCGGCAGTTGCCCCGTTCGAGTCGTCGGACGGTGAACCCCGTGAAGTCGCATCGACGGCGCGCCCGGGCTTCGTCGAGATTCGAGTGGATCCCGGCGCCGCAGTATTCGTGAACGGCGATTCAATGGGATCGGCATCCGGGTCGCGCCCTCTTTCCATCCGTCTCGAAGCAGGCATGCACACGATCCAGCTAAAAAACCGCTACTTCCCGGCCCACTCTCAGCAGGTCGAGGTCGATTCGGATGAGGTGCAAAGGGTCGCAGTTTCGCTATTCGAGCTCGTAGGCCGGCTGGATTTGCGGGTTCATCCATGGGCCGTCGTGTATGTTGACGGCGACTCCATCGGTGTCACGCCCTTCAGCTCGCCGCTAATCCTACGACCGGGGGTACATCAATTGCGTCTCTTACGCGACGATCTCGATGCGGATTATGTGACGCGGATTACGATAGAAAAGGGAGATACGCTTCGACTCGAATTCGACATGAGTCGACTGGGACGGCGAAAATGAACGTGCGTAGGTGGTTTGGAGAACGGTTCGGATACGATCCGGAGGCATTCCGAGGACATGGTACGCTGATTGCAATTCATAGCATGAGATTTAGCACTTATCACCATTTTCGTGCAAAACGTGCGCACGCTCGTGCTTGAACGATGACGATTCGCCGGCTGACATACCTGTTTACGCTGATCCTGCTTCTGCCCGGAATGTGGCAGAACGCGGCGGCACAGCAATGGAAGGAGCGCGGGCCGCTGCCGCGTCCGTTATTTGGTCTGAGTGCCGTCGCGGCGGAGGGTAATCTGTATGCGGTCGGTGGAATGGATGGGCAGGGGATCGTATCTGATCGCCTCCTCCGTTACGACGTAGATCGGGATCGATGGGAGGACGACTTGCCGGCGATGGAGAAACGTCGGTACTATGCCGCGGCCGTCCTCCTCGACGGGCGAATCTACGTAATGGGTGGTAGAGACGAGACGGGTGACGTCCTCGACAGCGTAGAGGCGTTTGACCTTGGAACGAGGACGTGGGCGGCAGTGGGCAGTCTCGAGCATGAGCGATATGGGCACAGCGCCGTGGCCCTCGAGGGGCGACTTTTCGTGCTTGGAGGAACGGGTGAGAATGAAACAAACTTCGAAACCGTCGAGGTCTACGATCAGGAGACGGACGAATGGAATATCTTCGAAGGCTGGCGCCTCGGGCAGCCAAGGGCGGCCTTGTCCACGGTGGCCGTCGGAGGAGCGGCATATTCGTTTGGCGGATTTGGAATCGTCCCGCTTGCGGAAGTGCAGCGCTTCGACTTTGATACGGGCACCGAGACGCTCGACTTTTCAGGTCTGTTTGAGGCGCGCGGCGGTTTGTCTGCGGTGGCGATCAGGGACAGTATTTACTTGATGGGTGGAAGGAATTCGCGAGGCGTTTTGGATGACGTCGTTTTGTTTGTGCCGTCGAACGACGTCATGGAGCGGTGGCAGCCGGCGCCGCGCATGCTGCACGCGCGTGCGAGCTTTGGTGCGGCGGAAATGAACGGCACGATCTACGCCGTCGGCGGCTTTTCGTTGGGCGCTCGCGGGGAGCGCCCGCACGACTCTGTGGAATCTCTGAGCCCGCAAGCGGTGGTTGGACGGGAGGATGACTACGTGTCCTCGATTTTCGGACTGGAACAAAATCATCCCAATCCGTTCACGAAGGCGACCGTGATCCCGTTCAACGTCTCGGGAGATCCGTTCGCGCCGGTTCGACTGGAGATATACGACCTAAGGGGACGTCTTATCACGCGTCTCGTGGACGCCCCGCTGTCTCCCGGACACCACGAAGTGGCGTGGAACGACGAGGTTCGCGGACCCGCCAGCGGAGTCTACTTCTACGTACTGCGACAAGGCGGGGCTCAAGAGACCAAAATGATGACCCGGATTCGCTGAGAGCGAGCTCGACCGCGCATGAGGTACGTCTTCCTGGTAATTGTGAGCGGCCTTTCGTACGGGATGCCGGCATCGGCTCAGTCGGTCGGCGAGCGTGTCGTACATGACATCCAGGACGCGTACAGCCGATTCGACTACGAGGAAGCCGAACGCAAGGGGCAGGAGGCGCTCGACCGCTACAGCGAGTTCACCGTCGAGCAGCTCACGGACGTCCACACGATTCTGGCGCTGGTAGCCTTTAATCAAAACGATCTCGGCGAGGCGCGCCGCCAGTTCGTCTCCGCTCTTCAGCTCACGCCCGACCTCACCCTCGACCCTCTCCTCATATCGCCGAAGATTCTAGACTACTTCGACCACATTGCGGCGGAGATCGAAGCGGGCGAGACCTCTTACGTCGAAGCTCCCGTCAGGTACGTGCTGGTTCCGGATCGTCGGACCGACGCCGCCCTTCGTTCTATGCTCGTACCGGGCTGGGGACAGTTCTTCAAGGGTCATTCCACGAAGGGATTCGTGATGACGTCGGCCTTCGCGATCGCGGTGGGAGGAGCCGTCTTTTCTCACGTGAAGCGGGAGCGTGCCGAGGCGGCTTATCGTGACGAGACTCGGCCGGATCGCGTCTCTGAGAAGTACGAGACGCTCAATCGCTGGCATAAGTCGCGACGCGGACTCATACAGGCGGCTGCACTCACGTGGGTCGTCAGCTACGTCGACGCACTGCTGACGCATGGCGACGTCCCCGGTACGAACGCGCGCGTCGGTCTCCGTGCAACGCCCCAGTCCATTTCATTCGCGCTGCACTTCTAGCGGTGCGGTGCGTTCTGCGAGTAGACACGTCTTCAACGCATCCGGATTCCTGGATCGGACGTTCCCACTAACGTCGTGTGCAGGATTTGCACATAGCTGTGATCGACGTGCGCAGGCCTGCTTCCAGATCGACGTGCGCGCGTCCGCGCGGTTGGGGCCATCCACCCATTTCCTTTCCAGAAGCCATACGAGAGGCCTTTTTTCGCAAAGAGGAAGGATCTCGGCATCGCATTTGCGAAACGTGTTCCTCCAAAGAGCAGCGATCCTCGTAGTAAGAACCACGAATGCATATGAGCGCCTTGATTACGGAAACGCACGCGCGACGATTTAAGCGGGCCCTTTCGCTGGTGGTTCTGATGCTCATTGCACTGCCGGCAGCAGCGCAGTACGGCCTTTCCATCTCCAGCGACGTCGATTTCTCGAGCATGAATCGGCTCTTCGTCGACGGCGAGACCATCTACCTTAAAGTCGAGCCGAAGGCCAACCTGGAGACGGATGCCGTGATCGAAAGCGAATTTCGCCTCGATCCCGTCGGTGATGGGGAGGAATACGTCGGGACGCTATCGATTCAAGAGGACGGAACGTTTACAGGCAGCGTAGGGGTGAACGACCTCGTTGGGTCGTCTTCCGCCTGGATCCTCAACATCGCGATCCGCGATGAGTTTAGTCACGAATACGTGGCGCGGACGGCCATCGTCATTCGCGGACGAACCGACCGCCCGGACGTGTTTCGCGTGTCCGGCACCGTAGAGTCGGCGTCGGCCACGGAAATCGTGCTGGCCGGACGGTCGATCGCCGTGACGTCGGAGACCCAACTTCATTCGCGCAACGATCTGAACGTCGAGGATCTAGCCGGGCACCACGTCGTCGTCATCGTGGCGAAAAGAGAAGACGACTCCCTGGCGGCTCTTCAGATCTTCGTGACAGCGGAGCAGGCCGCGAGGATCTCGTTCGTCGGCCAAATCGAGACCGTCGGCGAGGCTTCCGTCTTCATCCGAGGCATGCGCTTCGGGGTCAACGATCGCACGGTGATAAAGAGCGGCGCAGAGGCGGAGCTTTCTCTGGAGGATCTCGAGCCACACATGTGGGCGCTCGTTGAGGCGCAGCGCACCGATGCAGGTTGGGTTGCCACCTCGCTTACCGTCAGGGCGCGCGGCGCCGACGACGAGAATGACGGGGAGGTCGGCCGGAGCGCGATCACAGGAAGGATCGAAGTCGTCGGACACGGCTTCATCGAGGTCGCCGGCCTACGCGTCGAGCTTTCCGATCGTACGGAAATCGACGGTGCCGCCGGATTGTCCGACCTCGAGGTGGGCATGGAGGTCGACGTGACATTCGTCATCACCGTACTGGGACAGGTCGTCGCAATCAGAATTGAGGTGGGCGCTGAGGCGGGTGAAGACGACGACGAAAGCGAGATCATCGAGGTCAACGGTCTTGTCACCGCGATCGGCGATGGTTCGATCACGGTCGAAGGCATTGAGTTCCGGCTTACGAGTGACACGCGGATCGTCGACGAGACGGGAAGCGCCTTCGCGTTCGCGGATCTCGCAACCGGGATTCACGTGGAGGTGGTCGGTATTTCCCAGGCGGATGGAACAATCATCGCCCGGGCCGTGAGAATCGAACGCGAGCAACGTCGCCGGGTCGTTTTGCGCGGTGAGATCGTCGCCAAGAGCGGACAAACCGTAACGATTGGTGAGACCAAGTTCTCCGTTACGGGCGAGACCGAAATCTATGGAGAGCACGGTGCTCGTCTGTCGTTCGATGACCTGCAGGTAGGTTTTTTCGCGCTGGCCCAGCTAGAGAAGGTGGGCGACGGCAGCTTGACGGCCGTGCGCATCAAAGTCAAACGGCCGTACGAAGACGACGACGTTAAGGTCACGGGTCACGTTCGAGCCGTGTCGTCGACCTCAATCACGGTTCACGGTCATACCTTCGTCGTGACTGAAAATACTGTGATCGAGGACCGCAAAGGGGACGAAATTACCATCGCCGAAATCGAGGTGGGTATGCTTGCCCAGGTCGAAGGCGAGTTTGACGAGTCTGGATCCCTCGTCGCGACCGAGATCAAGGTGCGGCTCTACCTGCACCATGAAGGCCGTATGGCGGGCCTGGTAACGACTATAGAGGACGGTCTGATCGCCGTCAACGGCATCACGTTCAGGGTGACCACGGATACGATGCTTCGTGGTGCGGAATCCCATCTCGACGTCTCCGTCGGTGTGCGCGTGTTAGTGCACTTCCGCGTGCTCGGTGACGGCACCCGTCTTGCGCTTCGCATCCGCGTGACCGGCGAGACCGACTCCGACGCGGAACTTAGAGGCGTCATTGGAGAGATCGCAGGCGACGCCGTCGTCGTGGCCGGCGTTGAGGTGAAGGTCACGGCTACTACGCAAATCAAAGATCGCGATGGCGAGACGGCGTCGAAGGCGGCGCTTGAGATAGGACAGTCCGTGGAGGTGGAGGGCGTCACAGAGGCCGGTGGAATTCTCGCATCCAAAGTCGAAGTCGAGGACGCGCTCGTAATCGCCGGATCGGTACGAACGCGTGCATCCGCTTCGATTCAGGTCGCCGGAGACGAGTTGATCCTCACCGACGAAACGCTCGTCCTCGCCAGAAACGGGGCCGCACTCTCCGTCGAAGACGTACGCGCCGGAATGTTCGTCGAGGTGATCGCCGTTGGAAGCAGCGAAGGAGCAGGAAAGAACGACGCGTCGATGTCGGCTGAGCGAGTCCTCGTATTGGAGAATTCAGAGGCGACCGGCGCGGACGGCGACGTAGTCATGCCTGCGACGTTCACGCTCGGGCAGAACTATCCGAACCCGTTCAATCCTTCGACGACCATCGCGTTCGAACTGGAGGCGGAAACGGCCGGACACGTCTCCCTGGTCGTCTTCAACGTGCTCGGCCAAAAAGTGATTACGCTCCTGGACGGAGCGATGCACGCCGGTCAGCATGCGATCTCGTGGCACGGGCTCGATGACGTCGGGCGTCCCGTCGGGAGCGGCGTCTATCTGTATCGGCTGCGCGTCGGGGAGAAGACGGCTACCAGAACCATGACCCTAATGAAATAGATGCCTCCGCACAAAGCGGGAGGAGCATGAAGTGCATGGTGCACGGCCTGGCCAGGGGGCTTGGCACCATGATTCCTCCCCGCCTTCATCCGCCGGTCTTCGGATACGGCGGATGAAGGCTTTTTTGTT
>CAZMXY010000029.1:0-5006 GCA_964570345.1 uncultured Rhodothermales bacterium | reverse complement strand
CCTCCCCGCCTTCATCCGCCGGTCTTCGGATACGGCGGATGAAGGCTTTTTTGTTGGGCACGGCAGCCGGAGTCCAAAATTGCGCTTTCAATCCAGAAGTTTAGTGGGATCAAAGGAGCGCGTTTCGTTACTTCAGGGACCACGTGTATTCACTTTCTTCATACGATCATCGGCATAAACTTCCGAAAGACGGCACTCTCCACGCACCGAGGCATGAACCATCACAGCTTAGAAGAGGACGCGATCGACACGGCATCGTCGTCCGAAGCAGACCGACTCCGATCGGAAGTTCTCCAAAGGGTGCTGTCATCGGGCGTGGTGGCGGTCGTTCGCATGCCGGATTCCGACAAGCTCATTCGCATCGTCGAAGCAATTCGAGAAGGAGGCGTGACGACGATCGAGATTACGATGACCACGCCGGACGCGCTGACGGTGATCGAAAACGTTTCGAGGAGGATGGGAGACGTCGTGGAAATCGGCGTCGGATCAGTGCTGGACGCCGCGACGGTACTTCGTGCCGTCAACGCGGGTGCTCGGTACGTCGTGAGCCCGATCTTCAAGGCGGATATCATCGAGGTAGGCCACAGGCACGGATTACCGGTCATGCCGGGGGCGTTTACGCCGACGGAGATCCAGGCGGCAACCGAAGCCGGGGCAGACGTCGTCAAGGTCTTTCCGGCCGACGTCGTGGGCATGCCGTTCTTCAAGGCCGTTCTCGCTCCCATGCCTCATCTCAAGATGATGCCGACGGGCGGAGTGTCACTAACGAACGCCGGCGATTGGATTCGGGCGGGTGCCGTCGCCGTGGGCGTGGGCAGCGCGCTTCTCGATAAAAAGGCCATCGAAGAGGGCGACTTCGACCGGCTTACCGAGAATGCGCGGATTCTTCGTCGAAGCGTCGAAGAGGGGCGCGCCCGATGAGTCGCGTTGGCAGCGTAGTCGGCTCGAAGGGATGCGTTGCACGGTGATCCGTTCAGTTAGTACCTTTCGATGGTCTATCCGGAGCGATCCAACGGCACCGTGTCGTTCTCAACCGTAATTCCTCTGAATCGAAATCCTAATTTCATCGCATCGAACCGTGGAAGCACTCTTGAATACTGCGGGCGCAGCGCTTAGGTGGTGTGTAACGGTCCTCTCCGTGACCGCACTTGCGTCCGTCTCCGTACAGGCGCAGGACGAAGTGGCTGGCCCTACGGACGAGGAACTCTTGCGAGCCTACGACGGGCTCCGCGTGGCGGACGTTTTAGACGGAATGGACGTCGTGGGTCTTCGCGAAGTCGGCCTGATGGATACGAAGATCGAGCCGCTTTGGCGCGACGTCGACGACATGAGCCATCAGTTCCAGGGTATCGCCGTTACCGTGCGTTACGTGCCGACCAATCGAATCATCCCCAATCCCATGTCGGAAGAAGAGTTCGCGCAGTGGAGCGGTCAGTGGTATGGTGACATATCCCCGGAGCCGTTCGTCGAGTTGCTGAAGCCGGGCAGCGTCGTTGTGATCGACGCGAGTGGAGACGGCGATACGGGCTCGGTGGGGTCTTACAATTCGTTAGCATGGTACGCCCGCGGCATGCGCGGCATCGTCACCACCGGAAGCGTCCGCGACACGGACGAAGTGATCATGCAGAAAATCCCCGTGTACATGGATCACGAGCAGCGGGGACGGGGCATTCGTCCGGGTCGCAACGAAATTGAGTCCGTGAACATGCCGGTGCAGGTCGGGGGCGCGCTGGTTCGGCCGGGCGACATGGTCGTCGCAGATGGCGACGGTGTGGTGGTCGTTCCACGGGAGCATGCGCTGCGTGTCGCTGAGATCGCGCTCGGCGTCTTGAATCAGGACAAAGCCGGCCGTCGTTCGCTCTACGAAGAGCTCGGACGCCCGCTCGACGAGTCGGTGCTAATCGACGAATAGCCGTCGCGGAGCGACGTGCCGTCGATTGTCGGCGCCGCCGATCGTGCTCGTCGAGGCGTCGCGGCCCAACACGGCGTCACGACTTAGTGCGTCGTTGCGTCACGGCCCGACGCGGCGACGGAGTTCCTGGACGATGATGCTCGTCAGGTATTCGAACGCATCGATGTAGGACATCTCGACCTTCGTGGCCTGCGTAAGAATCGTGATGACGTTTCGATCAGAATGCTTCCTGAAGCCGACGATGAGGCCCATTTCCTCGGATATGGCCAAGACGGTATTGAGATAGTTTTCGTACCTCCCGGGCCACCTCGGTCGCGTCTCTTCGGTGGGACGAGCGACGTCTTCTTCGGGACCTTCACGAGTTTCACTCGCCGCTGCGTACGTTGCAGGGGAGGCCGTCGAGGCTGCGGACAGATACGTCTGAACCGAGGCGGGAGTCCTCTTCCATCCCTCCAGAAGTAATGCCAGAAACGTCCGGGCATCCCGCGTAGGGTACGTCAAGACGTTTCCGCGTATGGAAATACGAACTTCGTCCCTTGCGATATAGCAATAATCAACCAGGTGGTGATCGACCACGACATCGATCAGCTCACCCAGAGAGAGGGCTGGTTGGTCTGCCAAAATAAAAAGTCGAGGAGCGAGAGGGATGCCGGTGGGAGGCTGCTCGACCACGCAATTCGGCGGGAAGCGTGCGAGATCATCTGAAGTTGCGACCTGGAAAGTTCTCACGTAAATGCCTTGCGGCTATGCATAGATTACAATTTTGGATTATGCCTCACCTGTGATCAGAGTCGTTGCGGCATCACGGTGCACACGATAAGACGATGCGGCAGTAAGGTGAGGGTAGCCCGCGGTGTCCTTGTCCTGCCTGTCGCGGTCATCCGAAATCGTCGTCAGAGCGTCGTCGTGGCGGATTTTGACTGGGGTTCATCACGCAGTACGGTCATCGGACAAGCCAAAAGTGTATTCTCGTGAGAGTGGCTGGTACATAGCAGCGCGGCCAAAGGCGGCAAGCGATGTGAAGTATCCGCTTTACATTTCATTCCGAGAATCCACGGACGCACGATCTACGAGCAGACATGAATGCGACGAGTCCTCTTCTAAGCCGCAATTCCCAGATACCATTTCCGTGCCCCGCGTGCGGCAGGGTAACGTCGGTCGAGATCGCCGAAATAGAACACACGAGTCAAGTGGTCTGCGTCTCGTGCAGTCATCTCGTACGTGTAGACGTGGCCGAGCTGCGGGGCGCCCTATTGCGAGCGGAGTATCTGCTTCACGACATAGGGCGCGTCCTCGCGCAAACGCACGTTCGATCCGCTTGAGTCCGGGCTTGGTCATTCACCCGATCGTCACCATCGAGCGTTGACGGCACCCGCCGAAGGGCGCTCGTACGTCGCTTCAATGGTTTATCTGAACTAATTCGAAAGGCATGAAAATATCCATCATTGGGACGGGCTATGTGGGCCTCGTAACAGGTACTTGCTTCGCCGAAATGGGCAATGAAGTCATCTGCGTGGACATCGACGTAGAAAAAATTCGGATGCTGAACGGCGGCGAGCTGACCATTTTTGAACCGGGGCTCAACGTCTTTTTCGAACGGGGTCTACGCGAAGATCGGCTTAGATTTACGACGGATTTGGACTCGACCGTCAACGAGAGCGACGTCATATTCCTCGCGCTGCCGACACCACCTGCGGAAGACGGCTCCGCCGATCTTTCCTACGTACTCGACGTGGCTCGAGAGCTCGGACGCCTGCTCGCAGCGAGTGAACGTCGCGCGTACACGGTCATAGTCAACAAGAGTACGGTGCCCGTCGGGACGGCCGATCGAGTTCGTGAGGCGATCGCGGCGGCCGGCCTGAGGGCAGGAGAGGATTTCGACGTCGTATCGAATCCCGAGTTTTTGCGCGAGGGCGTCGCAGTAGAGGATTTCATGAAGCCCGAGCGGGTCGTGATCGGGACGTCCAGCGAGCGGGCGGCCGAAGTGATGCAGCAGCTCTACGAACCGTTCGTCCGGCAGGGCAATCCCATCGTCGTCATGGACGAGCGGTCGTCGGAAATGACGAAGTACGCCGCGAATGCATTCTTGGCGACGAAAATCACGTTCATGAACGAGATCGCCAATTTATGTGAACGCGCGGGATCAAACGTCGATAAAGTTCGGGTGGGCATCGGACTGGACAGCCGGATTGGGAAGCACTTTTTGTATCCGGGTATTGGATTCGGTGGAAGCTGCTTTCCGAAAGACGTACAGGCGCTCGCTCGAACGGCGGAAGATCGTGAATACGACTTCGAAATTCTACGCGCCGTTCTAAACGTCAATGATCGTCAGCGTGGCCTTCTGGCGAGACGGGTTGTCAACTATTTCGGAGGATCCCTTGCGGGCACGAGGATTGCCGTATGGGGGCTCGCCTTCAAGCCGAATACGGACGACGTGCGGGAGGCGCCGTCGCACGTGGTGATACGTGGTCTCCTCAAGGCGGGCGCGGACGTATCGGCCTTCGATCCCGAGGCGATCGAGACGACTCGCGCGGTTCTTGGAGACCTCATCGAGTACGCCCGGGATGCATACGAAGCGGCCGCCGGAGCCGATGCGCTCGTCATCTGTACCGAGTGGAACGAGTTTCGACGACCCGATTTCGACATGCTGCAGCGCCTTCTGAAGAAGCCGGTTGTATTCGACGGTCGAAACCTCTACGATCCTCGGCGTATGGCCGAACTCTGTTTTGATTATCACTCGATCGGTCGACCGCATTATTACCCGCGGCTTCAGCGGGCGGCCGCCGGTGACGGCGCGCAGGACGTACGCAACTTCAATTCGAAACAAGCCATATGAACAACCCGCGAACGCTCATCACAGGGGGAGCCGGTTTTCTTGGATCCCATCTGTGTGACCGCTTTCTGGCCGAAGGCCATCGCGTCGTATGCATGGACAATTTCATAACGGGCTCTCCGGACAACGTCGCTCACCTGATCGGGCATCCGGAATTTCGCCTCGTGGAGCACGACGTGACCGACTTCGTCTACGTCGACGGGCCGCTCGATTACGTACTACATTTCGCCAGTCCGGCTTCTCCGGTCGACTATCTGAAAT
>CAZMXY010000028.1:15658-29093 GCA_964570345.1 uncultured Rhodothermales bacterium | reverse complement strand
GTTCAGCAGTCAGTACTCGGGCCTCGATCAAATCAACAAGTCGAATGCGCACGAGCTCGAAATTGCGTGGGTTTATGAATCCGGCGGTGCGGACACGGTCGACAATCGAACACAAATTCAGTGTAATCCGCTCGTCATCGACGGTGTCCTCTACGGCACGTCACCCACAATAAGCTTGTTTGCGCTCGACGCAGCTACGGGCGAGGAGCTGTGGAAATTCAATCCGTTCCAGGTGGGCGAAGGCCCCGGTCACCTCGGGGTAAATCGAGGTCTGATGTACTGGGATGACGGTACCGATCGCCGCATTCTGTACACGGCCGGCGACAGACTGTACGCGATCAATGCCGAGACGGGTAGGGCCATTGAATCCTTCGGGGAGTCGGGCTCGGCCGATCTTCGAGCAGGTCTCGGAGATGGGGTGGATTCCCTTTTCATCAGCGCCAACACCCCCGGTGTCGTTTATAACGACGTCGTGATTATCGGATCAAGGGTATCCGAACTGGCTGACGCCGCGCCCGGTCACATCCGCGCATTCAACGCGCGCACGGGCGATCTCGAGTGGGTGTTTCACACAGTGCCCCGCCCCGGTGAATTCGGCTACGAAACATGGCCGGAAGACGCCTGGGAGTACATCGGCGGCGCTAATTCCTGGGCAGGAATGAGTCTTGATCCCAAGCGCGGCGTCGCCTACGTCCCGACCGGTTCGGCCTCCTTCGATTTCTACGGAGGCAATCGGAAGGGAAAGAACCTCTTCGCGAACAGCATACTCGCGCTGAATGCCGAAACCGGAGAGCGTCTATGGCACTATCAGGTCGTCCATCACGACCTCTGGGATCGCGACCTGCCCGCTCCACCTAATCTCCTTACCGTGGAGCATGACGGACGCCGCATCGATGCAGTCGCGCAGATCACGAAGTCTGGCCACGTCTTCCTGCTCGATCGCGACACCGGTGAACCGCTCTTCCCGGTGATGGAGACGCCCGTGGCCGCCTCCACGCTCGACGGGGAGGAAGCGTGGCCCACCCAGCCTCTGCCCATGAAGCCGCCTCCGTTCGCGCGACAGTTTCTCTCCGTGGAAAATCTGACGGACCTTTCGCCGGCGTCGCACGAAGAGGTACTCAAGCAGTTCATGCAGGTCCGATCGGGCGGACAATTCACACCTCCCAGCACGGAGGGGACGATCATGTTTCCGGGCTTCGACGGTGGCGGCGAGTGGGGCGGAGCCGCGCACGATCCCAATTCGGGCATCCTATACGTCAACTCCAACGAGATGCCCTGGATCTTGACGATGGTCGAGATCGAATCGAAGGGCAATCTAACCGGACGCAGGGGGGGCGCTCAGCTCTACGTCATGAGCTGCGCAAGTTGCCACGGGATCGACCTGGGGGGTGACGAATCGGGCGTCTACCCCTCGCTGGTCGACGTGGATCAACGTCTCACGAAAGCCGAAATGGAACACGTGATCAAAACCGGACGCGGCTTCATGCCGTCGTTCGGCCACCTTACCCAGGGCGAGATCGACCACCTTGTCGCTTTTCTCTTCGGCGAGGAGGATCAGGTCGTCGAACCCGTTCGGTCGGACGAGACCGCGTCGGGCCGGGACGTCCCCGACGTGGCGTACGCCCATACCGGGTATCACAGGTTTTTTGATCCCGACGGGTACCCCGCCGTCATGCCGCCATGGGGCACGCTGAACGCCATCGACATGAACAAGGGCGAGATCGTCTGGAAAGTACCCTTCGGCGAGTTCCCCGAGCTTACGGCTCGCGGCATTCCCAAGACCGGGGCTGAGAACTACGGCGGCCCGGTTGCGACCGCCGGCGGCCTGCTTTTCATCGGTGCGACGAAGGACGAGATGTTTCGCGCATTCGACAAAGACACCGGCGACGTACTCTTCGAGGCGAAGCTGCCGGCAGGCGGGTACGCGACGCCGGCGACGTATGAAGTCGATGGCAAACAGTACGTCGTGATCGCCGCGGGCGGCGGAAAAATGGGGACCAAGTCGGGTGACAAATACGTAGCTTTCGCCTTGCCGTAGCGCATACCGGCCGGACGCGGAACAGGACACCAGTGGGCTCGCCGTCTGAGCCGCATCGTACGAAATCGATCGCGCGACGAAGCACCCCGCATTCCTATATCATGCGGCGCGAAGGACTACTGATGCGTCGGACGCGCTCGAAAACATCGACCCGCACTCCTATATCATGCGAAGCGAAGCCCGAACCGTTCAAGACTATCTGAACGAGCTGCCCGAGGACCGGCGCGAAGTCGTTTCAGCGGTACGGGACGTCATTCTCGCCCATCTGCCCGAAGGGTACGAGGAATCGATGAACTGGGGGATGATCAGTTACGAGATTCCCCTTGAACGGTATCCGGAGACGTACAACGGCCGGCCACTGGGCATTCTCGCCCTCGCGGCGCAGAAGAACCACTATGCCCTGTACATGCTGAGCGTGTATGCCGACTCCGAACAGGAACGCACGTTGAAGGAGGCGTACGAACGGGCGGGTAAGAAGCTGACGATGGGCAAGAGTTGTCTTCGGTTTAAGAAGTTGGAAGACCTCGAACTCGACGCCATCTCGGAAATCATCGAATCGACGTCGCCCGCGGACTTCATTCGACTGTACGAAGCCGGCCGCAATAGGTAGCGACCGGCCCCGGAGTCGACGTCGTCGGACGGCGTTCTTCCGAACCATATCAAGGGAGGCTATTCGACCTTCACGAGTTCCAGGTCGAAGGTCAGGTCCTTACCGGCGAGGGGGTGATTCGCGTCCAGGGTTACCGTGTCGTCGGTCAGATCCGTAATTACCACGACCGACGTTGAGCCGTTTGCCTGCTGCACCTGGAGCTGATGACCTACTTCGGGCTCGATCTCGTCGGGTAATCGATCGCGTTCGACCTCAATGACCTGATCTTCACGATACGGCCCGTAGGCATTCTCCGAATCGATCGTGATCGTCTTGCTCTCGCCCGGCGCCATCCCGATGACCTGTTCCTCGAAGCCGGGAATGACCTTCCCCTCACCAATCGCGAAGGAGAGCGGATCTCGGTCCCTTGAGCTGTCGAAAACGGTGTCGTCCTCTAGCTTTCCGGTGTAATGGACAAATACCGTGTCGCCCTCTTTTGCCTTGCTCATGAAGTCCTCGTATGTAGAGCTTTGAATCGTTGAATCTACTTCGTGTACGGGTCACGACGGATTGCGATCCGTGCTTCGATCTCAACCGGGCTGCGCAAGAGCAGGTTAACGAAATCTTTCCGCGTCGCTCGTGCGTACCGCATCCATTCGAAGCGCGAGCCGAACGGCCATATTTCTGTGCGGGACGGCCGCATTGACGGGGAATTGAGATGAATCGACGGGATTTTTTGTCCACGACACTTGCCGGCGGGGCCGCCTTTTGGGCCGGCTGTGCATCGACACGAATCGCGCCGCTTCTGGGAGACGTGATGACGGTCCGCGGTCCGATCACGGCCCAGGAGGTGGGAGTGACGCTCCCGCACGAGCACCTGGTCGTCGACTTCGCTCCGGCCGCGGAGCAGGCCATGAGCGGGTACGACAGGGCGGAGGCATACGACGTCGTGCTTCCGTACGTGCGAGAGGTGCGGACGAGAGGATGTGCGACATTAGTGGACGCGACCCCGGCCTTCCTGGGCCGCGATCCCATCGTGCTGCGTGCCCTCTCGGAAGCGACCGGCCTGCAGATCGTCACCAACACCGGCTATTACGGCGCGCGGGAAGACGTGCACGTACCTGAACATGCCTTTACGGATTCGATCGACGAAATCGCGGCCGTCTGGATCGGCGAATGGCGACATGGAATCGGTGACAGCGGCATCCGCCCGGGATTCGTCAAGATCGGCGTTGATCCGGGTCCCCTCTCGGAAATGGATGCGGCGCTGATCCAGGCGGCCGCACGTACGCATCGGGTCTCCGGTCTCACGATCGCCGCGCATACGGGGTCGGCGACGCCGGCTTTCGAGCAGATCGAGACGCTGCTCGCCGAAGGCGTCCATCCCAGTGCGTGGATCTGGGTTCATGCCCAATCGGAGGAGGATCTCTCGGCTCACGTCGACGCCGCTCGCCGAGGCGCGTGGATCGAATTCGACGGCATCGGACCGGAGACGATCGACCGGCACGTCGATCTCGTGCAAAACATGCGACGGCAGCGCCTGCTGAACCGCGTGCTCGTGTCGCAGGACGCCGGTTGGTACAGCGTGGGTGAGCCGGGCGGCGGAGATTTCCGGAGCCTCACGTCGGTATTCGACCTGTTCCTGCCCGCGCTTCGAGAGGCCGGGTTTTCCGAGCAAGAGATCGAGACGTTGACCGTGCGAAATCCGGCGGATGCATTCCGCATCCGAGTGCGCGAATATCACGCGTGATCCGGAACGGCCGTGAGGCGGGCTTCAACCGCGACGTCAAGGCCTACGACGCTAACCAGACGTCTCCAAGCGCTCTCCGGACGGCCTTCGGCTAGATGGGCGAGAATGTCCGAATCCACAAGCTCGTACCACAGCTTGCGCCGTGCGTCAAACTCCGGAAAATGCCGCGCCATCGGCTCGCGTAGCGCGGCCATCCAGTCGAGAAACGTCTCGTATTCGGGGCCGAAGCGGTCCTCGAACTCCTCGCGCACGCGAACCGAAAGGGCGGGCGCCGCACCGCTCGTGGAGATCGCGACCGTCAGGTGGCCGCGCCGCAAGACCGAGCCGGCCACGAACGTGCAATGCGGTACGTCGTCCATGGCGTTAATTAGAACGTTCTCGCGCTGCGCCTCTTCAAAAATCGGCCGCGTACGTCGTGGATTCGTCTCGCTGACGATCACGAGGAAGGCCCCTCGAACGTCGCCCCGTTCGTAATCGCGCCGGATCCACGTAATGGCCCCACGCGCCGCCAGCGCGGCGAGTTCATCGGTGACCGATGGGCTCACGACCTCGACGTCGGCGCGGCATTCGAGCAAGCCCTTCGTTTTGCGTTCGGCTTCGTTATTGCCGCCGATGACGACGCACCGTCGACCGGCGAGGTCGTTCAAAAAAATCGGGTAGACGTTCAATCTGCTTCACCCCCCTCTCTAACGTTCACAGTCATCCCGGCAGAGCGGAATCGCCGAGGCCGCTTCCGCGGATGCGGAGAAGGGAAGTGCCCGGCCGATCACGCGGATTTGCGATATGTCGCGTCCTCATGCCCTACGTGAACCTCCTCCTGCTCGTGAACGTCCTCCCGCCTTACGTGAACGTCCTCCCGCACGTAATCGTCCTCCAATACTTGAATGTCTTCCTGTACGTCGACGGCTTGCTGTACGTGGATTCCACATTCGAGCTTGTCGTGACCTTTCCATCGCCCCGCGCGCGGATCGTCGCCGTCGTTCACAGGCTTCGTGCAGGGGATGCAGCCGAGACTCGGATATCCGCGATCGTGCAGCGGATTATAAGGCAGATCGTTGATCTCTATGTACTGCCAGATTTGCCGGTCGGACCAGTTGGCGAGCGGATTGATTTTTACGAGACGGTGGGCCGCATCCCAGTGAACGATGCCGATCTCTTCGCGGGTCGGTGACTGGTCGCGGCGAATGCCCGTGATCCACGCTTCGCGCGTCGCCAAGAAGTGTCGCAGCGGAAGAACTTTACGCACGTAGCAGCAGCGGTCGGGATCTGAACGCCACAAGTTGGGTGCCTCTTGATTGGCCTGTTCCTGGAGCGAGATACCCGAATGCACTCGCGTGAAGGTGAGTCCGAGTCGATCGGCGAGACGGCGCTTGAGGTCGTGCGTCTCAGGGAAGAGCAGATCGGTATCCAGATAGAACACCATCGCATCCGAGTCGACGCGGGACATCATGTGCATGAGCGCCACACCCGAGGGCCCGAAGCCGGTCGCCATGGCAACCTCCGATCCGAACGTCTCGACGGACCAGCGTAAGACGTCCTCCGGCCACGCACCTTCGAAGCGGTCGCTGATCCTTCTCAGCTCGTCAGGTTCCCAATACCGTTTCGGCTTCGGCGGACCGGGGTGATGAGGAACTTCGATTTGCATCGTCATAATGCGAACATTCGATTTCTGACTCGTGCCGTGTCACTCGGCAAGGGAGAGAGCAAGAGGCTCGTCGATTTCGTCGCGACTCCGGTCGTACGTCCGGGTGATGGACGGCTCGGGGGAGTACGAACCGTCGCCGCCGACGCGATACCCGTAGACGGCTGCGGCCGTGACTGCACGTTCCGCTTCATCCCCGCTCGGACGCCGGGAAGGCGGCGGAGTGAACCAGGCCGTCCAGCGCCGCAGCGAGACCACTTCACCGATCACGATCGTGGCGGGCGATGCGAGGTGGCGCGTTCGGGGCCCGATGTCTTCCAACGTGCCGTCGACAACGATCTGGTCGTCCGTCGCGCCGGAGGCGATGACGGCGGCCGGCGTGGCGGCATCCAGACCCGCATCGACGAGGATTCGCGCGATGCGAGGTAGGCGACGGAGGCCCATCATGATGACTAACGTCCCCGCTCGTGCCAGCGAGATCCAATCCGGATCGTCACCCTCCTCGCAGGAATGACCGGTGACGACGGTAAAGGTAGACGAGACGTTTCGATGTGTGACGGGAATCCCGGCATAGGCCGGCACCCCGATCGCGCTGGATATTCCCGGCACGACCTGGAACGGGATGCCTGCGGCCGCCAGTGCGAGGCATTCCTCGCCACCGCGCCCGAAAACGAAGGGATCGCCGCCTTTCAAACGCACGACCACCCTCCCGAGTCGGGCTCGTTCGATGAGAAGGCGGTTGATGTCCTCCTGAGCAAAAGAATGGCGGCCGGTTGCCTTGCCCACGAACACTTGCTCGGCATCCGGCCGCAGTTCGAGGAGCAGGCCGGGATGGACTAGCCGGTCGTAGACGACCGTGTCTGCTATGCGCAGCAGCTTAAGTCCTCTCACCGTGAGGAGGTCCGGATCGCCCGGTCCTGCTCCTACGAGGTATACGGTTCCATTCTCCTTGGGACTTCGCATCTGATATCTTCTTCCCGTCACGTTCGTGAACTCACTGACTGCGTACACGCTCATTCCGGCGAAGGTGTATTCGGAGTTATTCGGAGCCACAAAAAAACCCGCTCACCTTCCGGAGATGAGCGGGTCGAAACAGGTTCTCGGTAATGTTATGCTAGTGAGGTCCTAGCACCTTATTTCGAGACGTATCGGCACCACTCGGCTCCGCGCACGCACAGCCGTCCATGCAGCAGCACATACAGCCGCAACACGGACAGGGCATACAAATCATCTGGCAGGCCGAGTAATGCAATGGAATCTCGCTAAAGGGTCATTCTTTCGTCTCGTAATCTACGACACTTGCCTCTACAATAGAAACCCGAGGCGGTCGATTCAAGACGCTTCCGTCGCCGGAAGCGGTTTTATTTTTCGCAGATTGTGTAAAATTAGTGAAGGAAGGCGTGTTCGCGCCTCCTCCCCGTACCGTATAAGGAGTTATCGGCCGATTCGTTCCCTCCGTAAGCGGACGCCACGCCGCGGCCGGGGTCTTATCCCCAGTCGTCGCCGCAACGGACGCGGCGGGTCTCCGTTACAGACTGCGAGCCGTCTCGAGGGCAGACCACATCTCTTCGACGCTCGTAAACTTGATGCGCGGTCTTCCGACCTGCTCGCCACGAGCCGTTTCGATCTCGTCGATCCGACACCAGTCCTCATACGAAAACGTTCGGGGCTGTCGCTCGTGGATCATGCGCTCGGCGGCGTCAGCAGCGGGCTCCTCCGGATGGAGCACGAGCTCCGCCTCGAGATCCTCCAGCATGCATTGCACGGTTTCAACGGCGTCGGCCTTGTTCGTCCCGATCACGCCGCTCGGTCCTCGTTTTATCCATCCACCCACGTACTCGCCGACCATGTGGCGTCGCGTTTGGGAATCGAGCACACGCCCTTTCTCGTTCAGGATCAGGTTCCAGTCGGGATCGAACGGTACGTCCGGAAGAGCAACGCCTTCATAACCTACTGACCGGAAGACGAGTCCGGCGGACAATTCTTCAAACGCTCCCGTCGCGCGCGGCCGAAGGCGGCCGGTGTCGGTGCGGTAGAGCTCGTTTTTCACCAGGCGCACGCCCATGACACTGCCATCGGCGTCTCCGAGGATTTCGACCGGCGAGACGAGGAATCGGATGTACAGGCGCTTGGATCGACCGTCGGCGGCGTGCCGGGCGTAGTTCTGGATGATCTCCACGTTTCTCAGCGTCTCGCGATCGGCGCTCTCGAGAGCTTCCTTGCTCAGGGGATCGAGCTCCGCCTCCTCCGGCCGCACGATCGTCGCGGCATCCTCCATCTCACCTAATTCTTTGACCTCAGGCGGGGTGAAGGCGGCTTGAGCGGGTCCGCGGCGACCCAGCATATAAACCTCGCGCACGCGGCTGTCTCGAAGCGCCTCAAGTGCATAATCCGTAATGTCCGTCGAGGCCAGCTCCTCCGGCGTTCGACATAGAATGCGCGCGACGTCGACCGCGACGTTGCCCACGCCCACGATCACAACGGATTCGGCCGAGAGGTCAAAGCTGAGATCGCGATAGTCCGGATGGCCGTTGTACCACGCGACGAACTCCGTCGCGGAGTGGCTGCCACTCAGGTTCTCGCCTGGAATTCCGAGAGCGCGATCGGTCTGAGATCCCGTTGCGTAGATAATCTGGTGATAGTGGCGTTTCAGGTCGGCGAGCTTGACGTCCGAGCCGAATTCGACGTTGCCGTAGAAGCGGAATCCCGGCTGCTGGGCCGTCTTGTGAAAGACGCGGCACACGTTCTTGATTTTCTGATGATCGGGGGCGACCCCGCCGCGCACGAGCCCAAACGGTGTCGGCAGACGATCGAACATGTCCACCTCGACGACGACGTTCTCCTGTTTCAAGAGATGGTCGGCCGCATAGAAGGCGGCCGGACCGGCTCCGATGATCGCGACGCGAAGCGGTTCGTCCGTCGTGCCCGGCTTAACGATACGTGCCATGGGGTCTCACGTGGCGGCTTGTGCGGCTTCGCTGATCGGTGACGTACGGCTGGACGTGGTGCCTGCCTCGCGACTGAGCGTGAACATCGCCGAGGATCGCACGACGAGCTCGGCCGCGAACAGTCGGCGTACCGATCGGGACCCTTCAGGGTTCTTCAGATGCTCCAGCAGGAGTCGAGCCGCAGAACGCCCTAACTCCGCCTTCGGAATGGCCATGGTGGTGAGCGGAGGAGAAGTGTGCGCGGCAATCGGGATGTCGTCGTATCCGACGATAGCGACGTCGGACGGAATGGAAAGGCCCATTTGACGCACGACGTCCATGGCTCCGAGCGCCATCATGTCGTTGGCGGCGAAGACGGCGCTCGGGCGCTCCGGAAGGTCCATGAGCTGCCTCATCGCCGACTGTCCGCCGCTAAATCGAAAGTCGCCGTCAACGACGAGAAATCCGTCGAAGTCAACGCCGCCCTGCTGGAGGGCCCGCCGATAGCCGCTGTACTGATGCAGGCGGCCATAGCTCTTGCTGCCGGGGCCCGTAAGGGGACCCGATATCATGCCTATCCGGGTGAATCCCTGCCGGACGAGATACGTCGTCGCATCGAAAGCCCCTTTCTCGGAATCGACCAGGAGTCGACTGACGCCGTGGACGTCGTAGTCGCGCTCGATGGCGACGACGGGCCCATTCGGATTCTGACTCACGAATTCACTCACGGTCGCCTGACGTACCGAATCCCCTATGAGAACGACGGCGTCCACCTGCTTTTCCAGGAGCATCCGGTAGTTCTCCTCTCCCAGATCGAAGCGGTGATCCGAATCGCACAGGACGAGGTTGCGGTCGTGTTCACGAAGTTCGTGACTCAAGTTGCGCACGACGTCGGTGTAGAACGGATTGGTCACGTCGGAGACGATGACGCCGACCGTAAAGCTCTTGCGCGTTTTCAGGCCCTGAGCGAGCCGGTTCGGGCGGTAATTGAGCTCTCGGATGGCTGCCCGTACGCGCGCACGGGTCTCGTCGGGCACCCACTCGGCGTCGTTGATGACGGCAGAAACCGTCGCGATGGAGACGCCGCACTGACGGGCTACGTCCTTGATGGTCGGCATAGAATCGGCTCTTCCGAAATAAGAAGCGAACGGCGGTGGTTGTGACGGCTTCTCGTGAGCCTCGCTTCGACTGTCGTCTCGACGATCAAGCGGTTTGGGCCCGTGCGCACGACATCGCCGAAAGGCGGGGGTCCAAAAGCGCTTCCTCAGGGCGGAAGTTATGATTCGAGGACGGACATGTCCAGCGGAAGTCGGGATTTCGGCGAAACCTCGGGCGGCCGACGCCTGGTACAAGTCGTCCGCCTCCCGCTATATTGCTCCGCGACGTCAGGAACTCTCACGCCGAGCGCCGAACGATCTGCCTTCCGCTCACTTCGTCGCGGTGGCGTCCCGGTATCAGGACGATTCGTCCGGCGTCCGGACCATTCAATAGACCGATGACCGAGAAGGACTCTCATCCGTATTTCGACCGCGAATTAAGCTGGCTGGCTTTTAACGGACGCGTGCTTCAGGAGGCGAACGACCCCGAGGTCCCGCTCTTCGAGCGACTCAAGTTCCTGGCAATCTTCTCTTCGAATCTCGACGAGTTCTTCCGCGTACGGGTGGCCGCGCTCCGGAGCCTGATGCGTCTCAAGAAGAAAGCCAAGTCAAAACTCGGCTTGAAGCCGAAGCGGCTGCTCAACAGAATTCACGAAGTCGTAACGGCAGACCAAGAGCGATTCGGTGCCATTCTTAGAGAAGGGATTTTGCCCGAGCTGGAAGAGCACGGGATTCATCTGATCGACGAGACCGCGTTGACCGACGCGCAGGGCGCCGCTCTGCGCGAGTATTTCGACGAGCACGTTCGTGAACGTCTTCGGCCACTGGTTTTGGAGGACGGTGAGCCGCCCTTCCTCGAGGATCAACAGATCTACCTGGTCGTCGAGCTGACGCCGCCGCTCGAGAGCGTGCATTTATCCACGACTCGGCCGCGGTACGGCCTCGTGGAAGTGCCCAGTCCGCCCGTGCCGCGATTCGTCCGACTTCCGGCCGACGACGACCGGAAGTACGTCATGTTTCTCGACGACGTCATTCGCTACCATCTCCCGAAATTGTTTCCGGAATACGACGTGGCCGGGGCTGTCGCGATCAAACTCTCCCGGGATGCGGAGCTCTATCTCGACGACGAGTACGGCGACACGATCGTCGAGCAGATTAGAAAGAGCCTCAAAAAAAGGGACAAGGGCCTTCCTTGCCGATTCCTGTACGATCTCCATGCGTCGTACGGAACGATTGCCTTGCTGAAGGAGACGTTCGGTCTTCGTGACGAGGATCTCGTGCTTGGCGGGCGTTATCACAACCTTCGGGACCTGATGGACTTCCCCCGGTTCGGCCTCGATCGTCTCGCGTACCCAGAGCGGCCGCCTCTTCCGCATCCAGTCCTGGAGAATGCCGGCTCCATCTTCGAAACGATGCGCGAGAAGGATCAGATCGTCCACTTCCCCTATCAGAAATTCGACTATGTCGTTCGTTTTCTGAAGGAAGCGGCGGACGATCCGGACGTCGAGTCCGTTTGGATCACGCTTTATCGCACCGCGGCTCCGTCGGCGATCGTCGAACAGCTGATCCGCGCCGCCGAAGCCGGGAAGGAGGTCACGGCGTTCGTGGAGGTCAAGGCGCGCTTCGACGAAGCATCGAACCTCCACTGGGCCGCACGAATGGAGGAGGCGGGGATTCGTACGCTCTATAGCTTTCCCGACCTGAAGGTCCACACGAAACTCGCCCTGGCCGGACGCAGAGAAGGCGACGACACGGCGTGGTACGCGTATCTCGGGACGGGCAATTTCAACGAGAAGACGGCCCGAATCTATGCCGATCACGGTCTCTTTACCGCCGACGCCCGGTTGACCGGAGAAGTGCGCAAGATATTCGGTTTCCTGGCGGGAGAGGTGGAGGATCCCGAGTTCACCCACCTTCTCGTCGCGCCGTTCGGTCTGCGCAAGGCCTTTTACGGACTGATTGAAAACGAAGCCGACGCGGCGCGAGCGGGCGAAACGGGGCGAATGGTCCTCAAGATGAACGCACTGGAGGACGAGAAAATCATCGAGAGACTCTACGAAGCCGACCAGGCCGGCGTGCACGTCGAGGGGATCGTTCGAGGGATTTGCTGCCTCGTCCCGGGGATCGAGGGACGAAGCGAGCACGTTCGGATACGCAGCATCGTCGATCGATTCCTCGAACACGCGAGGGTATTCGTCTTTCACAATCGGGGTGCGGAAAAATATTACCTTGCGTCTGCCGACTGGATGGTCAGGAATCTCAGCAAGCGCGTTGAAGTCGCCTTTCCAGTTTACGACCTCGATGTGCAGCGTGAGCTGCGGGAGATCCTCGAGCATCAACGTCGGGACAACGTGAAGGCCCGCATCATCGACGCCGAACAGACGAACGCATTCGTCGAGCGAGGCGATGAGGCGCCGGTGCGAGCGCAGACGGAAACGTATGAGATGCTGCGTCAAAAGCTCGAGAGCGCGACGGAGACGGTCCTTCGGTAGCGGGAGCGCCGGTGTAACGTATCGTCTCGGGTCGCTTCGGGCAGGCAGCCGCAGCAAAGGAGAAGACATGACGGACGGGATGATCGGATTGGTCACTTGGCTTGGATTGCTGCTGTTGCACATGGGATGCACGCCCGCCGGCGACCAGCCGACCCGCGAGTCGTGGGAGACGCACGACACGACGTACGTATTCACCGAGCCGGACGCCGAGTTTCGGTTAGACGCCGACCTCGAGGAGATTTCCGGCCTGACGTTCCTGGAAGACGGAATGATCGGTGCCGTACAGGACGAGGACGGCGAGCTGTTCATTATCGATCCTTCGACGGGCGATGTCGTGGACGTCCGGAAGTTCGGCGGAAAAGGCGATTACGAGGGCATCGAGCTCGCCAATGACCGGCTCTACGTTCTGAGAAGCGACGGACGGGTCTTTACGTTCGACCGTTGGGCCGCTGACGCAATCGAAGGCGAATCGCACGATCATGACCTACCGAGGCGATGCGACGCCGAGGGGGTCGCCTATCAGTGGTCGCTGGAGCGGATCCTGATCGCGTGTAAAGAGAACGGCGGTAAGGTGTACGAAGGCAAGAAGGTGATCTTTGCCTTCGATCCGGCGACGAATGCACTCGATCCTTCACCCGCGTACGTCATGGACGTCGCCGATTTCGAGTTCAACATCGAGGATCACCCGCTGAACGAAGCGGTGCGGGCCGTGCTCTCCGAGCGTGTGGACATGAGTGGATTCAAACCGTCCGGACTTGCCGTGCACCCCCGTACCGGCGACGTCTACGTCGTGTCATCCGTGACGAAAGCCGTCTTGAGATTGAACGAAGCCGGTGCGGTCACGGCGCTCTGGGTGCTCCCCGGGGCCCTGTTCGATCAACCCGAGGGCATCGCCTTCGA
>CAZMXY010000028.1:11924-15558 GCA_964570345.1 uncultured Rhodothermales bacterium | reverse complement strand
GTCGACTGAGCATCCATATGAAAACGGTCATCTTCTTCCGGCACGGAAAATCGGATTGGGACGCGAACTTTGGCGAGGACCACGAACGTCCGATCAACAAGCGCGGCCGAAAGGCCGGTGAACGGATGGGGAAGTTCCTAGCGGATGCGGGGCAACTTCCGGATCGTATCATCACCTCATCGGCCGTGCGGGCTCGCGCGACACTGGAACGAGCCGTACAGGAGGGCGAGTGGGGCGACGTCCCTACGATCGTTACGCGGGATCTTTACGAGGCGTCAATCGGGGACGTACTCCGGGTAATCCAGTCCCAGGACGACGGCGCCGACCGCATCTTGCTCGTCGGGCACGAGCCGACGTGGTCGGACTCGATTGGAAGGTTGATCGGCGGCGGCCGGGTAAAAATGTCGACGGGGACGATGGCGTGCATAGATTTCGACCTACCCGGCTGGCAGCACGTCGACTTCGGTGCGGGCGTACTCCGGTGGCTCGTGCCGCCGAAGTCACTGGACTGATCCCGGTTCGACGAGCTATCGGCTTGCGTAGACCCCTCGGAATGCCGTCACGGTTTCGTCGGCCGTGGGTACGGGGATCGGAGCGTCGTCGCGACGCGTTCCGAGCAGACGTGCGATGGCGGAGGCCATTTCGCTCGTCGTCGCACAGCGGCACGCCTTCGTCGTTACCGGGATGAAGCCTACGTCACGGCTAACGACGTGCATTCCGCATGCGAGGGCCTCAAGAAATACGTACCCCTGACTCTCGTACTCCGACGGATGGAGCAGGACTTTGCTGCGGCGCATCAGGCGCAGTACGTCCGTTCGAGGGAGACGTCCCGTCAGGGAGACGTGATTGGCGAGGCCCGCGGCCGAGACGTCGTTTTCGAGACGTGATCGTTCCGGGCCGTCCCCCACGATCACGACCCTCAGTCGTGGACGTGATTTCACCAACGAAGCCGCCACCTCGACCACGTCGCCGAATCGTTTTACCGGGATGAGCGAGCCCACGGCCAGCACGTCGATGTCACGTACTCGATCGGTTCCGACCGAGCCGACGCGGTCGACGTCCAGGCCGAGCGGAACTACGGCGTCGACGTCACGGTCGAGGCGGTCGCGTGCCGTTCGGGCGGCATGAACGGATCCGGCCGTCAATGTGAAGCGACTACGGCGCAGCAGGAGGGTGTAGATCGTCGGCCGGCGCATCTCCTGCCCACCGATCGAGACCACGTGCATCCAGTCGTGCTGCCGGGCTAGCAATCCGCCGACGTAGGCGCATTCCCCCATCCAGAAACTGTGAAAGACACCGGGAGTAGTCGGCTCGATCTCGGACGAAATTCCTCGAGCCGTGCGACCTGCTCGGAGCCACGTCAGGGGTTTTTTGACGCGCGAATTCCGACCTCCGAGCGCATGAATACGAATGCCGCGCCAGCTGTACGTACGCCGGTCGTACGGATACTGGAAGGCCACGACGTCGATCGTGTCGACGGGTACCTGACGTCCGAGGGCTTCGACGAAACTTTGCAGTGACGGGAGACACGTCGAATCCAATTCGTTCGCCGGAAAGCCGGGTACGAGTAAGACGATGCGGCGGGCTGCACTCATGCCGTGGAGGGCTGCGCGGCGTCTTGCGAAGCGTTCACCCAGGGTGTCGGTCACGCCCGCCTGTACGCCGGCATGTTCAGCGTACACACGCAGCGCCGGCAAGTCGGATCGGTCTCGACGTCCAGATTTTCGCGGAAAGTCACGGCACGCTCGCCGTTTAAGATCGATTCCAGCGAGCCCTCATAGACGTTTCCGACCGCTTCGTGAAAAAAACACGGTCGGACGGTGCCGTCGGCCTCGATCACGGTCGACACCCACGGGGCGTTGCACGATTTTCCCGGGAAGCTGTCGTTGTCGTTGAGGGCGCGGTAGTGTCGAAGCAGATTTCGGATCTGTTCCGGTGTCTCGGCCACGAATCCCGAGGAGAATTCCCGCCGATACGTACGCAGGACGTGGTCGATCACCAGCTCGAAATGCGTCGTTTCTTCCGGCGTCAAGGCCACGTCGGACCGGTTTTCGAAGGGAACGAAGTGATTGAAGGCGGGACTCGTGACGTCGGCCGCGAGGAAGGACACCCGATCCAATCCGATCTGTCGCGCCGTATCGACGACGCGCCCGAGGTCGAAGTAATTTCTCTTCTGAATGACGCATCGGCCCGAGACGCGAAACTTCGGTTTCAACTCGCGCAGCCGCTCGACGCCTTCGGCCAGCTTTTCGAAGGCGCGGGGCACGTTGCGGATGCGGTTGTGCACCTCGGGACTGCCGTCCAGAGAGACGATCACCTCGTCGCACCACTTCACGATCGGCTCGGCAAAGCGTCTGAGGAGGAGGCCGCTGGAGAGCAGCGTGATCTTGACCCGCCGGCGCTTCAGCATCTCACACAGCGTGAACAGATTAGAATGCATGAGCGCTTCACCTCCCGACAGCACGAAGCGCCGGACACGCAGCCGACGGAATGACTGCAGATGCGACTCGAGATCGGCGGGCGAGATTTCATGTCCCTCCGCGTTGGCTTTCCAGATGTCGCACATGACGCAGCGGCAATTGCAGCTTCCATGCGGCATAAGGACGAGAACGGGCAGCGAGAAAATGCGGTTCGTCGAACGCGTCTTGACACGCTTCGCTATTTCCCAGGGCGTGGTCATTTTCGTGTATTAGAAACCCGTCGTCTCGGGTCGTTGGTATCTGAATAGATGATGAAACGCGCTCAGCTCGAGCGGGTAGGCATAGATTCTCAGGTTATATCGCCACGCGCCCAGCAGCCGGAGGGCGCGTTTTTTGAAACCGGTCAGGCTCGTGTCCGTGACGGTAGGGTAGTACGCATTCAGGACGCGCTCGAAATTCCGGACCCTCGATTTCACGTCCGCCTTGAGCCACGGCGTTCGCGGATCTCTTCGGAGCGCGAACTCCTTCCACGAACCGCTCACCCATTCGTCGAGCGTCGTCGGGAATTCAAACCCCGCTGCGCGCGCGTCCACGTAGAGGCTCCCGTCGACGGCGACGGGTGTGTATACGTACAGGATGATTTCGGTCTCCGGATTGACAATCTTAAGCCTGCGAATAAAGGAAAACGTCTCCGCCGTGTCATTTTCGGGATCCGGAGGATTTCCGACTACGAACGAGAATTCCGGCACGATGCCGTAGCTTTTCGTTCGGCGCGCCAGTTCCAGCGTGAGCTCCGCCGAGGCCTTTCCTCCCTTGTTCATTCGTTGGAGCACTTCGTTCGATCCCGATTCGGCCCCGCAAAAGACCATTTTCAACCCGCTCCTTTGCATCCGCTGCCACGTAGCGTCGCCGTAGCGCATCAGCTCGTCGACGCGCCCGAGCGCCCACCAGGCAATCCCCAGCCCCTCTAGTCGTTCGGCGATCTCCGCCGTTCTCGATTCGTGGATGAAGAAATCCATGTCGTGGAATTGAACGGCATCCATTCCGTATTCGCTCTGTAAACGCCGAAGGGTCGCGGCGACGCGGTCGGGCGACTGCGCGACCCATCGCTGCTTGCTTAGCTCGACCACTGCGCAGAAGCTGCAAGCAAACGGACAGCCAAAGCTGGAATGATGTGCACCGACCGTGTTTCCAAGATAGTGGGTATGGAAATA
>CAZMXY010000028.1:0-11824 GCA_964570345.1 uncultured Rhodothermales bacterium | reverse complement strand
CAAAGCTGGAATGATGTGCACCGACCGTGTTTCCAAGATAGTGGGTATGGAAATAGCGCTCCATCGGCAGGCGGTGGTACGGCCACTCGGGGAGATCGTCCAGCGGAACGAGTTTTCGTCCGGGATTATGCTTGAGTTTGTCCCCTTCCTTGTAGACGAGTCCGTCGATACTCGAAAGGTCACCGCCGTCCTTCAGCGTTCGGATGAGCTCGAAGAAGGTCCGTTCTCCCTGTCCGAGCACGCAGTAATCGACGGCGTCGTCACCCAGGACGACGTCGGCATGGTGGGACGGGAAGTAGCCGCCCCAGACGATCGGCACGCCCGGCAGCGATCGTTTGAGCCGCCGGCTGTCGGGCACGGCACGATTCAGCTGGGGGCCCGGCATTACGGTCACGGCGATGGCCGTGACCTCGCGCGAACGCGCGAGTTCGAGGATGTATTGGACCGGATCGTCGTGCAGGTTGCCGTCCACGATCTCATAATCGAAGACACCCTCCAGCATGGAGGCCGGTGCCAGCAGCGACATCGGCAGCGGCTTCTTGTGCGACGGCGTGCTCCAGGGGTTATAGAAAACAATCATGGCGTTGCTACTTCGCGAGGTACGACATTTTCGACCGCCGTATCGCCGGTGTCGGCCAGCAGCTGCCAGACGGAGTTTCGCCGCAGCGTTTCCGCACGGATTCCCGAAGCGATGCGTCGTTTGAGTCCGCATAGATCGCCGTCGAGCCAGGTCTCTCGTCCGTTGACTCGGTGATCCGGTGACCCCAGGCCCAGACGATCAGCGAAGTCGGGTCGAGCAAGACGGACGCGGCCGCGAACGAGTACCAGCTCGGGATCGTGATCGATCAGGAGTTCGTACGGCCGGATCGACGCATCCGGAAAAAGGGCAAGGTCGGCGCGGCCTCCTTCACGAACCGTGCCTCGACCGTCCGAAAGGTGGAAAATGCGGGCCGCATCGGCCGTCACCATGTTGAAAAGCTCCTCGGCCGTGGCCATTCCGCTCCGGCGGGCATGTCGAATCTCGTGCAGGAGCGTCGGAGAGCCGCTCAGCGTCGAATCCGTGCCGAGAGCGACGGGCACGCCGCGGCGGCGAAGCGACGACACGGGTGCGGACGCGCCGTAGAGATACCGGCTCGAGGCCGGGCACGAGACCACGGCGCACCCGGCCTCGGCCAGTCGATCGACGTGCCGCGGCGCCAGCGCGACGGCGTGAACGAGGACGGTGTTCGGGCCGAGAAGACCCCTGTCGTCGAGCCGGTCGATTTCGCGGCCGGATGCGTCGTCGATACCCTCTGCAGCGTGGATGACGAACGGACGTCCGCGAAGTCTCGCCCATCTGCTTTTCAAGGCCACGTGCCGCCCGTGACCCAGCGAGTGGGCCCATTCATATCGACGCACGACGTCGATCGGAAAATCCCGATTGAAGACCTCGCGTGCGTACGGATCGTGGTGCGCGACCGTCGTCACTCCGGCGATCAAATTCTTGTAGCCGCCCCAGAGCAGTCGATCGCGTAAGGGCAGCGAGGTGATCTCGCGCTGGGTGACGTCCTCGGGACGATAGACGTCCCGTCCCCATTCATAAAAATTCGCGTACGGCGGGCGGCCAAGACGAGGGAAAAGATTCAGACCCAAGTGGTCGTGCGCGTTGACGAGTCCGGGCAGCGCGGCATGTCCCGTCATGTCGAGCACGTGTTCGCCGCGTCGGGGGTAAAGTCCGTTTCCCATGGATTCAATGCGACCACGCGAGATACGAATGTCCTGTTGCCCCTCGCCGTCTTTCGAATACCAGTGCACGTTTCTGACAAGGAGATTCATGGGCCCGCCTCCCCGCGTTCTTGTTTGCGTGCACGGAGAACGAAGACGACCGGATATTCCTCGTAACGTGGTTCCTCGAGAGCCTGCAGCACCCAACCGCAATCACGGAAGCACCGGAGGTAGTCCTCGAAAAGGTGGACGTGCTGAGTGATCGCGTAGGTTCGTCCAGTTGCAGGATCCTCGAACGTTCGAACCGCTCCCTGGAGCGTAGCGAATGGATGGAAACCCGAAATCAAGGCGTACCCTCCGGGTTTCAAGACGCGATGCATTTCCGAGACGGCGACGTCCAGTTTCGCCACGTGGCCGAGCATCAGAGCACAAACGACGACGTCGAACGTCGATGCTTCAAGAGGAAGGTCGCAGGCGTCACCGAGTATCCAGCTCGATCGCTCGTCGCTCAGCGAGCGCGCTTCATGCAGCATGGCGCGCGAGGCGTCGACCCCCGTCGTTGACGCCGCGCCGCGTTCAAGAGCGATCCTCGACACGCGTCCCGGTCCGCATCCGACGTCGACGACGTTCTTTCCCCTAAGGTCGGGCAGCAGACGCAGCAGGGCGTCTTCCTCGAGCTTCTGCAGCGGGTTCATCCGACTCCGATAGGCCGAAGCCCATCGATCGTACGCCGCCGTAGGCGCAAGCGTGCGTACCCAATCGTTGTCGCGACCGTTTAGCAGGGTCCTGAGGAAGGTGCGGACGTTTCGTCTCACGTCGACGCTCCGCGACGCTCGGGCGCCGACGATTGGGGGGACTCGATCGACATGATCCGTTGAAGTGGACGATCGGGCACGAGCGACGCGATCACGGGGAAGCAGGCCGGCTCATGGCGGCCCAGCATGCGAGCTTTGATGCGCTGAGAGATCCGACTCATTCCCGGATAGAGTCGAAAATATTTCCAGACGAGTCCGGTCGATTCTGCGATTCGATTCAGGCGGACCCGTGTTAAAAAATGTTCACTGTCCAGTGCATCCGATGCAAAGCCGTATCGCACCAGAAAGTGTCGTTTACGCTCTCGCACCATTCGCCGACCATCCCCCTCTCGTTGATAAAGCGGCGAGTCCAAAATAACGAGCGTTCCCTTCGGCCTTAGCACGCGCATCGCCTCGCGGATGGTCGTTTCAAGCGCGGGGGAATAATGAAGCGACGCGCTGAATACGGCCAGATTAAATTGGGCGTCCGAGAACGGAAGTCGATCAAATTCAGCCCGGACGGGCACAAAGTCTGCGTCGTAATGCACGGAAGCTCCCAGACCGTCCAGTGCGTCGGTACGCACATCGGCGGCTGCGACAAGATGTCCGCGCACGGCCAGGCGATAGGCGAGCCAGCCGTTTCCCGCCCCCAGGTCGATCACTCGGAGCGGCTCTGCCGTGCAGACCTCCATTGGCCGGACAATGCGGTTCACGAAGCAGCGGAACGTTCGCGCGCGCAGCCGCCAGATATCGCGGTGGGGATCGTTCGGCTCGACATCGGGGAGGGCCCGGAAATACGTACCGTCCGCACCGCCCCAATGCTCACGACGACGGACTACGTCGTACTCCTCCAAAAACGGCGCATAGGCATCCGCGCGTTTCTCGGGAAGAAAATCCCAAATACCTGCACGCCGTTGAAACGTCGAACCACAGCAGGGGCAATCGGCGCCTCCGGCCGCGACGTCGACCGCATGACGGCAGGTCGGACACGACCATTCGAACGTATCGAGTTCTGCGGTAGTATGGGCGAGCCGTTCAATCACGCTTCGTCAGTATCATCAGAAAGTGATCGCCCGCATTTCTAATTAGCGGCCAGTCGCCGAAGAGGTCGTCGAGCCGGGCGAGCAGCTCACATAGAGATCCGGCTCTCCGGCGGAGTTCGATCAGATAGGGTGGCGGCGAAAACAGGCACAGCGCCCGGTAAGAAGTCAGCGAAAACCACTTCTCGAAGGCCCGATAAAATTCCTGCGGAGCATAATAGCGCGTCCACACGGTCGCACCGTTCAATCCGACCGGCACCATACCATCACGCGTTCGCACGAACGCTCGGGCGGATCGAGCCTGCAGGAGATAGAAGATCATTTCCCACGGGCAGTACCGGCCGATGACGGAGAACACCAGGCGCCCGCCGGGCCGGAGCAGCCGCGAACACGTCCGGGCCACGGCGGCAACGTCGGGCACGCAATTCAGCGCCCCGAGATTCGAATACATACCCTCAAAGGGTCCCTCATCGAGCAGGTCGAGCTCGTGAATGCCGAGGTGGTGAGCGGTCACGCGACACCGGATGCCGGCTCGTCGGACGCGGTTTCGCGTCTCGCGGATCATTGCGGGCGACCAGTCGAGGGCGACGATGCGGTAACCCCGTCGTGCCAGGTGAGTGGCGTCGAGTCCCGTCCCGCAGCCCAGGTCGGCGAGCATCGCACCCGCTGGAAACGTGTCGGCGATCGTCCTCCACATCGTGCGGCGGATTCGGCGTACGAGGGCGTTGTTTCCCATGGGACCGTCATAGGCGGCCGCCACTCCGTCGAAGGCGAGACGCGTATCGAGGAGCCGTCGGGACGGGTACGATATGTCGTCGCTCGAATGGTTCATGCGGTTGCTTGATTGGGTGCCGAACTCCACGGCGGCGGTGGATGGGGCCATAAAGCCTACTGAGGCGTCGGAATCGAAGCCTCCTCGGGCGACATCCGGCCCTCTAAGGCGCCAATTCCGTCGCGCCGGTGAAGCGCCGCACGCTCCATTCTCCAGCGTTCGATCGGTAAGGTTGCAGCGTTGTAGAGCAGCGCGGCGGTTTCGCGAGCATGGTAAGGTGCAAGTCCACGCGGCATTCGCAATCCTTCCCGAAGCTTGCGATATGCCTTGCGGGCTCGAAATTCCTTGTGCAATACGCGGTGCAGGTGCCGGTAAAACGTGGTCGAAAACGGTCCGGCGTGCAGCACCGCGAGATCGTCCGAGTGGGACCAGTGTCGCTTCCTGCCGAGCTCTTCGCGCACCATGTCGTGAAATTTCGTGCCGGGAAGGGGATAGGACACGGAGACGCCAATCTGGTCCGGAGCGCATCGACGAACGAGCTCGAACGTCATTCGGATGTCCTCGCGCGTCTCGCCGGGGTAGCCGAATTGAAGGAAGAACCCTACGCGGATGCCCGCCTCGTGAAGCCGAGCCGTGGCTTCGTAGACTTGTTCGACGCGGATGCCTTTGTCCATTGCATCAAGGATCTTCTGCGAACCGGATTCCACACCGGTCCACACCGTATGGCAGCCGGCGCGGCGCAGCGCTTCGACTTCCCCGTCGCGAAGGAGCAGGTCGACCCGATTGAGGCATTTGAACGGCGTCCGGGCGGCGCGTTCGTCTACGAGATCGGCAAAACGCGCCATCCATCCCGGCTTGATGCCCATCATGTCGTCCATGAACCACACGTGATCCGCCTTCGCGTGGTCGCGGAGCCACGAGAGCTCGTCCGCGACATCGTCCGAACTTCGTGCGCTGTAACGCTGACCCCAGATGGGTTTCGCGCACCAGTTGCAGTGAAACGGGCATCCACGCGACGTCGCCATGTTCACGGAGAAAAACCCGTGTCGATCGAGCCAAATCCTACGGTAGCGGTCGACGTCGATGAGATCCCACGCGGGTCGCGGCAGGGCGTCGAGATCACGCATGACGGGTCGCCTCGGCGTGGTGACGACCCGGTCATCCTCGAGGTACGCGAGACCGTTGACCTCGGCCGTGGACCGATCCGATGCACCGTCGAGGACGTCGATCAACTCTTCCAGAGTCTCTTCGCCCTCTCCCAACAGCACGAAGTCAGCCCCAGCACGAACGTACGGCTCGACGTGATCCGTGGCGTCCGAGCTGCAAACGATGACGGTGCATCGCCGTTCGCGGGCTGCGGCGATCATGTGAAGGGCGGCCTCGCGCATGCGCGACAGGCACATTTTGGACAGATAGTTGAAATTGTCTTCGTAGAGAATCGCGAAACGCGGCCGTGTGCGGTTGAGGGCCTTCGACCACTCGTCTACCGATTCGGCCAACATGGCGTCGTGCAGCGCGACGGAATAGCCGCGCCGGCGCAGCACGGCCGCCGCGTACATGGTGCCGAGTGGAGGGTACGGCTCCATCGCTCGCCATAACTTGGGATCGAAGCGGAGATGGTAAGCCTGGCCGAAAAGGACGTCCGTCATGCCGCTCCTCGCAAGCCGACCCCGTATTCCGTTCGGAACATGCCTTCCCAATCATACTGCGTCGCCGGACGGCAGCCGCCGGGCGGAAACAGGGCGTCGAGCTCCGCGGGCGCCACGACGCCGCCTGCGACCTCGAGTACGCGCTTACGGAAGAGATCGGCAACGACGGACGTGTATCCACCCTCCGGAACGGTGTAGCTTTCGATCTGATAGGCCGAAACGATGCGATTCCAATTCCAACCGTTGCGAAGCGCCCGACGACGATAGAAGCCTACGAAGGAGCGATAGGCTAGGCGGTTGAGCCGGTCGCCCAGCCGTCCGCCCAACACATGCTCGACCATGGCCTTCATCCGAAACGGTGCCTGCGGCCACCGTATCGAGGCGTGCGAGGGAGATCGCAGGTTGGGCAGGACGTCGTGCACCCAGGCGTTGCGCTGGAGGAAGGTCTCGCAAACGTCGGTACCGAAGAGCGGGACGGCTTGCAGGACCTCGTGCGCCGTGAACAGATTGCGATCCTCGACTTCGAGTGCGTCAAGGGACACAACGTAATTGGGGCAAAGATAACGTGAAAAGAGGCGGGGCAGCTTGCGCGTGAGTTTCGATAGCGGAACGATGAACAGGCGTGCGATCCAGAGTCGACGGGCAGCGGTGACGCAGAAGAGGTCGACGTCGCTCGCTCGGTTGGCGTTGTTCACGGCCAGTGAGCCCGATACCGCCACCATCCTTACGAACGGCACGAGGGAAAGCCACCGTGCATAGCGGCGCCCAGCCGCCCACGAGGCCGATGCCCGTCGCATGCGCTCCAGGCGGACGTCGACCAGGTGGTGCCTTCCTCGAAGGAAGACGAATCCGTCTCGCGTGCTCAGATGGCTCGGGGTGAGAGACGCGAGGCTCCTCGAAACGGCGAGACGATCAAATCCGCAGCCGACGAGCCGTGTGAAAACTTCCTCCATCGTAAGCGGGAAGTCAAACAGGTCGGCATAGACTGCCGTAAGCAGAACGGCGCGATCGCAGGCCGAAACCGGCATGGAGGACTCGACGAAGGAGCCGCGTCGCATCGAGCGAGCATGTCGGGGGCGCTGATGAGGATCCGCCGCCGATCGATCGTATCCGGAATTGCTGGAGTCCATGCGCGGCTCTTTCCTCAGCTCATTCATGAAGCGGCCCGAACGTACAAAACAGGCGAGGCAGGTCCGGAAAAGCGGACTATAACATGGTACGACAAATACGAGAAAGTTCAAGTCGAGGCGAGGGCAGTTCCCGGTGCACGCATGCACTTGCACGTCACTACGGTAAGGCCTATCGTTGAATTTTCCGCCGTTCCGGGATCACCCTTTCAACCGGAGTTCGCCGTCGACGCACTGTACTGCCGCCACCTGTCGCGATGCCGAGCAGCCTCGTAGATCCGCCCGTCTATCGGCTGCATCAGCGCCTCGGTCTCATTGCAGGACCACTTGCTTTCTTCGCCGTTCTCAGTGCGCCGGCACCGGAGACGCTCGACGCTCCGGCGTTACGCACGGCCGCAATTGGATTGTGGATGGCTCTGTGGTGGATGACCGAGGCCATCCCCATCGCCGCGACGGCGCTCCTGCCTCTCGTCCTCTTTCCGCTGCTCGGCATCGCGGACGTCGGCGCCACGGCGGCGCCTTATGCCAATCCGCTCATCTTCCTGTTTCTGGGAGGATTTCTCATCGCGCTGGCGCTGGAGCGTTGGAAGCTCCACCGTCGCTTCGCCCTCGTCATCGTGTCTGCCATGGGCGTCCGCCCTCTCTCGGTAATCGTCGGATTTGCCGTCGCATCGGCCGTTTTGAGCATGTGGGTCAGCAACACGGCAACGGCGTTAATGATGCTGCCGATCGGCATCTCAGTCGTCGAGCTCGTCCAACGCGGCGAACCGGCGGTGGCGAAGAACTTCGCCATCGTGCTCATGCTCACGATCGCCTATTCATGCAGCATCGGGGGGATGGCCACGTTGATCGGCACGCCGCCGAACGCCTTTTTCGCGGGATTCATGCTCGAGACGTACGACCGGACGATCGGATTCGCCGAATGGATGGCCATAGGTTTTCCCTTAGTGGCCGTGGCGCTGCCGATCATGCTTTTGATCCTCGTCCGCCTCGTCTACCCGATCCGGCTCGCGGAGATTCCGGGGGGTCGCGAGTACATCAAGCTCGCACTGCGCGAAATCGGGGCCATGGGCCGCGGCGAGAGAATGGTCGGCGTGGTGTTCGTCCTGACGGCGATACTATGGGTGATCAGGCCGCTCATCGACGAGCTTGTGCCGGGCCTCTCCGACGCCGGCATCGCAATGGGCATGGCTCTCTTGCTGTTCGTACTGCCGGTCGACGCGGCGTCCGGTACCTTTCTCCTGGATTGGAAGACGGCGGAGCGTTTGCCCTGGGGCGTCCTCCTGCTCTTCGGCGGCGGATTGACCCTTGCATCGGCGATCAATGACACCGGGCTCGCCGCGTGGATCGGTTCGCAGATGGCCCTTTTTGCGGACTGGCCGCTTTTCGCCGTCATCTTCGTCGTCACGGTGACCATCGTCGTACTTACGGAGCTCACGAGCAATACGGCGACGACGGCTGCGTTTTTGCCCATCGCGGCGTCCGTGGCCGTCGGCCTCGGTCACGACCCGATGGTCCTCGCCATCCCCGCCGTCCTCGCGGCAAGCTGCGCGTTCATGCTACCGGTCGCCACGCCGCCGAACGCGATCGTCTACGGAAGCTCCTTCATTACCATTCCCCAGATGACGCGAGCCGGCGTGGTGCTGAATTCTGCCTTCATCGTACTGATCAGCATCCTCGCTTATCTACTCGTGCCCCTCCTGACAGGGTGAACGTCTCCGGCGGCTGTCACGGACCGTCGGACCTGGAGGCGATCAATTCAGGTCGCCCTAGACTTCGGCGCGGACCACTCCGGCCGTGACCGCCGTTCGATCCGACTCATCGGAGTCGGCGGCAGGCAGCGTCACGATAAACGTCGTTCCCGAGTCGAACGGGCTTTCAACGAGGATCGTACCGCCGAGCAGATCGACCAAGCGCTTCGTTACGGCGAGTCCCAGTCCCGCGCCTTCGAAGGCACGTCGCGTTCCGGTGCTTTCCTGGCTGAAGTCGTCGAAGACGTGCGGAATGAACTGCCGGTCGATGCCGATACCCGTGTCGCGTACGAGCACACGGACGTGCCCGTTCTGGCGCGAGACGTCCACGGTAATACGGCCGCGGTCGGTGAATTTGACGGCGTTGTCGATCAGCCGCGAGAAGATTCGGCCGACGCAGGCACGGTCGACGAACGCCTCGGTCCGACCCTCGAACGTTACTCTTATCTGGAGGTCTTTCGCTTTCGCGGCCTTTCGAAATCGGTCTACGTGCAGCTGGGCCTCTTCGGCCAGGTCCAGCCTCTCTCGATGTAGTTTCATGGCGCCGGATTCGAGCATGGCGAGATCGAGAATCGAGTCGAGGGTCTCGAGAAGCCTCGTTCCGCTTCGCTGAATGACGTTGATCAAACTCCGGTGTGCATCATTGACTTCGTCGATCAGCAGGGAAGAGAATCCGATGATGCTGGTGAGCGGCGTCCGAATCTCGTGATTCATGTTCGCGAGAAACTCAGCCTTCAACCGGCTCATGGCATCGCTTTCAAGGCGCGCCTGCGCCAGCTCGTTTGCATGGTTTTCCGCCATCCGCCGGCGCTCCTCCAGGACGCGGCCGCTCCATACGATGATCGCCAACGTCAGGAGATGGATGGCGATCCACACGACCTGGAGCGACGGACGAAAGGAGGAAACGACGTCGAAACCGGCGATGCCGAAAAGAAGCAGGAGAAGCGGAAGCGCGCTCAAAAGCAAGAGTCGTAGCTCGTTAGCGCGAATGCTAACGTAGATGGACCACAAAGCCCCGGCGGAGGCCAGAATGATCGGGAGCACCGGCATGGGTGGGTGGGACTACCGGCATGAAGACCGCGGCAGCGTTACCTGAGGATCGCACCATGCTGCCTCGATGGTCATGCCCGTTTACCAAGCGACGAAGCGCTCGTGCAGCCTGCGGTTCATGCACAATGTAAGGGGGAAAAGGCTCTTCAACAGCATAAAAGCCGCATCGACCCAAGAATGACGCGAAATTTCCCCTGCGAGCATCTTCGTCGACGCGATGCGAGAGGCCGGTGCGAATCGCATCCGGATCCGTCCGTCAGGCCGGTTCGAGTAGCGGTCCCGCATTGACGAATCCGCGGGTGACCTCGTCCCTGAAATTCTCGAAATTGGCCGCGAAGAGGCCGGCGAGCTTTCGGGCGGCCCGATCGTACGCCTCCGCCTCCTTCCAGGTGTTCCGCGGAACGAGAATATTCGGAGGAACGCCCGGGCACTCCGTCGGCACGTCGAAGCCGAAGATGGGGTCGGTTACGACGTGCGCCTCGAGCAGGGCTCTGCTGTGAACGGCGTCGATGATCTTTCGCGTGTGGTCCAATTCCATCCGCTTGCCCACGCCGTGCGGCCCGCCCGTGAGGCCCGTGTTGATCAGCCACGCCCCGGTGCCGTGCTCTCGCATTTTGCGCGCAAGCAGCCCGGCGTATTTGCTCGGGGGCCACACCATGAAGGCGGCTCCGAAGCAAGCGGAAAACGTTGCTTCCGGCTCGTCTACCCCCACTTCCGTACCGGCTACCTTCGCCGTGTAACCGCTGATGAAATGATACATCGCTTGGTCGGGCGTAAGACGAGCCACGGGCGGCAGGATGCCGAATGCGTCGTACGTGAGAAAGATGACGTTCTCGGGATGCCCTCCCACGGAAGGGACCTTTGCCTGGGAGACGTATTCGATGGGATACGCGGCACGCGTATTTACGGTGATGGAGGTGTCGCCGTAGTCGACGTGACGGGTCCGCTCGTCGTAGGCCACGTTTTCAAGCAGCGTACCAAACCGTACGGCCTCATAAATCTCGGGCTCCTTTTCGGGAGACAGGTCGATGACCTTGGCATAACAGCCCCCCTCGATGTTGAAGACGCCGTCGTCGCCCCATCCATGCTCGTCGTCGCCGATCAACCTGCGGCCGGGGTCGGCGGAGAGCGTCGTTTTTCCCGTGCCGGAAAGGCCGAAAAAGAGCGTTACGTCCCCATCGGGGCCTTCGTTCGCAGAACAATGCATCGAGAGAACGTTTTCTCGGGGCATCAGGTAGTTCATGACCGTGAACACGCCTTTCTTCATCTCACCGGCGTATTCCGTTCCCAGAATGACCATCTCACGATCCTCGAAACTCAAGTCGACGCTGGTCTTCGACGTCATGTGGGAAGTGAAGCGATTGCACGGGAATTCGCCCGCATTGATGATGGAAAAATCAGGCTCACCGAACGCTTCCAAATCGTCATCCGGAATTCGAATCAGCATGTTGTGCATGAAGAGCGCGTGGTAGGCGCGCGAGCAGACGATGCGCACTTTGATCCGATGCTTTTCGTCCCAGCCGGCGTAACCGTCGACGACGTACAATCTCTTCCGCGTATTCAGGTAATCGATCGCCCGCTCCCGGTTCACGACGAACGTATGGTGGTCGAGCGGGATGTTTACCGCTCCCCACCAGATCTTGTCGAGGCTGTCCGGATGCTCTACGAGACGCTTGTCGGCCGGACTGCGGCCGGTTTTGTCGCCCGATCTGATGGCGAGGGCGCCGGTGCTGACAATGGCAGCGGTCGGATCGTACCGTATGGCCTCCTCGTACAGACGCGCCGGTTTCAGATTGCGATGGACGCGCGGTACGCGGATGCCTAGTCGCTCCAGAGAAAGTTCTTCCGGCATAGTCATTTGGATCGGCACAGGGTCCCGGCACTAAGGAACGTCACGTCGTAATGGAAGAGCGTGGAAGCGGTTCCAGTTCCACGTC
>CAZMXY010000027.1:29463-31334 GCA_964570345.1 uncultured Rhodothermales bacterium | reverse complement strand
TTCATCAGCCTCGCTCCGATGCTCGGCTTCCTCGGAACGGTCGTCGGGATGATCGCAGCCTTCGACGCGATCGAAACGGCTGGGGACATCTCCCCGAGCCTCGTGGCCGGCGGCATCAAGATCGCCCTCCTGACGACGGCCTTCGGCCTCATCGTGGCGATCATCCTCCAGTTCTTCTACAACTACGCGGTTTCCAAGATTGACCGGCTCGTGGTCGAGATGGAAGATGCGTCGATCGAACTCATCGATTCGCTCGTGCTTCTGCAGGCCGGGCGCCCGCTTCATGCGCCCTCGATAAAGGAGCGCACGACGACCCAGGAAGACCGTCCCGGACCCGACACGACCACGATTTAGGACTCGAAACGATAATACCATGGAATCTTTAGTCGTCTACGCTACCTGGGCCGGGGTCATTCTCTGCGTGTTGGCCTTGCTTGCCATCGCGTTGTTTGGGGTAAAGAGTATGATTCACGGCAAGGTAAGCCTGCTCACGGCGGGAGTCATTCTCATTCCCGTGGTTCTGCTCGTGATCCTCGGACTCATAACGGGTGATTGGGCCGTGGCCGGGATCTGGACGATGATGATCATGTTCGCGCTTGCCGGGCTGTCGCTGCTGCTGTCCGGAATACGAGGGCTTTTTAGCTGACCCACACGGAATCTTGCGGGCATCGACTCGCGTGAAAGACCGTAGCTTGGTGTGATTGAAAGCTCTCGGCGTGAACATAATCTCGGTATGTACGAGTTGATGCGTGAACCTGCGACACGATCATGGCCGGCCTCCTGAAAAAGAAACGTAACCGCGAAGGAGGGGAGATCCCCACGGCATCGATGGCCGACATCGCCTTCCTCCTGCTCATCTTCTTCCTCGTCACGACGACCATCGACGTCGACACGGGCATCGGTATGACGCTTCCTCCGAAGCTCGAGGAGGATCAGGAGCCGCCTCCCGTCAGGGAGCGCAACATGCTCAAGATTCTCATCAACGCCCAGGGACAGGTCCTGCTCGAAGAACTACCGTCGTCCGTGTCTCGGATTCGCGCCGAGGTGAAGAAACACACGCTCAACGAGGGTGTAGATCCGAATTACGCCGAAACCGCGTCGAGGGCCATCGTCTCACTCAAGACGGACCGGCAGACGCCGTACGACATGTACGTTGCGGTTCTCGACGAGATCTGGATGGCGTATTTCGAGATGTGGGATGCCGAAGCGCGGCGAATGGGGTATCCGAGCTATGACGCCTATCGATCGGCCATCGACGAGAGCGGCGAGGAAAACCTGATCCGCGAAAAGATCAAGGCGCAGATTTCGATCGCGGAGCCGGACGTCGGGCAAGGCGGATAGCCTGTTCAGACGGACCTGATTGGCACGACGGGAACGATAGAAGACGGAATTCATGTCTCAGCATTTTCAGAAAAAGTCAGCGAAGTCCCAGCCGACGATTCCGATGGCCGCGATGCCGGACATCATCTTCATGCTCATCATTTTCTTCATGGTGACGACCGTGCTGCGTGAAACGACCGTTCAGGTTCGGACCATTCTGCCGGAGGCCGAAGCGCTGACAAAGATCGAACAAAAACGCTTGATTTCGTACGTTTACATCGGTCCATTGAAGCTCGAGAACAATGAGCTTGGAGAGACGGCCGTTCAGATCGACGATGCGCTCATCGATCAAATGGGCGCGATTCGAACTGTGATGTATCGGAAACTGCTCGACCAGCCGCGACTCATCGTTTCACTCCGTGTCGACCAAACGTCGCAGATGGGCATCGTGACCGACGTCCAACAGGAATTGAGAGAAGCGGGAACGCTTCGGATCAACTATTCGAGTCGACCCGAACGGTGACACGCGGCGGACGCCCGAACGGTGACAC
>CAZMXY010000027.1:26696-29363 GCA_964570345.1 uncultured Rhodothermales bacterium | reverse complement strand
ACGCTGCAGACGCCGGAACGTCATTTGAAAGCCCTACCTCGCGGCGGGGCTTTTTTTTGCGCCTTCTATTTGCCACCCTCGTCTGCTTTTTACAGAGAACAAACGTTTCCCGTCGCCGATCGCATATATCTTATGGGAAGGAAGATCGATTCTACACCACGACGACGCAGGGGATGGGACATACGATTACGCTGATACCGGGCGACGGCATCGGACCGGAGGTGACGGCGGCGACACTCAAGGTGCTCGACGCCACTGGAATCGAATTCACCTTGGACCGCTTCGAAAACGTCGGTTTCGCGGGCGTAGAGAGCGAGGGCACGGCCCTTCCGGAAAGCGTCCTGTCATCGATCAGAAGGAATAAGGTCGCACTCAAAGGCCCCGTAACGACTCCCGTGGGGGAGGGCTTCAAGAGCGTTAACGTGCAGCTGCGTCAGAAGCTGGATCTGTATGCGAACGTTCGGCCGTGCAACACGCTTCCCGGCATCAAGACGCGCTTCGACGGAGTCGACCTCGCGATCTTTCGCGAGAATACCGAAGGGTTGTATTCCGGGATGGAGACGTACGACGAACGTCTCGAAATTGCGGACGCGACGGCGCGCGTGACGCGGCGAGGTACGGAGCGCATCATTCGATTCTGCTTCGAATATGCACGAAAGAACGACCGCACCCACGTTACGTTGGCCCACAAGGCCAACATTCTCAAAGTGACGTCCGGGATGTTCCTCCGAATCGGAAAGATCATCGCTGCCGAATATCCGTACGTCGCGTTCGACGACCGGATCATCGACAACATGTGTATGCAGCTTGTGACACGCCCCGAGGATTATCAATGCATCGTAACGACGAACCTCTTCGGCGACATTCTAAGCGATTTGTGCGCGGGGCTCGTCGGTGGATTGGGGGTCGTCGCGGGGGCGAACGTCGGTGACGACTACGCCGTGTTCGAGGCCGTGCACGGGAGCGCCCCGGACATTGCCGGCAAGAACGTGGCAAATCCGACCGCACTGATTCGCTCGGCCGAAATGATGCTCGGCCATCTCGGCGAAATGACGGCATCGCGCACGATTCGTCAGGCGCTGATCGACACCCTGGCCGACGGACGGGTCAAGACGCGCGACGTGGGCGGCTCGGCATCCACGATGGAGTTTGCGGAGGCTGTAGCCGACAGGGTCGCGTCGCTCGCGGCCGTCGTCAAATGATCGAGACGAATGATTCAACGTATTCAATCCGTTTACCTCCTTATCGGTGCGCTCTGCCTTGCGGCCCTCTCGCTAGTCGGCGATCTCCGGCAAACGGAGGCGTTCGACACGCTTGCATGGTACGCACCGCTCGTCGCCGTCGTCGGCGCGGCCACGATCGTCATGGCCATCGTCGCGATATTTCTCTACAAGAACAGACGGAGACAGCTCACCACGATCCTGGTCCTTCAAATGATGACCGTCGGCTTTATGGTCGTCCTCTACGGCGGTCTCTTTCTCGCAGGCGATTTCGCGACGTATCGAGCGGGCACGGCGGAGCTCGGTACGCTCCTGGCCTTGCTCTTGCCGGCTGTCGCCTACGTTTTCTTCTATCTGGCCCGTAAGGGCGTGCAGCGGGACGTCGACCTGGTCAAGTCGATGGATCGCCTCCGCTGATCCTGCGTCGCCGGCTCCTGGAGGCGGATTCGGCCCGAAACCCATTCACTTGCCCATGCCGCAGACGGAGCACGACGAACGAAGCCGTCCCGTGCGCGTCTACTGGGCCCTTTTCTTTGGGCTGACGAGCTTTTCCTTCAGCCCTATCCTCGTTCGGTTGGCCGACGAGGCCCCGGCGCTTGCGATAGCGTCCTGGCGGACCCTCATCGCGGTGGCCGTCCTGGCACCCTTCGCCCTCGTGACTTCCCGAGCGGAGATGCATTCCTTCACGCGACGCGACGTCCTCCTCATCGGAACGGCCGGCGTAGTGCTTGGACTTCATTTCGTGACGTGGATCGAATCCCTGTACCACACGACGGTCGCGAGCGCGTCGGTACTCGTCACGACGAGTCCCATTTTCCTGGCCATCCTCGGCTACGTCTTCCTGAGAGAGCGCCTCTCGATGCAGGTGAGTACCTCGATCGTGTTCGCAGTCATCGGCGCGGCGCTGCTCTCTCTGGGGGATACGGGATCGGGGGGACCGGCCCGAGACCCCATGCTGGGAAATTCGCTGGCGCTGACCTCTTCGCTGCTCTTCAGCATCTACCTTCTCTTCGGTCGGGTCGTACGACAGAAGACCTCATGGCTCGCCTATGTTTTTCCCCTCTATGCCGTCACGTCGCTGACCGTGCTGATCACGGCCTTCGTCCTCCAGACGCCGCTCTTCGGATACAGCCTCGAATTCTATGCATTCTGCGCCGCCATGGCCCTCGGGCCGCAACTGACGGGCCACGGATCGTTCAACTACGCCGTCCGCTACTTCCCGGCCGCCATGCTCGGTCTCGTGTCACTCGTCGAACCGGTAGGAGCGTCGATTATGGCCTATTTCCTGTTCGGAGAGCAGCCGGGGCTGGTTTCGCTGCTGGGGATGATCGTGATTCTGTCGGCCATCGGATTCGCGATTGCCTACCGCAACCGCCGACGGAACCACGTGCCCGTCCAGACGGACTGAACCTTCCGGTGAGCAGCGGAGCCCAAGGCGGTTGAAGGT
>CAZMXY010000027.1:12035-26596 GCA_964570345.1 uncultured Rhodothermales bacterium | reverse complement strand
ACGCTTCAACGTTTCGGCGTCGCGATACGCGCGCACGATGGCCCACGCCTCTCGAAAGCGCCCCTTGGTAAGTGCACGCACTCCGGCAGCCGCATCCAACAATACCCTGATCGGCCAAACACGGCGCCACTCTCGAGGGGGCAAGTTTTTGTACAGCATGAGCAGGCTGTTGCGGAAATTATAGTAGACTTTGCGCGTATCGCCTCGGGGCAGCGAGCCGCCGCCGATGTGATAGACCTCACTCGAGGGGACGACGCGTACGCGATAACCGGCACGCTGCATCCGCCAACACAAATCGATCTCCTCCATGTGCATGTCAAATTGCTCGTCGAGCAACCCGACTTCGTCCAGCGCGGTTCGCCGAAGCGCGACGGCCGCACCGGTGGCCCAGAACACGTCCCGTGCGTCGTCGTATTGGCCGCGATCCTCTTCCAGCGTGAAGAAGACGCGGCCACGGGTGAACGGATAACCGAAGACGTCGAGGTATCCCCCAGCCGCGCCGGCATACTCGAATCGCCGACGATCGCCGTGTTGGAGCAGTTTGGGCTGGACGGCTGCGATTTCGGAATCGGATTCCAGCACGTCGACCAACGGTGAGAGCCACCCGGGCGGCACTTCGACGTCGTTGTTCAATAGCACGACATACGTGCCCGACGTATGTGCAACGGCGGCATTGTTGCCACGGCAGAACAGCCAATTTTCGGGGTGCGTGACGACCGTGACGTCCGGATAGCGTCGCCGAACCCATTCGGCGGATCCGTCGGTCGAGGCATTGTCCGCCAGTACGATCTCAACGTTCGGGTAGTCGGTGTTCACGACTGACGGGAGGCACTGCTCGAGGAGCGGGAGTGCGTTCCACGAGACGATGATGATAGAAACGAGAGGACGTTCCGGCATGAACGGCGTGCTTCGAAGCGAGCCTGCGCGGCCGTATCTTCAAGGCCGGCGTATCTTAACGAAAAACCGTACGAGACGCATCCTGGATTGTTCGAATAGGCCGGTGGCGGAGCGCTCTGCCGAATCCGAGACGCCGGTCCCACCCCGGCATCAGTGGTGCGATTCGCCCGCCAATGACCCCACCGTCGAACACATCCTACGATAGAGCTCGCCGCGTCCTACAGCGCCACTGGGGCCACGAGGACTTTCGACCGGGGCAGTGGGAGGTCATACGAAATGCGCTCGAAGGAAGAGACCTGCTCGCCATCCTGCCTACCGGCGGAGGCAAGTCCGTCTGCTATCAGATACCGGCCTTGTTGCTCGAAGGGCTGACGATCGTGATCTCGCCGCTGATCGCGCTCATGCAGGACCAGGTGGGCGGGCTTCGGACGCGGGGCGTGGAAGCCTCCTTCATAAACAGCACGTTATCGATTCGCGAGATCGACCAGCGGTGGACGGATGCCGAGCACGGCAAATTCAAACTCCTCTACGTGGCGCCGGAGCGGCTTCAGTCCGAGCTTTTCCTCGCTAGGGCCGGACGGCTGCGCGTCTCGCTGCTCGCCGTCGACGAAGCGCACTGTATCTCGGAATGGGGGCACGATTTCCGTCCCGCCTACCTCGAGATCGCCCAGGCCAGGAAGCAGTTCGGCGATCCTCCTACCGCCGCCGTAACCGCTACGGCCACGCCGCGCGTGCGGGCCGACGTTGTCAGGCACCTGGCCCTGCGCGACCCCGACGTCATCGTACGAGGTTTCGATCGCCCGAACGTCGTGTGGTCCGTGTTTCGTACTGAAAACAAGCGAAAAAAAGTTCTTGAGGTGATCGACAACGTGCCCGGTACGGGAATCGTTTATTCGGCGACGCGTCGGGGCGTAGAGGACTGGTCGGAGTGGCTTGCCAACCGGAACGAGGCCGTCGCGCGTTACCACGGCGGATTGAACACGTCGGTGCGCGAGATCATGCAGGATGCATGGCTCGAGGGCGACAAGCGCGTGATGGTAGCCACGAACGCCTTCGGGATGGGAATCGACAAGCCCGACGTTCGGTTCGTGATTCACGTGGATCTGCCGGGCACGTTGGAAGGCTACTATCAGGAGGCCGGCCGCGGCGGGCGCGACGGCAATACGTCGTATGCGGTCTTACTCTACCACGACGGTGACGAACGTACGCCGCGGGCGCTCATCGACGACAGCCATCCAACGGCCAAGGAGGTGCGGCAGATCTACGACGCCGCCTGCGACCTGGCGCAAGTCGCCGTTGCAGCCATTCCGGAGGAGCCCGTCATTCTGCGAGCCGAGGCGATTGCGAAGCTCAGGGGCTTCTCCGCCGCGAAAGTGCGCACCGCCGTCGAGCTGCTCGAACGTCAGGGCGCCTGGAGCGTGCTCCCCGTCCGCAAGAATTTCGGGCTCATCCGGTTCACGCAGCCCGCCGATCACGTCCGTGCCTACGCTGCGCGCCTCACGAACGAAGCGCTCGGCGTCTTCGTCGAGGATCTACTTCGGATCGTCCATGCCGATGCCTTTTCTACGTGGTGGGAATTAGACGTGAGGATGCTGGAGCGCCGGACCGGGCTCGAAAGGAAGCGGCTGATGAAGGGGCTTGATTTCCTCCGAGAGCACGAGCTCTTCGACTGGCAAGCGCCCGAGCGCAGCCTGCGCCTTCAATTTCTGGAGGCCCGGAGTGCCAAAATTCCCGTGGACGGCTCGAAGGTCAAGCTGGCGCGCGAGCGAGCCGAAGCACAGCTCGACGACATGATTCGTTACGCGCATTCGTCAGGGTGCCGCCGGCAGTTCTTGCTGACGTACTTCGGAGAAAAGACGGCGGACACGTGCGCTTCGTGCGACGTCTGTCTCGGCCGACACGAACCCTTCTCCGTCGAGGCGTCGGACGAGCTGATCTTGCATCACATCCTCAAAGGGATCGCAGAGGGGAGACCCAGAAATGACTGGGCCAAGAATCACGGCATCCCGTCGTACCGGATCGACCACCTGCTCGCCTGGCTGATGCGGGAGGGCTATCTGGCCTGGACGGGTCCGATGCGCACCGAATTAGCGCTGACGACGAAGGGACATCGGTATCTCGCCGGATCGCGCTGAAGACGAGGTTCGACGACGTCTCGGCGACTCGCGCAGACGGACCCGCGACGACCTCGATCAGCGAGCCGAACTCCCGACGTCGCGATACGGAACATGTCGCGACTCGACTTCCAGAGTGGGATCGATTTCGTCTCGCGGCACCATCGGTGAGCGTTCGCTATTCAGCTTGTCTAGCACCTGGCCGTAGATTCGGCCGTATTTCTCCGGGTCCGCGGTATAGTAAGAGATCGTCTCGGCGAAAGCCGAGCTGTCGACACCATAGGCCGCGAAGATGGAGTCTCGAATGCCGGGGGGGACGCTGTGCGTGACCTCGGCACGGGCTACCGCCAAATGCAGCTCGATCAGGACGTCGACCATCGTGCTGTCGCTTACCGGCGGTCGCCCGCGTCGCGCGTCGGAGCAGCCCGCCGCCAGAATCAACAACGATGCCCAAACGGCGACGAACCATCCGACGCGTCCAATTCCCCGGTCACGATCTGGCACGCGCTCCGACGTCAAGGAATGATCTTGTTCAGTTCGAACTCGATGATCCCCTCCGCACCGGCGCGTTTCAGCTCAGGGAGGAGCTTGCGGACCTGACGCTCCTCGATTACCGTTTCTATGGCGACCCAATCGCTACCGTTCGCGAGCGGCGAGATGGTCGGCATGCGCAGCGCCGGGAGCATCCCAATGATCGTTTCCGAATCCGCGCGGCGGGCATTGAGCTTCAGGCCGACGCGCCCTTCCGCGCGGATGGCACTCTGCATCAGCATGGCGATGTTCTCGAGCTTGCGGCGCTTCCAGGGATCCGCCCACGCCTCTTTGTTTGCGATCAGCTGCGTGTTGGATTCCATCAACACGTCTACGATGCGCAACTTGTTTGCTCGGAGCGAAGAACCGGTCTCCGTCACTTCCACGATGGCATCGACGAGATCCGGGCACTTCGCTTCGGTCGCGCCCCACGAGAACTCGACGTCCGCCTTTACGCCATGTCTGCTGAGCCATTTCCGTGTGACGTTGACGACCTCGGTCGCGATGCGCTTGCCGGCAAGGTCTTCGACGGAATGAATGTCGGAGTCTTCGGGCACGGCCAGCACCCAGCGAACCGGGCGCATGCTCGCCTTTGAATAGATCAGGTCGTCGACCGCAACGACGTCGGAATCCGTCTCGATCACCCAGTCTTTGCCCGTGATCCCCGCGTCGAACACGCCGTCCTGCACGTATCGCGCCATCTCCTGCGCTCGTACGAGCATGGCCGTGAGCTCTTCGTCGTCCGTCGAGGGGAAATACGACCGCTCGCTGACCGAAAAATTGTATCCGGCACGATGCATCAGCTCGAATGTCGATTCCTGAAGGCTTCCCTTAGGAAGCCCGAGTCGCAAGACCCGACGTTCCGTTCCCTCCAGATCGAGGTCCGGCACACTGATCTGCGTTTCTGTCGTCATGTGGACTCGACTGAGCTGTCTCTATGTTCGGTTATTTCGATTCGCCGTGTCGACGGCGGTCACGCGTCGTCCCGTTCGGCTCCGCCATCGTCACTTCCGGACGAGCGAAACGTGTGCGCGATGACCTCCATCTGCCGCAAGAACTCGCGCTTCTCGTATCCGGGAGCGAACACCATCCCGTCAATCATGTAAATGCGGCCGGAGGCGCGATCGTAAAACGTATAATTGACGAAGGGACCGCCCATGCCGAATTCGACGGTGCTGCCATTTTCCTCGCCGACCATGTGCCAGACGCCTCGCGTTTCGAATCCGTAATGGCCCAGGAAATCCACGTTTTGCGTAATCAGCGGGCGCCGTTCGTGGTCGTGAATCCGGACCCATCCACCCAGGTTGCCCTGAACGTATTCCCGCGTGAGCGAATCCCGGACGGTGTAGATCCATTCCGGCGTCAGCAGGGCCGGATTGGCGGCGTCCACATACCAGACGAACAGGCTCCGCCAGGTGTCGGAAAGGGTCCGGCGAAGCCAGACGAAATTCGTCGTGTCGATCGCGATCTGGTAGTCGTGCTGCACGTTGACGGCGAAGTTGTGATTCTGCATCAGATAGTGCTCGAGGTCGGTCTGACGCCCTCGGTTAAACATGTCGACCGCCATGCGATTTCGAGTCACTTCGTCGAACGTTCGCGTGATCTCGTTGGCGCGCCGAACGATGGCATCCACGACGGCCTCGATGTTTTGGCCTGTGATATAGAACACGCGCTGGTCCCTCCGCCAGAGGTCGTTCCGCGCGACGACGACGCCGTCGCCGCTCATGATCGCCTCTTGAGCCGACTCGTCGAAGACGTTGCGCATGTACGTCGCCTCGTTCGTCGTATCGCTCAACGGTGCGACGAAAATGACGTTCTTCTGCTTTCGAACCTGTGATAGATCGCGATCGGCATCGAGGTCCATGGCTCTGAGGTCGAAGCGGCGTTCGGGGGCCGGAAGGGTTCCGATAAATTCGCCCACGGTGGACTGGAGCGCTTCGCCGATCGGTCCGTTCCAGCGAGAAGAGTCGATTACGACGATGACCTCGCCCTCCTTGCCGACCGCTTTGGGCCTGTACTCGCCCAACTCGCAGCCGGAAAGCGTGACGGCCGCTAGAAGGAATAGCACCGAAACGACCGGGAACACGCGCGCGGCCATTCGGCCGGCAATGTGTTTCATGCTATCTCGCGCTTTGTTTGTAATGACGCTTCTTGAGACGTTTATAACTCGATGGTTCCATACAACGCAGCGTAACGCACGAGAGTTGCCATGTCGCCCGCCCGGCTCGACGCACGGCCTAGGACGGCTGAAAGGCGTCTTCGCCGCGTTTGAGGGATCGCACGAATGTCGCAATCACCTCGAGTCGCCGGTCCTCGGGCAGGTCCGGATCGTCCCACAAACGTTCGACGAGTCGAACGAGAGCCGACCCGACGATGAAGCCGTCGGTGTGCTGCGTTAGCTGGACCGCGTCTTCGTGGGACTTGATGCCGAAACCGACGAGAAGCGGATTGCGCCTCACGAGCCCCCGAGCGCGGGCCAGGTAGCTCGTGACGCGTTCCACCGTCCCCAGTCCAGATCCCGTGAGACCCGTAACCGAAACCGCGTAGACGAATCCGGTCGAGAGGTCGTCGATCCGTCGAATGCGCTCGTCCGGCGTGTTCGGAGCGATGAGGTGCACGATGGTGAGCCCGGCCTCGTCGGCTTCACCGCGGATGATTCCGCCTTCCTCCGGCGGCAGATCCGGCAGAATGAGTCCGTCGACGCCGGCTCCGGCGGCTTCGCGGCAGAATCGCCCGACGCCGAAGCGGAGGATCGGGTTGACGTAGCCCATCAGCAGGAGCGGGGTGTCGCTCGAGTCGCGAAACGCCCGCGCCGTCGCGAGGGCATCCTCGAGCCGCGTGCCGTGGCGAAGCGCCCGCTCGCTCGAGCGCTGAATCGGCAGACCCTCGGCGAGCGGATCACTGAACGGCATTCCGAGCTCGACGAAGTCAGCGCCGCTGCGATCGAGCTGCCGCAGGATCGGGAGGGTCGCGTCGGGATCGGGAAACCCGCTCGTAAGGAAGAGACCCATCGCTTTTTCGCCGCGCCGGGTCAATGTGGCGATGGCCTCTCGAATTCTCGACATAGGTGTGATCGTCGGGGAGGGGATTTCGGATGGATGGTGGGGCGGCGATCGGATTTTTGCGGTTTGCGACTCGGCCGCTAGAGATGGCGGGCGATCGTGCCCATGTCTTTGTCTCCGCGTCCGGAACAGTTCACCACGACGACGTCGTTCGCCGACGTCGTTCGCATGAGTTTCGGCAGATAGGCGACGGCATGTGCCGTCTCCAGTGCCGGAATGATGCCCTCCGTCTGCGAGAGGAGTTTTACGCCGTAGAGGGCTTCGTCGTCGGTAATCGACGCGTATTGAACGCGGCCGGAATCCTTCAGGAACGCATGTTCCGGGCCCACTCCCGGATAGTCCAATCCGGCCGAGATCGAATGCGCGAGCTCTACCTGCCCTTGCTCGTCCTGGAGAAGGTAACTCATGGTTCCGTGCAGGATGCCCGGGCGGCCCAAGGTGAGCGTAGCGGCGTGGCGTTTGTCGAGGCCCTCGCCGGCTGCCTCGACGCCCTGAAGACGCACGGACGCATCCCCGAGGAACGTGTAGAAGATGCCGATCGCGTTGGAGCCTCCACCGACACAGGCAACGACGACGTTCGGCGTCTCACGACCTTCGGCCTGCAGCAGCTGCTTCCGCGTCTCGTCTCCGATGACGCGCTGAAAATCGCGGACCATCATGGGGTAAGGGTGGGGGCCGACCACCGATCCGATGATGTAGAACGTGTCCTCTACGTTCGTCACCCAGTCGCGGATGGCCTCGTTCGTGGCGTCTTTCAGCGTTTTGCTGCCGCTCGAGACCGGACGGACCTCGGCGCCGAGAAGCTGCATGCGAAGCACGTTGAGATGCTGGCGCTCGACGTCTTCCTCTCCCATGTACACGATGCACGACATGCCGAATTTCGCGCACACCGTCGCCGTGGCGACACCGTGCTGACCCGCGCCGGTCTCCGCGATGATCCTATGCTTTCCCATGCGGCGGGCCAGGAGGATCTGTCCGACCGTGTTGTTGATCTTGTGGGCGCCGGTGTGGCATAGGTCCTCGCGCTTCAGGTATACGCGGGCGCCGCCGAGCTTCTCCGAGAGGCGGCGGCAATACGTAAGCGGCGTCGGTCGGCCGACATAGTCTCGAAGGAGGGTGTGATAGTCGGCTTGAAACGAGGCGTCGTCTCGCGCTTCGACGTAGGCGTTTTCGAGCTCCTGCACGGCCGGGATCAGGATCTCGGGGACGAAGACGCCGCCGAACGGACCGAAATGGCCGCGTTCGTCGGGAATCGAATGCGTGGATGCGGCTTGGGGCATGAACTCAGTGTCGCCGTGCGGCGGACGCGTTTTCATTCCTTCGGATACGATGGACTACGTCGAAGAAGGCGTCCACCTTTTCGAAATCCTTGGCGCCGGGGGAAGATTCGAGGCCGCTCGAAACGTCCAGGCCGTGGGGTCCGACGTTGCAGACGGCCGCTTCGACGTTCGAGGATCGGATGCCCCCTGCCAGAAAGATCGGGACCTCGTCCCCTAACGCTCTCGCCACGTCCCAGGCGAAGGTCTCGCCCGATCCGCCCCAGAGACCGTCGACGCGTGTATCGAGCAGGACGTACTCGACGACGTCGCGGTAGGCGTCGCAGAAAGCAGCGACCTCGTCCGAGGTCGTGTCCGACGCAATTCTCATGACTTTGATGACGGGTACGTCAACGGCCGCACACACGTCAGGCGATTCGTCGCCGTGCAGCTGGGCCATCACGAATCCGGCCTCCCGAGTCGCCGCATTAATCTCGGCAGCCGTACGGTTTACGAAGACGCCGACCGTCTTCGGGCCGTAGACCCAGTCGATAATCTCTTTCGCCGCGGACGTCCGGATATAGCGGGGACTGCCCGGATGCTGAATGAATCCGAGGTAGTCGGCCCCGGCCGCTGCACAGTAGCGCGCGTCCTCAAGCCGCGTAATTCCACAAATTTTGATCTCGAGCGTCATGACGTCCTGCCTACGTGGTGTTTTCGCTCCGTCAATCGGGCTACGTCGTCCAGAAGCCGCGCCAGCGCGTCACCCGGGCGGTCGGCTCGCATGAACGTCTCCCCGATCAACACGGCGTCGACGCCGCTGTCGGAGAGATGCGAAAGCTCGTCCGCAGAGGAAAGCCCGCTTTCGGAGACGCGGACGATTTCCCGCGGGACGTGCTCGAAGACGCGAATGGAACGATCGACGTCCACCTCGAACGTGCGGAGGTCGCGATTGTTGACACCCAGAATGGACACCTCGTCGAAATCGATCCGGTCGATCTCTCGTAGCTCGTACACCTCGACGAGCGGCGACAGTTCGAGCTCGTGCGCGGCCTGTACCAGGTCGTGCAGGTGCGATTTTTCGAGGACGGCTGCGAGGAGGAGGACCGCGTCGGCACCGCTCGCGCGGGCCTCGAACAGCTGATACGGATCGACGATGAAGTCTTTTCGCAACAGGGGTAGGGATATCGCCGAACGCACGGCCTCGAGATCGTCGAGCGAGCCCTGGAAGTGCAGCGGCTCGGTGAGCACCGATACGGCTGCCGCGCCATGATCCTCATACTCTGCGGCCACCGCGACCGGATCGAACGGTTCCCGCATGACGCCCTTCGACGGCGACGCTTTCTTCACTTCGGCGATCACGGCGAGCTCGTCGCCGCGGAGTGTCTCGGCGAAGTCTTTGGGCGAGCGGTCGAAAAATCGTCCGCCCTCCAGCCGGCTGACGGGTACGTCGCGCTTACGTCGGATGAGCCGCTCACGCGTGTCGGCGACGATTTGATCGAGGATAGTCATTCGGGCTACTCCGACGGAGCCTCGTGCGAAGTGCGAACGAGCAGCTCGAGACGCCTCCGCGCGGCGCCTGAATCGATGCTCGCTCGCGCCACGTCGATACATTCCTCGATTCGGCTGAATTTACCGCTCACGTGGAGCGCAAAAGCCGAATTCAAGACGACGACGTCTCGCTTCGGCCCGGTCTCACCCCGCAAGATCGACGTCAGGATGCGCGCATTGTCCTCGCTGGATCCGCCTCGCAGGCTCTCGAGCGGGGCGCGTCCGATACCGAAGCTTTCCGGTGAGATCTCACGCCCTTTCGTCGAGATCCGCTCTTCGGGAAGCGAAACCTCGCCGACATATTCGAAACGGCCGTCGCGCGTGTCCGTGCGATTGTACTCGAAAAGGGTCGTCTCGGAGGCGAGCGAGATCTCGTCCAGCCCGTCGCTCGCATGCACCGTGATGACGTGCTCCGCATCGAGCTGCTCGAGGATGCTCGCCATCGTTTGAGCCGTATTCACGTCGAATGCGCCTACGAGCTGCCGGCGAACGCCGGCCGGATTCGACAACGGTCCGAGAATGTTGAAAAAGGTTCGGACGCCGAGCTTCTTGCGCACGGGCATCACGTGTTTCATCGCCGGATGAAAAAACGGGGCGAAAATAAACGCGATCCCCGCTTCTCGGAGGCAGTGTTCGACGCCGTGCTTGCGAAGCTCGACGTTCACGCCGAGCGCTTCCAGGACGTCGGCCGAGCCGCAGGAGGACGACACCGACCGATTGCCGTGCTTAGCGACCGTCACCCCTGCACCTGCGCAGACGAGCGCAGCAGCCGTCGAAATGTTAAACGTCCCGGACGAGTCGCCGCCCGTGCCGCACAGATCGATGGCATGCGGATCGTCGAGATCGACGCTCACGGCATACTCGCGCATGACTTTCGTGAATCCGACCAGCTCGTTCAGCGACTCGCCGCGGGCGCGAAGGCCGAGCAAGAAGCCCGCCGTCTCTTCCGGTTCCGCCTCGCCGCGCATGATGCCGCGCAGAGCTTGCTCGGCTTCATCCTGAGAAAGCCTTCGGCCATCGGCGACGACGTTCAAATATTCGTTCATCTCTTCATGATGCGTTGCGTGATTGCCGCCCGCGAGGCTCGCCGAACCAATCGGAGCTAACGGACCGCGGCGGGCCGACGCTCGAGCACTCGATCGAGCCAGTTTTCGATGAGCTTGGGCCCCTCCGTCGTGAGGATGCTCTCGGGATGAAATTGAATGCCCTCTATGGGATGCTCGCGATGCCGGAGGCCCATGACGACCCCGTCCGACGTTTCGGCAGTGACTTCCAGGACGTCCGGAATCGACGACCGATCGACGACGAGCGAGTGGTAACGCGTGGCCGTAAAGGGGTTCGCGACGCCGCGAAACACGCCCACGCCGGCGTGCGATATCTCGCTGGTCTTTCCGTGCATCAGACTCGGCGCGTACGTGATCGCACCGCCGTACACTTCACCGATCGCCTGATGCCCGAGGCACACACCGAGAACGGGGATATCGGGTCCGAGCGTCTCGATCAGCGCCTCGGTTATACCCGCATCGGCCGGCCGTCCGGGCCCGGGCGAGATCAGAATGCCGGCCGGCGCACGCTCCCGTACCTCATCCACCGTGAGCACGTCGTTGCGCACGACCTCCACGTCTTCGGTGCGGGATCCGACGAGGTGCACCAGGTTGTACGTAAACGAGTCGTAGTTGTCGATTATCAGAATCATCGTCCCGCCTCGTACGTCGTGATCAGGCCCGTCCGGTCGCGCACGATCTGCATGGTAGCTTCCGCTCGCTCGCGCGCCGTTCGGCCGCCTTCGCGCAGGACGTCCATGACGACGTCCGGCCGCTTCGCCAGGTCGCGGCGGCGCTCGCGCGCCGCGGCGAAATGGTCGTCGATCAGCGCGATCAGCTCCTTCTTCGCGTTCCCGTAGCCGTACCCGCCTGCGCGGTACGCCTCTGCAACGTGCTCGCGCGTCTCGGGGTCGGCGAAGAGCTTGATGAGGGCAAAGACGTTGTCCGCCGCGGGATCCTTGGGCTGCTCCAGCGGCGTCGAATCCGTCACGATGCTCATCACCTTCTTCTTCAGATCGTTGCCCTCGTCGAAGATTCCGATCGTGTTGTCGTAACTCTTCGACATCTTCCGTCCGTCGATCCCGGGTACGACGGCGACGTCGTCGAGGATGTACGGCTCGGGGATGGGGAACAGCGGGTCGTCATCCGGACAAAACGTCCGATTAAATCGCTGCGCCAGGTCGCGCGTCATCTCGATGTGCTGCTTCTGGTCCGCTCCCACCGGCACCAGCGAGCCGCCGTAGATCAGGATGTCGGCCGCCTGGAGGACCGGATAGTTGAAGAGGCCGGCGTTCGGCACGGCCCCCTGGGCCACCTTGTCTTTGTATGCTATGCCCTTTTCGAGATGCGACACGGTGATCAGGTTCTGGAATATCCACGCGAGCTCCGTGACCTGAGGGACGTCGCTCTGGACGAAGAGGTGGGCCCGCTCCGGATCGAAGCCGAGCGCGAGGTAATCGAGCGCGACGTCTATCGTGTAGCGCCTCAACGCGTCGCGGTCGTGCAGCGTCGTCAACGCGTGATAATTGACGATGAAGTAGTAGGCCTCATGACGTACGTGGAGGTGGATGTGCTGCCGGAGCGCGCCGAAATAGTTGCCCAGATGGAGCGTACCCGACGGTTGAATGCCGGAGACCACGACGTGGCCGGCTCGGTCGCTTCCGCCGAGTCCGGAGGTGGCTGTCTGGGGTTGTACTTCTGTCATCTGCTGGATGGATGTTCGTCGAGGTCGATTAGCGCGTCGGACGTCGATATTTCTTGGAGACGCCTCGCAGATAGTCGCGGCGAGCCGCGCTATTCGATTGGACGACCGAAAGAACGGCCCGCGAGCGAATCTGGTGATTCTCGACGAGCTCGTCCGCGATGCGCTGATGGAAGATCTCCTCCAGGTCTCTGAGCTGGTGCACCATCGGTCCCTCCTCGTCGCTCAGGCTAAAGTCCTGCGGATCGAGATCCACGCCGTTATAGGCGACTCCGCCCGCGCTGAGCACCGTCTCGCTGAACTTTCCGAGGTCGGCGCGAGCCGTTCTCTGCAACGCATCGAGTCGACCCGCTACCTCGACGTCCGGGACGTGATTGATCGCATAGTCATATGCGTGATTGAGCTCGTAGTGCATCCGGATGAGTGGGTTGAAGCGCTCAATCGTCTCCTTACGGGACATCGTGCGCCCGGCCCAACCCTTGTTCAAAAACGCCGCTTTAAGCCCCATGGTCTTCCAGTCGTTATTCGTGCATTCGAACGCACCGGCAACCCGATACGCTCCGGATCTCCTTCCCTTCCCGCTCGCCGCCTTTACAACAGTCCCTCCGCCGCCATCAGTATTGCTTCCTTGAGGGCACGGGCTTTGTTAACCGTTTCTTCATACTCGCGTGCCGGATCGCTATCCGCGACGATGCCGCAGCCCGCCTGCACGTAGATGCGATCGTCGCGAACTAGCATCGTGCGGATGGCTATGCACGTGTCCATGTTCCCCGAATAATCAACGTGTCCGACCGCTCCGGCGTACACCCCTCGCTTGGTAGGCTCCAATTCGTCGATAACCTCCATCGCCCGAACCTTCGGCGCCCCGCTCACCGTGCCGGCCGGAAAGCACGCGGCGAGCACGTCCATCACGCCGAATCGGCGATCGAGCCGGCCGGACACGGACGAGACGATGTGCATGACGTGCGAATACCGCTCGATGAAGGCGTAGCGATCGACGTGGACCGAGCCGAAGGCGCAGACGCGTCCGAGGTCGTTTCGCCCCAGATCGACCAGCATGAGGTGCTCGGCTCGCTCTTTGGGATCGGCCAACAAGTCGGTTTCGAGTCGCAGATCCTCCTCTTCGCCGTTACCGCGCGGGCGCGTGCCGGCTATCGGGAGCAGTTCCGCCGCGCCGTCCTCGACGCGGACGAGCACCTCGGGAGACGAACCGATCAGGGCGAAAGCGTCCAGCTCCAGATAGAAGAGATACGGCGACGGATTCACCTGACGAAGAGCGCGGTAGAGATTCAGTCGGTCGCCGGTGAACGTCATCGAAAAGCGCTGCGAGACGACCGCCTGGAAGACGTCCCCTTCGTAAACGTATCGCTTCGTCTTCTCGACGGCCGCTTCGAAGTCTTTTCGCTCGAAATTCGAGTCCATGCGGTTGTCGAGAATGCGGACGGGTTCGGGGCTCTGGATGACCGTTTCGGAAAGTTCGGATGCGAGAGCGTCGATCCGATCGACCGCACGCCGGAAAGCCTCCGCGGGATCTGCGTCCGGGTCTACGAATGCGCCGGACGTCAGGATGAGCTGGTGCTTGACGTGATCGAAGGCGGCGAACGTATCGTAAAAACACCAGACGGCGTCTGGCAGGCCGAGGTCGTCTGCGGGCTGGTCGGGCAGCCGTTCGATCAGGCGAACCGAATCGTATCCCATGTATCCGACGGCTCCACTCGTAAAACGGGGCAGGCCGCTGACTTTCACCTCGTCGTAGCGATCGAGCTCCTCCTGCAGCACCTGAAAGACGTTTCCGCGCGCTTCCTCCGTTCGGCCGCCGGGATATTCGATCGTGACGCCCGCACCGAACGCTCGCAGAATCTTGAACGGATTCTTACCGATGAAGGAATAGCGACCGAGCTTCTCGCCGCCCTCCACGCTCTCGAACAGGAAGCTGTAGCGGCTGTCCTTCCGAAGGGAGAGCAGCGTCGAGACGGGCGTCAGCAAGTCCGCACTCAACCGCCTGTACACAGGTATGATGACGCCGCGCTCGCTACGCGCTCGGTGCTGCGTTACTAGCCGACGAAAATGGTCGAATGTCATGTTCGCGACGCCGGTGCGTCGATCAAACCCTTCGAATGCCCGAACCGTGAATGCCCGAACCCTTCGACATGCCCAACAAAAAACCCACTGCTCGGGGTGAACAGTGGGTCGCTACGTGCCGAATCTCAGTTTCGCAAAAAGATCACGTACGCAATCCGTCCCACCGCCTGGAGGCGTGCCGCCACCACCAGCCCTGGGTCCGATCGATATGCGAATGCGTGCGTGTCATGCTTTCGAAAATTAACGCCGCTCGAACGAAGATGCAACAGGCCGGCACGCCGCGATAGGAGGCCGGCGACGTCCTGCGTCGCGAGGCGACGGAC
>CAZMXY010000027.1:0-11935 GCA_964570345.1 uncultured Rhodothermales bacterium | reverse complement strand
GTGTTTCGAGCACGGTCGGACGACTTCGTCGGGGGATCATATATTGGGGTGAACCTGTTAACCACGCCGATTTCTCGCGCTGCACTCGCCGCCGCCCACCCGATACGTCATGGCATCCCCGAAGTCTCGTTTCGCTCGAAAGTTCGCGACGTATCGACCCGTCATCGACCGTGTCATCTTCGGCGTCGCCGTCCTGGGCATTCTGACGTCGGTACACCTCGGCATCCAGCAGAAAAGAGGATTCGATCAGGGCTGTTTCGGATTTTCGACCTCCCAGCAGGTCGAGGACTCCTTCGATTGCGCCACCGTGACTCAAAGTGAGGCGAGTAACCTTTTCGGCGTCTCGAATTCGACGTGGGGGCTCCTCTTTTATCTCGCCGTCGCCTCATTGACGGCCCTGGCGGCGTTCAACGTGCGAGGCAAGCTCGAGCAGTTCAAGTGGGCACGTGCCGCCCTCATATTCGTCGGCTTCGCGTACACGCTTTATCTCGTGTACTACCAGTTCTTCGGCATCGGAGAGTTGTGCGCCTTGTGCCTTACCCTCGCCGGATTGACGACGATCCTCTTCGTGCTTCAGGCCGTCGACTACCGAAAATCGCCCGAATCCAAAACACAACGTGCCCCAAGCATGACGTCCATCAGCTCGAAACGAGAACTCAAGTACATGGGTGCGGTCGCCCTGCTCGCGCTGGTGCTGATCGGCGCCGACTTCGCGTACTTCGGCAGCCTCGACGTCGCCGAGCCGTCGGTTGCGGAGAATCAGCCGGCGCCGCGCGTATCGAATGCACAAGCCGATTCTCCTCGCACATCGAATGCACAAGCCGATTCGCCTCGCGTGGGGACGGGCGAGTGTGCCTATGATCCGCAAAAAGCGCCGGTCGAGGATTTCTCTCAGCTGATCAATTTCTTTGATCCCGAGAAGGGGAATCCAAACGCGAGCGTTACGGTCATCGAATATTTCGATCCGAATTGTCCCCACTGCAAGACGCTCCATCCCATCGTCGATAAAGTGGCCGAGAGCCACGGCGACAAAGCCCGGTTCGTCTTCAAGCCGTTCGTCCTCTGGAACCACTCGATCACGCAGTCGGAGGCCCTCTACGCCGCCGCGCAGGAAGGGAAATTCTTCGACATGCTCGACCACCAGTACGCGATCCAGCAGCCGCAGACGGGACTTTCCGAAGATCAGCTTCGCGCGATCGCTGAGCAGATCGGAATGAATCCCGACGTGCTCATGCAGCGCGTGAGGAGCGGGCTGTACCGGCGTATGCTGGCCGAGCAAAAGGAGATGGCGGCCGACGCCGGCGTGACCGGCACGCCGGCCGTACTCATCAACGGTCGCTTCGTGGACGGGCGATCCCGAACGGTGGAATGTCTCGCCCAATTGATCGATCAGGCTGCTCAAAGCTGACACGCGTCCGCCCTCGTCGTACCGATGACGGCGGCGCCGAGACGGCTCGTTCCCATCAGACGTCTATTCGTACCCAGACCCCGTACAACGCATGAGCGTCACCGCCCAAACCGGTCCAGCCGAGACGGATAAGGTCTCCGCGACGGACCTCGCCAACCTTTCGATCAACACGCTCCGATTTCTCGCGGTCGACGCCGTCGAAAAGGCGAAAAGCGGCCACCCTGGGATGCCGATGGGTGCGGCGCCGATGGCCTACGTCCTATGGACCCGCTATCTCAAACACAATCCGTCCGACCCCAAATGGATCGATCGCGACCGCTTCGTACTCTCGGCGGGACACGGGTCGATGCTGCTCTACGGCCTCCTTCATCTGACCGGCTACGCGGACATGACGATGGAGCAGATCAAAGGCTTCCGCCAGTGGGGCAGCAAGACGCCAGGCCACCCGGAGAATTTCCTGGTCGAAGGCATCGAGACGACGACCGGTCCGCTCGGGCAGGGATTTGCGAACGCCGTCGGATTCGCCATCGCCGAAAAATACCTGGCGGCACGATTCAATCGGCCGGACGTCTCCATCGTAGATCATTACACGTACGGCATCTGCTCCGACGGAGATTTGATGGAGGGGGTCTCGCACGAGGCGGCGTCGCTGGCGGGGCATCTCGGCCTCGGCAAGCTCATCTTCCTCTACGACGACAACGACATTTCAATTGACGGGAGCACCGACCTTTCGTTCACGGAAGACGTAGGGAGCCGATTCGAGGCCTATGACTGGCACGTTCAGCACGTCGAGGACGGCAACGACCTTGAGGCGCTTGACGACGCCCTCGACCGCGCCACGAGGGAAACCGATCGTCCGTCTCTCGTCGTCGTCCGCACCCACATCGGTTTCGGAGCTCCCAACAAGCAGGATACTGCCTCCGCCCACGGAGAGCCGCTCGGCGAGGACGAGGTGCGTGCGGCGAAGCGGAATTTGGGCTGGCCGGAAGACGCGACGTTTTACGTACCCGATGAGGTCTATCGTCACATGCGCGACGGGGCGATCGAGAAGGGACGTAAGGCCGAGGACGACTGGAAGCGGACGTGGTCGGCCTACGAAGAAAAGCACCCCGATCTGGCGCGTGAATACGAATCGTGGTTGGCCCAGAAACCTGAGGACGGCTGGGAAGACGACCTGCCCGTCTTCGAGGCCGGATCGAAGATGGCGACCCGTGCTGCGGGCGGTAAGGTGCTGAATGCGATCGCCGACAAGGTCCGATATCTCATCGGCGGATCGGCCGATTTGACGCCTTCCAACAAGACGGACATCAAGGGCCGCGGCGACTTTCAGAAGGCGACGCCCGACGGCGGATATCTGCGATTCGGCGTACGAGAGCACGCAATGGCCGCCGCGTGCAACGGCATCGCGCTTCACGAAGGCCTTCGACCCTATTGCGGCACGTTTCTGATCTTCAGCGACTACATGCGGCCCGCGGTTCGCCTGAGTGCGCTGATGAAGGTGCCGGTCGTATTCGTGTTTACGCACGACTCCATCGGTCTCGGAGAGGACGGTCCGACCCATCAGCCCGTGGAGCATCTGCCGTCGCTGCGAGCCATTCCTAACATGACGCTCATCCGCCCGTGCGACGCCAACGAGACGGTCGAGGCGTGGAGGTTTGCCATCACCCATCCGGACGGTCCGATCGCTCTCGCGCTCACGCGGCAGGGCGTCCCGACGCTCGATCGAACGAAGTACGCACCGGCATCCGGACTGAGCCAGGGGGCGTACACGCTGCTCGACTGGGAGGGGGAGCTCGAGATCATCCTCATTGGAACCGGCAGTGAAGTTCAGCATGCCCTCGCCGCCGCGGAGGCGCTGCAGGTCGAAGGCGTCGGCGCACGCGCCGTGAGCATGCCGTCATGGGAGCTCTTCGAGAAGCAATCCGACGCGTACAAGGAGGAGGTTCTGCCTCGCACCGTTCGACGACGCCTGGCCGTGGAAGCCGGTGCGACGTTCGGGTGGGAGCGTTACGTGGGAACGACGGGAGCCGTCATCGGGCTCAATCGGTTTGGTGCGTCCGCTCCCGGGGACGTCAACATGAAGAAGCTCGGATTTACCGGTGAGCACGTGCTCCAGGCCGCGCGTCGACTGCTCGCACGCTCGGTCTGAGCCGTCACTTTCCTATTCGCTCCGCCAATGGATCTGGATCCGTTGTTCGCCGCCCCGATCGGGGCCGTGCTCATTTGTCTGCTTCGAATTCTCGACGTGTCGATGGCGATCATGCGGATGATTCTGGCCGTTCGCGGCCATCGCGTGATCGCAGCCTTCATCGGTTTTTTTGAGGTCCTGATTTGGCTGATTGCCGTTGGGACGGCGCTCGAACACCTGAATTCCGTCATCCACGTGATTGGATATGCGGGTGGATTCGCGATCGGCAATTACGTGGGCGTGTGGCTCGAGGCTCGTTTCGCCCTGGGCGTGAACGTCGTTCGAGCGGTCATTCGCCGGCCCGAGGGGGCGTCGAAGGCGCCTCGCGCAGTCAAGGCCACCGACCGGCTTCGGAGAGAGGGCTACGCCGTCACGGAACTCGAAGGTCGCGGTCAGCGAAGTTTCGTAGACATCCTGGACGTCATCGTTCGCCGGCGAAGCGTGCCCCACGTCATCCGCATCATCCGTGACGAAGACCCCGCGGCCTTTCTGAGCGTCGAAGAAGTGCGTGCAATCCAGGGCGGTTACGTTCGGCCCGGCGGACGAAAATTGCCCTTCGTAACGTCCATGGCGGAACCGTTTCTGCGCAGGCGACGAGGCGGTGCCGGCAAGCCGGCGGAGGTCGCCCAGTTGAGCGACGAGGAGCTGCGCGCAACGGCTGAGGCGCTCGCGCGGGAGTTGGAGCACCTCGCCGACGAATCCCGCCTTCCCGCGAGAATCGAAAAGTAGGCCGAGAGGCACCCGTAACCGATCAGGGTTCCTGTAGATCGTGGACGACCACTTTGATGGCCGGATTGTCTGCGTCAAGCCGGTTCGTGACCGTGGTTCGAAACCACTGCCATCGTCCGCGCCCGGTGCGCATCCGCAGCAGCCAACCCGCTTTCAGTTTTCCGTAGCACACCATGTCGGCCACGTCGCGCATGACCTGATACATATTGCGGCCGTGGACGTGGGAGAAGAAGCAGGGTGAGATTGGATCATCATGGCCGTACTCCAGCAGGCGCCTGGCAGCGGGCGTCACGTACTGGATCGTCCCCTCTGCATCCAGGATGAGGGCAGGCAGATGCGTGGTGGCGAGGGCCTGGAAGCGCTTCCGATCATCGACAATTTTTTTTGGAGACGATCCCGGCGGAGAAAAAGTAACGGCCGCTTCCGGCAAGTGGGTGGGTGTTCGATGGTCGATCATCTGTGCGATATGCGTCTGGGTGAAAAATCACACCGGCCAGGCTGACGATACCGGTGACGGCACCAATCATAACATCGGCATTCGAACGTCGAAATCCTAGTCCCACAGAACGAATCGTTACATTGTAACGGTCATGACGTATCCACCCTCTCGCATCGTTTCTCTACTTCCGGCCTGTACGGAGTGGATCGCCGCGTTCGATGCGCTGGACCTCCTCGTAGCGCGCTCTCATGCGTGCGATCATCCACCGGAAGTGCGGACCCTGCCGGCATTGACGTCGCCTACGCCCGACGCCGTGTCCGGCCGGGAGATCGATCAGGCCGTCAGGGATTGCGTCGAGGGAGGAGACGGCATGTTCGAGGTCGACTATGCCCGGCTCGCCGAACTGAAGCCGGACTTGATCCTCACGCAAGCTCAATGCCGCGTCTGCGCAGTTTCTCTCCCGGACTTAGAAGAGGAACTCGCATCCTGGTCCGCTCATCGGCCAGACGTCTTCTCGATGCAACCGGCGACGTTCAAGCAGGTCCTGAATGATGCCCTTCGCCTCGGAAAATTGATCGGACGGATGCGGGAGGCGATGGATTTCGTCGCGGGACAGGAGCGCCGCCTGCATGCCCTGCGCAGCCGCCTCGGACTCCACAAAACGTCACCGGCCGACGAGCTACAGAGCGTCGTTTGCATCGAATGGCTCGATCCGGTCATGATCGCCGGCCACTGGGTCCCCGACATGGTCGCGCTCGGCGGTGGGCGGGCGCTGTCCGCCGCCGCGGGCGAAGAGTCGCAATTCGTGGATTGGAGCCTCGTCCGCCATACCGACCCGGACGTGCTGGCCGTCATGCCGTGCGGATACGACCTCGATGTGACCGTCCGCGAGCTGTCGTCACGATTCGGGGCGCTTCCCGGTTGGGGCGATATGCGTGCCGTTCGAAACGGGCGCGTATTCGCCTTCGACGGAAACGCCTACTTCAGCCGGCCGGGTCCTCGATTGTATCGAGGCGTCGAGCTGATCGCACGCGCCCTGTATCCGGACGAATTCGACCCGGAAGACGGAGTAGACGAGTGGGAGATGCGGCGGGTCAGAACCGTACCGACGTCTGGAGGATGAAGTGGCGCTGCGGAGCGAGCAGGGCAGGTCGCTCGAGATAGTAGTAGTCGAGGGCGTTCTTGACGTGAAACGCCGCACGAACGCCGCGCCAGTGTGCGCCTATTCGGAGGTCGACGACGCGCGTCGCGACCATCCGCTCGGCGTCCTTGACGAAGAGCGCGAAATCCGAATCGACCCGTTTCGGGCGACTCGCGAGGCGGACGTCGACGCCGGCGTCGACCATCCCGAAATCCCACGTGCCGGAAGTTTTCAGCAAGTGTTCGGATCGAAACACGAGCGGCTCGTCTACCGAGAGGTCTCTCGCGTCGAGATACGTATACCCGGCCTGAAGGCGAAGCTGCTTCGCAGGCGCGACGGCCTCGAGGTTGACCTCGGCGCCCCGGATCCGGGCTCGCGTCAAATTGATGAATTGAAACGATCGCTCGCGTGCGACGAAGACCGGTTCGACGAGCCGCCAGTAGTCGTTCCAGAAGAGGGCTCCGTCGAGCGTGAGAGCCCATCCACCCGGGAACGGAAGCGCTCGAATCCCGGCTTCGTAACTCCGCGAGACTTCGGGTCGAACGTCGAGATTCGTCACGATCGGCAGATAGTCGCTGTTGCTGATGAATCGTTCGGCCACGCTGGGCACGCGAAAACCCTCGCCGAACGCGCCGCGGAGAATGAGTCCCTCCGACACGAGAAGGGATGCGCTGATCTTCGGACTCAGCTTCCGCTCGACGACGCCGGCGCGAATGCGGTAGACGTCGAAGCGCGCCCCGGCAGCGACCTCGAGACGCTCCGACAGAGATTCTTCGAGCTGAACGAAGACGGCTCCTTCGGGCTGACTCAGCGTCTCGTGCTCGTCTTCGAAGAAGCTTGAGCGCGTTGCGTTCGCATCCGCCGTGATGCCGGCCGTGACGTAGCGCGACTCCTCGCGGGCGTAGTTCATCTGTATTTCGCCGCCGTAGCGAAAGCCGACGGTCCCCGTGCTGAGCGGCTTCGGCGTGCCGTCGTCCTCCAGCGGTTGGATCAGGACGCCGAAGATACGACCGCGCGCCGCTAACAGCAGGTCGCCGCCGACGACCCGGGTCAACGACGGTTGAAAAGAGAGCTCGTTGACGAGGTTGTCGTTGGCGCCGCTGCCCGGTTCGGAGCGTCCGAAGTCGAGCTGTCCCGGATTGAGGGCGTCTCGTGCTCCGTTCCAGAAGAGGAAGTTGTCCGACGTACGGCGCGTGAGGCCGGTAAACACGCCGAGCTGCGTTAGACGTCCGAGGGGAACGCCGATCTTGGCGTGGGCTTGCACCTGCCGGCTCTCGTCGAGGCGGAGGTACCCGGCATCCCCGCGATACGCCAGGTTGATCCAGAAACCCCCGCCGCGGGCGAATCGGCGAGCATGCCCGGCGGAGACGCCGCCGAGGGGGCGGGCAGCGTCGGCTTCGTTCCAGCGGGCGCGCCAGATCTCGTATCGGACCGGCTGGTATACGCCGGCATAGGCCTCCACGAACGTCTCCGGCCGATCTGGATAGTCCTTCGTAATCACGTTTACGACTCCGCCGAGCGCACCTCCGCCATAGAGCGCAGATCCGGGGCCTTTGAGCACTTCAATCCGGGCTACCTGATTCATGGGCAACGCATCGAAGGGGATGCCGTCAGCGTCGGGGCGGAGCATCGGGAGTCCGTCGACGAGCAGCAAGACGCGGCTGCCCGTGTTGTACGAAAAGCCCGACGAGCCTCGTACGTTTATCTGATTGCCCGCCATTTGAACGCCCGAGACGTATTGCAGCGCCTCGTCGAGTGAAACGTTGTTTCGCGACCGAAGGTCTTCCGCGGCGAGGCTGCTCACGCTGGCGGCGACGCGGCTAGAAAGCTGCTCCCGTCTCGAGGCGGTCACGACGACCTCGGCCCCCTGAATCGTGATTTCTTCGAGCACGAAGTCGGCCCGTGTTTCCGAGCCGTTTTCGACCACGACGACCGTCGATCGCCGCTCAAAGCCGATTGCGGACGCCGTTACGGTATGTCGTCCCGCCGGAACGCCGGGGATGCGATAGCCGCCGTCCGGATCCGTTGCCGCGCCGAGCCTCGTGCCGGCGACGATCACGTTGACGCCCGGGAGCGCCTCGCCGCTTTCGTCCGTTACCGTTCCGAAGATCGAGCCCTGAGCGTACGCCGGCCACGGCGCCGCCAGAACGACGGCGAGGATGCCTCCGACAAGGTGGTGGAGAACGTTCATGGGAGCGGCGGGGGGAAGGGAGGAGGATCGTAGAAGTTGACGACGACGTCCACCGTGGTGGTCTCGCCCGCGGAGACGACGAAGATGCCCTCGCCGTCGGTCACCAATCCTACGGGACGCCAATCGAATGGCTCCGGTCCGAATTTCTGGGCCACGCCCGAATAGAGGAACGTACCGGTCTCGACGCCGGAGACCGTGACGTCCTGCTCCGCTACGTTGGATTGAAGGCGGTCACTGAACACGAGTCGATTGAGTTGCAGCAGATCGGTCGTGTCGCGAGGCACGAAGCGCATCGCCACGAACCGCAGATCTCTGAGCGAGTCTGGAGGCGGCCACGCCGCCGCACCGCCCTCGTATTGAACGCGAGCCAGGATGACGCCCGTCTCCGGCTCCGCCGGCGGCGCGAGGCCGTGATCGCATCCGAAGAGCCCGGCCGCGCAGATCAGCGCGCTGACAAGTCTCGCCCCCGCGATCCGCGGGTGGCAGGGTGGCGCAAAAGATGCCATCGAAGGTAAATCCTGTGACTTTCGATAATGAAAAGGCCGGAAACGCGTCGAGGTCTCAGGCGTTTGGACACCGCTAGGGTCGCGCCTATATTTAGGCGATTTTGGCCGAATCGAGCCGATTGCCCTCAATTTTCGTGGCGATACCCGGCCGGCTTTTCCCCTGCCGTTCTAAGACCGTCTCATCACGTCGTTATTACATGAAGCTGTCCGATTTTATCTACGAGTACCCGAAAACCCTCATCGCGAAGTATCCGGCGGAGCCTCGTGATTCGGCTCGAATGATGGTCCTGAATCGGCAGGATAAGACGATCGATCATCGAAAGATCTCCGACCTGCCCGAATATTTTCGGGAGGGGGACGTCATGGTCGTGAATGATACGAAGGTTTTCCCGGCGCGCCTTTACGGCAACAAGGAGAAGACGGGGGCTCGAATCGAAGTCTTCCTGCTCCGCGAGCTGAATCCCGAAAGCCGGCTGTGGGACGTCATCGTCGATCCGGCCCGCAAGATCCGCATCGGCAACAAGCTCTACTTCGAAAACGGCCTCATCGCGGAAGTCATCGATAATACTACGTCCCGAGGCCGAACGATCCGATTCGTTTTCGAAGGTACGAATACGGAGCTCTACGGCAAGATCGACGAGATCGGGCAAACGCCCCTGCCGCCCTACATCAAACGCGACGTCGAGATGGCGGATCGAGACCGCTACCAGACGATGTTCGCGGAGCACCGCGGCGCCGTCGCCGCTCCGACGGCCGGCCTGCATTTCACGACGCAGCTGGTCGACCGGCTGCAGGAATTGGGCGTCGTCATCGTGCCCATCACGCTGCACGTCGGCCTGGGTACTTTTCGTCCCGTCGAGGTCGAAGACCTGACGAAGCACCGAATGGATTCCGAACATTACGTCGTGCCGCCGGAAACGGCCGACGCCGTGAACAAAGCCCTTCAGTCCGAAGAGAATACCGTGACGGCCGTCGGAACGACCTGTGTGCGGGCGATCGAGTCGAGTCTCTCCGCCGCCAACACGCTCAAGGCCGATCGCGGATGGACGGACAAGTTCATCTATCCGCCTTACGAATTCCGGATCACCGAGCGGATACTGACGAATTTCCACATGCCGAAAAGCACCCTGTTGATGCTCGCGGCTGCGTTCGGCGGATACGACTTCATCTTCAAGGCGTACGAAGAGGCGATGAAGGAAAAGTATCGCATGTTCTCGTTCGGCGACGCCATGCTCATCCTTTGACGACGCAGCCGGTGGATCACGGACCGTTCGCACCGGCGAGCGCACTCCCGCTCAGGCGAATTTCCAGGCGAATCTCGAGGACTCACGTGAATGATCGATCGAACGTAGCCGTTCTCATACCGGCCGCCGGCCGCGGCGCACGGATGGGAGGGAAGGGGAAGCGGAAGCAATTTCGCTTGCTCGGCGGCACGCCGATCCTCGTCCGCACGCTCGCCGTCTTCGAAAGCCATCCGCTCGTCGGTTCGCTCGTCGTGGCGGCGCCGCCCCGGGAGGTCGCCGCCCTAGAGGACACGCTGCGCCGTGCGGGCATACGGAAGCTGCTTGACGTCGTACCGGGCGGGGCCACGCGCCAGGAGTCCGTGGCCGCCGCCCTCGCCGCCCTTCCGGAAGACGTTTCCGTCGTACTCGTCCATGACGCCGTGCGCCCGCTCCTTCCGAGCGACCGCGTCACGGCCGTCATCGAAGCCGTACGGGAATGGGGAGCGGCCGCGCTGGCGCTTCCGGTCGCCGACACGCTTCGACGGGGGCAGGACGACGCGTTCGGGCCGATCGTATCGCGAGCCGGGTTGTATCGGATGCAGACGCCTCAGGGATTTCGGCGGGACTGGTTCGAAGAGGCCCATCGCGCGGCGCAAAACGGAGAGTACGACGCGACGGACGACGCCGCGCTCGTGCAGCGCATCGGTCGGACGGTCCGGATCGTGGAAGGGACCTCCACGAACGTCAAGATCACGACGCCTTCCGACTGGGAGCTCGCCGAGGCCCTCTGGGAAAGCATGCACTCACCGGCCTCCTGACGATGCGGATCGGATTCGGATACGACGTACATCGGTTGAAGGAGGGGCGGCGGCTCGTGCTCGGAGGCGTTCACGTGCCGCACGACCGGGGCCTCAGCGGGCACTCGGACGGCGACGCTCTGATGCACGCCGTCGCCGACGCCCTTCTCGGCGCCGCGGCGCTAGGGGACCTCGGCTTCCATTTTCCCGATACCGACCCACGCTGGAAAGACGCCGAGAGCCGCGTCATCCTCGAGGACGTCCTTCGACTCGTCACGGAAGCCGGGTATCGCGTCCATAACGTCGATGCCACCGTGGTCCTGGAGCGGCCGAAATTGCGACCCCTCGTCGACGAGATGCGAGCGAACCTCGCCGCGTGCCTGCACGTCGAGCCGGGCTCGGTTTCCGTCAAAGCGACCCGCGGCGAGGAAATCGGATTCGTGGGTCGAGAAGAAGGGGCGGCCGCCTTCGCCGTATGCACGATCGTTCGCCGCGACGCGGAGGCGACATGAACGAGTACGTGAGCGATCTGTTGAATTGGATGGAGGCTCTGCCGCCCATCGTCGCCTACGTGCTGATTCTCGCGATCGCGTACGGAGAAAACGTACTACCGCCGATCCCGGGCGACGTCGTGGTCGTCTTCGGCGGCTATCTCGTCGGCGTGGGGAAGCTGAATTTCGTTCTCGTCGTCCTGCTGTCGACGCTCGGCGGATTGCTCGGATTCATGACGATGTTCGCGATCGGCTACGTCCTGGGCGAAGCCGTGACGGATCCCCGGCGCTTGCGGTGGCTTCCGAAAGGACAGATCGAAAAAGCGCGGCGATGGCTCGACCGGTACGGCTACGGACTCGTCGCGGCCAATCGCTTCTTGAGCGGCCTGCGGTCGGTCATCTCGATCGCCGTCGGGATGGCCCAGATGAATCCGTGGACGACCGCCGTCTTCGCCGTGATCAGCGCCGCGGTGTGGACGCTGCTCCTCTCCTACGCCGGCTACGCCCTCGGCGAGAACTGGCAGATCATCGCCGAGTACCTGCGTGCGTACGGGCGGGTGGTCCTCGGACTCGTCCTCCTGGCCGCAGCCGTGTTTTTCGTCCGCCGGTATCTGAAAAGAAAGGGGAGTGACGGCGAGCGCGGCGAGGGTGGAAACAACCCCTAACCTGACGGATAACTGTGGCGTATCCATGCCGCAGCCGGTTGACAGGGGTACGGGTACGGGGTACATTATGCGTTCTTGCCCGGCGACGGTGTCTCGAGGAGCAGCTGGCGTAGCTCAACCGGTAGAGCAGCTCACTTGTAATGAGCAGGTTGGGGGT
>CAZMXY010000026.1:27035-31639 GCA_964570345.1 uncultured Rhodothermales bacterium | reverse complement strand
TCCAAAGCGTAGCTTTGTTATATTGGCGGCCCAAGAAAATCCATGCACAGCCCCTTTTCGATGCATCGAGCCTTCTACGCCTTTTTTGCGTTTTCCTTCGTCGCTCTTTTCTTCGTCGCTCTTTCGTTCGTCGCTCTCCCGGTTCATGCCCAGTCATGGGAGACCCTCTCCTCTGCCCCCACAACCACGCGATACAACGACGTCTATTTCGTCTCGCCCGATACGGGGTGGGTCGTCGACGGATCTGCGCGCATCCACGGAACACACGACGGGGGGCAGACCTGGCAGGAGCAGTTCTTCCAGCCCGAGACGCACCTGCGGTCCGTGGGCTTCCTCGATGCCCGGCGAGGATGGGCGGGCAGCGTGGGGCCTGGAGAGTTCAGTACCACCGATCCAAACGTCCTCTACGGGACCGATGACGGCGGGGCGACGTGGTCGCCGGTCGAGGAGTTCGACGGCCCGGCGCCCGCAGGCCTGTGTGGGATGTTCGTGGTCGACGACTCGACGATCGTGGCGGTCGGACGCGTCCGCGGCCCGAGCATCTTCGTCAAGACCTCCGACGGGGGCCGCACGTGGACCTCGAAGGACATGAGCGGACACGCGGCCGGGCTGATCGACGTCTACTTCCCCCACCCGGACACCGGCTTCGCCGTCGGACTCACGGACGAGGAGCACAGCCTCTCGCGCGGCGTCGTACTCGCGACCACGGACGGCGGCGCGACCTGGGAGACGCGCTTCACCACCACGCGGACGGGCGAGTGGAGCTGGAAGCTCTCCTTCCCCTCCCGCCGAACGGGCTATGCCTCGCTCCAGCGCAATAGCCGGTCACCGATCTACTTTCTCAAGACGTCCGACGGAGGCGAGACCTGGGAAGAGAAGCTCTTTATGTCGGGCTACTACTTCGTCCAGGGCATCGGATTCGTGGACGAGGAGACCGGCTGGATCGGCGGCAACTCCACGGAGCCCGCCTACCAGACGACCGACGGCGGCGAGTCGTGGACGCCCCTCGACATCGGAATCCGCCTCAACCGCTTTCGCTTCCTGAACGACTCGCTCGGCTACGCCGTCGGGAGCACGGTACACAGGTTCAACCGCAGCGAGGGCACGTCCGTCGCGAATCAAGATCTCCCGGGCGCGAGCCCGGCCGCCCTCCATCCGAATCCCTTCCACGACCGGACCACGCTCAATTACGCGATCGAGGAGCACCGTCACGTCCACGTCGCCGTCTACGACGCACTCGGCCGCCGCGTGCGGACGCTCGTCGAGCGCGTGCAGCCCCCGGGCGAGCATCGCGTGGAATGGGACGGCACGAACGAGGAAGGCCTCGCAGCCGCCGTTGGGACGTACTACCTCGTGATTCGATCCGGCCCGTCGACCCGCACGCGGCCGGTCGTGCTGCTTCGATAGACGGTCGATCCGTTCCGCCGCAGCCGCCGCTACTGCCGCGACGGCTTCGGCCGTGGAAGCGCGACCCTCGAAACGGAGCCCCTATCTTCCTCTAAGACTCACCATCGCCACGACTGCGTACGCGCCGGCGGCCACGAGCATCACGGCCGTGAAGCCCAATTCCAGCGAAAGAAGTGCCGCCAGGGCCGTGCTCACGACCGACAGGCACCCGTTCACGGCCCACGCCCACGGAAGATGATCCCGTCGCCGGTACGTCAGATGGCGCAGGCCGAGAGGAAACGGCATGCCCATGACGAAGGCCGGCACCGCGACGATAAGCAGGGCCAACATCCCCTTCCAGACGAGAGGCAGCGCAATCGTGGCCATCAGGAGCGGCGTCAGGAAGACGGCGTATAGCACGACGAGCAGCGCGACCAGGCCCGCGGCCGCCGCCATGGCGCTCGCCGTCACTTGAAGCCGCTGCGAGACGCTGCTCCCGAGGCCGGAAAAGATCAAGATGGCGGCCAGCACCGCCGCGACGGCGTAGATAGGATGGCCCAGATAGAGCACGAATCGCTGGATGAGCACCATCTCGACGAACAGGTAGCCGATCCCGAGGCCCGAGAAATAGAGAAGCGTCCACGCCTTCCCGGGTCCGCCCCATCCCAGGCGCAGTAGAGGCAAGATGATTAGCAGGATCGCGGCCAGGAAGATCTGCACGAGCGTCGCCGCGGCGATCAGCGTGCCAAGCTCGATGAAGGGAAACGACGCCGCGTCCATCTCGTCGAGCAGCACCGGCACGGTGTGCCACCGGAGGAATTGCGAGAAGTACGGACGGTCGTCCGTCGCGGGCGCGATCTGAAAGTCGTACGCCGCGAGGACGTCGCGATCCCCGGCCGCAATCCGATCGACGAGGCCGAAAAAGGCCGTATCCTCCAGCGCGTTGTAGCGGTCCCGTTCGTCGGACCGAACGTCCGGCAACAGCAGCGGATCGAAAGAGAGCCTATCCGCGACCTCCCGGATGCGGGCGACGTCTTCCGCCGCGAGCGGCATGCGACGGGCGACGAAAGTAACCGTTCCCCAGCTCCGGATGGCCGCGAGGTGCCTCTCCGGCTCGTCGATGCCGGCATCCTCGAGCGTGCGCACGAGCGTGGCCAGCAGTTTCAGCGGACTGCGGTAGGGATAATCCATCCACGACGTCACGCTGATCATCCCGTCGTCGTCGAGGCGTCGCCACATCGACGCGAAGGCCTCGAGCGTGAGTCCGTACTGCTCCTGAAGTGCGAAGAGACCGATTGTCCCCCCAAACGCCCCCACGATCGGCTGCGTGATCAGGTCGTACGACGCGCGTGACGCCGCCAGGTAGGTGCGGGGTTCTTCCGTGCGAATCGAGACGGCGGGGTGATGCAGGAGCGAGTCCGTTTCGGAGGCGAGCTCGCGCCGTAGCAGCGAGACTACGCTCTCGTGCGGCTCCACGGCCGTCACGGCCTCGGCCGCATGCGTCAGCGCCTGGGCGGTGTTGCTCCCTGTGCGTGCGTGCAGGTCCAGCACGGTGCGGGGACTCCCGAGGACGTACGGCAGCACCGCGGTCGAATAGTCCAGCAGGTGGATCGTGTCGGCCGCGGTGACCGGACCGTACCAATTGCCGTTGTTGAAGACGGCCTTTCGGACGGGTATGTCGCCGCGGTAGGTGAGGCTGAGGCCCGGGGCGTAGCGCAGCGCCTCGGCCGATACGACCTGAACGAGCCCGTATGGGCTGCTCTTTTCCCGCTCCACCTCGGCTGCGGGCAGATCGAGCGTGCGGCTGAGATCCTTGTATTGCGACGGCCGGAGCTCGAGCGGCCGGACGACGAACCACGCGCACACGACGACGGCGACCGCGCCTGCCGGCAGAAGCCACAACCGATAGCGCCGCGGGACGATCATGAGGCCGGACGTGACGGCGATAAGCCCGATCGCCGGGGAAAGCAGCGGCGGTTTCAGGATCCACATGAGCACGAGCGCGACGAGTGCACCGACGCCCGAGCCAAGTAGATTCGCGTGGTAATACCTGCCGGCCTCTTTCGAATGGCGGACGAGGATGAGTCCGACCGCAAGCGCCCCGAGGAAGAACGGGACGAAGAAGAGGAAATACGTGACGAGGAGCGCGCCGAACTGCGACGGATCCGTGAACAGCACGTACGAATCGAACCGGGCCATGTCGGATTGCGCCAGCCGGGCCGCCAGGGGCATGGTCGCACCGCATCCGATCATCGCCGGGGGCACGACGAGATTAAATCGCCGGATGAACCACGGACGCGCGAGCGAGATCGCCGTCCCGCTGGCTCCGAAACCGAGCAGCGCGACGGAGATGACCATGTAGGCGAAGTGATGCCACTGCACGATCGAGAGCAGCTGCATCAGAACGAGCTGAAATCCAATCAGAGCGCTCGAGAGAAGGGCTAACGCGGTGGCGAGTCGGTTCATGTCCGGCGGCGCACTTCCCTGCCCTCATTCAGCTCGCGTGAACGGGACGAAGCGCACGGGCGCGACGCTGCGGGTCGACAGCTCCTCGCCGCGCTTCTCCACGAGCATGAGCGTCTGGGTGCGAAAGGGCGAGCCGACAGGGATGACCATCCTTCCGCCGTCCGCGAGCTGGTCGAGCAGCGGAGGCGGGATGTGCTCCGCGGCCGCAGTGACGACGATGGCGTCGAACGGGGCATGCTCCTCCCACCCATAATAGCCGTCCGCGCTCCGGACCTCGACGTTGTCGTATCCGAGCCGCTCCAGGCGTTTGCGCGCGGTTTGGGCGAGCTCCGGGATGATCTCGATCGTGTAGACTTCATCGACGATCTCGGCGAGCACGGCGGCCTGATAGCCCGATCCCGTGCCGACCTCCAGGACGCGGTCGGGCGCGTCAAGCTCGACGAGTTCCGTCATGTAGGCCACAACGTACGGCTGAGAGATCGTCTGACCGTGTCCGATGGGCAGCGGCCGGTTGGCGTAGGCCATCCGCACCTGATCCGCCGGCACGAAGCGGTGGCGCGGCACGGCCCGCATGGCCTCGAGGACCTCTGGATCGTCTACGCCGCGCGCCGCGATCTGGCGGCTGACCATCGCGAGCCGCTCCTCGCGGAATTCGGAGGTGTCCGCGAGGGTTTGGATACCTGGCTCAGCCGGCTCTTCGACCGGTGCGTCAGCCGGTGTCTGCACCGGTGCTTCGATCGGCGCGTCGATCG
>CAZMXY010000026.1:19092-26935 GCA_964570345.1 uncultured Rhodothermales bacterium | reverse complement strand
TCGACCGGTGCGTCAGCCGGTGTCTGCACCGGTGCTTCGATCGGCGCGTCGATCGGCGCGTACCGCTCCGACGTGTCGACGGCCGATGGCGATGAGTCCCTATCAGCCGGCGACGTGGAGCGTTCGCGCTCCGGATTCCGGTCGCATGCGGCCGGAAGAGACGCGATCACCAGTAAAAAGAGTGTGATCGGAACGGTGCGTGCCATGCTTTTCGCGTTTTGATCCTTACGTCTGGATACGTACGGTTCGTAGCGCTGTTCTTCGACCGGTCGATAGCCGGGTTGCACCGGTGATCTCGTTACGTCTATACTGAGTCCCGATACAATCCAACCGACGAATTGCCATGCTGCGACTGATCCTTATGCCCCTCGGTGCCGGAATCATCGCGACCGGGGGTATGACGGCGTTTTTGTGGGCCGTCGACCGATTCGCGGAGATCAATGCAGACATGGTCCGCGCCGTCGGCAGTCTGTTCACGAAGTCCTATCACAACGCCCTCGGAGTCGGGTTGCTTATCCACTTCGTCAACGGCGTGATCATTGCGGCCCTGTATCTTCACGTCTTAAGTCTCCTTTCTCTCACGAGCGTGGCGTCTGAGACCTTCGTCGGAGGGATTATGGGCTTTGCGCAGGGATTCGTCGTCGGATGGGGCGTCATCCGGTTTGCGCATCGCCATCCGGTGAAAGAGTTTCAGGCGGCCGATTACAAAGTCGCGGTCGCCCACATCCTCGCGCACGTGGTCTACGGGCTGTTGATAGGCGCCCTGTACGGCCTGATGCGCGTCTCAGGACTCGACGTGAGCCCGGGTATTTAGGGGCGACTGAAAACGGTTTGCTTCGCGTAGGACCCGTTCCGGCAGAGAAGTTCTCAACGCTGGTGCCCTAGAGCTACGCTCGCGGATTCCGACAGGAAATCGGAACAGCCGGACGGTCCGGGTGTGTCTTATACGGCTGAAACGTCCGTCTCGTCATCGATTGGCGTCGGTGCCTTCACAGGTCGCGCATGCCGTTATGAAGCGCAAAAAGTGGTTCCTCATCATCATCCCCCTCCTCGGCGTGACGGCTTGGTGGGGCTCGCAACAATATGCCACGAGCGACGGCGGCCTCCCTCCGCTTCATACCGAGCGGGTCGAGGTCGGAGACGTCTCCCACCGCGTCGTGGCTCACGGATCGCTCCAACCCGTGCGAAGCGTCGTCGTCGGGAGCCAGGTGTCCGGCATCGTAGACCAGGTCCTCGTCGACTTCAACAGCCCCGTCCGTCGCGGGCAGGTGCTCGCGCGCATCGAGCCCTCGACGTTTGCTGCCGCCGTGAGCGCGGCGCGGGCCGAGCTAGAAGCCGCGGAGGCTTCGCTCGAGCTTGCACGCCACAAATGGCAGCGTACGGAGAATTTGCTCAAGGGTCGGTATGTCTCTTCCTCCGAAGTGGAAGAGGCGGGCGCTACGCTTCGCCAGGCAGAGGCACAGTTGAGCGTCAGGCGGCATGCCCTCGAGCGCGCGGAGCGCGAACTGGCGCGATGCACGATTACCTCGCCCACGGACGGCATCGTCATCTCCCGTACCGTCGACGTCGGGCAGACCGTCGCGGCAAGCCTGAATGCGCCGGAGCTCTTCGAGATCGCGACCGACCTCCGGCGCATGCAGATCCACGCCAACGTAGCCGAAGCGGATATCGGCATGGTTGAGGAAGGACAGCAGGTTCGGTTCGTCGTCGATGCGCACCGGGGCCGCGAGTTTGAGGGAACGGTCGTCCAGGTGCGCAATGCACCGCTCGTGCTCGACAATGTGGTGCATTACGAGGCCATCATCGACATCGAGAACGGCGGAGGCCTTCTCAAGCCCGGTATGACGGCCGAAGTCTCGGTCATCACGGCCGAGAAACAGGACGTGCTGCGTGTCCGCAACCCTGCACTGCGCGCTCGGCTTCCCGATGCCATCCGACCTGCCGACCCTGCCGACGTAGACGATCGAAGTGGTCGGGTTTACGTCCTGCGAGACGGAGCGCTGGTAGCGACCTCCGTAACGACAGGCCTGAGTGACGGCATCTATACGGAGATCATTGACGGACTCATCGAGGGCGACACTCTCGCCGTCGGGCTCTCGCTTCGATCTCAGGACGATGACGGAGGCCGCAGCATCATCGGCGGCAGCCAGGCCCAGTATTGACCCGGCCGTGCCGTCCCCGTGCCACCAGATTCCACGGCCTCCATGCCCATCGTTCAATTTAGAGGAGTTACACGAACCTATCGGACCGGCTCCGTTTCCGTGGATGCCCTCCGGGGAATCGACCTCGACGTCGATGAGGGCGAATTCGTGGCCGTCATGGGCACGAGCGGCTCGGGCAAGTCGACCATGATGAACATCCTCGGCTGCCTCGACCGGCCGACCTCCGGCAGGTATCGGCTGGACGGCGAAGATGTGCAGAAGCTCCCGCCGAAGCGCCTTGCGCGGATCCGCAATCGAACCATCGGCTTCGTCTTTCAGGCTTTCCATCTTCTGCCCCGAACGTCGGCTCACGAGAACGTCGAACTTCCCCTGCTCTACCGCGAACAGGAAATGAGCTGGAAGCAGATCCACGCGCGTGCAGTCGAAGCCCTGGAGATCGTCGGTCTCGGGGACCGCCGCGACCACACGCCGGCGGAGCTCTCGGGCGGGCAGAAGCAGCGCGTTGCCATCGCCCGAGCCCTGGTGACGCAGCCCCGGATCCTGCTGGCGGACGAGCCCACGGGCAACCTTGACAGCCGCACCAGCCTCGAAGTCATCGAGTTCGTCCAGCGGCTTAATCGTGAGGGGCTGACGATCCTGATGGTGACCCATGAACGCGAGGTGGCGCGCTTTGCCGACCGGATCGTCACCCTTCGCGACGGACTCATTCGTAGCGATCGCCTTTCGACTCCGCGAAACGCCGCGACGGCGCTCGCCGAGTGGACGGACGTAGAAGACGCGGAAACCGAACACGACGTCATCTTATGAAATGGAGCGCAGTGCCGTACGTCGCCGTCCGCACGATGCGGCGAAATCTCATGCGGACGATCCTCACCGCGCTGGGCATCATCATCGGCGTCGGTGCGGTCATCACCATGGTCGGCCTCGGACAGGGTGCTGCCGCCGAGGTTGAGGAGCAGGTGAACCGTCTCGGCCAGAACGTCGTGCTGATCTTTCCCGGTGCGCGCTCGCTTGGAGGCGTCAGTATCGGCGGCGGCAGCGCGAACACGCTGACGACCGAGGACGCGCGCGCGCTTCTCGACGAAATACCCGAGGTCATCGCCGCCAGTCCGGAGGTCCGCTCCCAGCGCGTCGTCGTGCACGGCAATCAAAACTGGTTTACTCGTATCTACGGCCAGTCGCACGACTACCTGCAGATCCGGCAGTGGCCGATCGAGAGCGGGCGGATGTTCTCGGAAGAAGACGTCGAGCGCGCCTCTCTCGTCGCCGTGGTCGGGCAGACGATCGTCGACGAGCTCTTCGAAGGGTCGGATCCGATCGGCCAGACGATCCGCGTTCGCGGCTTGCCGCTCACGATCATCGGCGTGCTCTCTACGAAAGGCATGTCGCTCATGGGCTCCGTCCAGGACGACATCATCATCGTCCCCTACACGACCGCATTCCAACGCATCTCCGGCCGCTCGCACGCCATGGTGATCAACGTGCAGGTGTTCGATCAGGGATCGATGGCGGTCGCGCGCGAGAAGATGATCGACCTGCTGCGCGAACGCCACCGCCTAACGCCCGATCAGGAAAGCGACTTCACGATACAGACGCAGGAGGAGGTCGCTCAGGCCGCCACCGAGACCTCCCGCGTCATGACGTGGCTGCTGGCTTCGATTGCCGGCATCTCGCTTTTCGTGGGAGGCATCGGTATCATGAACGTGATGCTGGTAAGCGTCACCGAGCGTACGCGCGAGGTCGGCCTGCGCCTCGCCGTCGGCGCCAGCGCGCCCGACGTCCTGCTGCAGTTCCTCATCGAGTCGACGATCCTCTGCTTGCTCGGCGGCGTCGGCGGCATTCTGCTCGGGTTCGCCGCGACCGAAGTCATCGCCACCTATGCCGGCTGGCCCGCGCTCTTCTCCACCGAAGCCATGATCGCCGCCGTCAGCGTCTCGGCCGCCGTCGGACTTTTCTTCGGCTTCTACCCCGCCTGGAAAGCGTCCCGCCTCGATCCGATCGTCGCGCTGGGACGGGAGTAGGGCTTGAGCTCAATCTCGATCGCGACGCCGATGTGGCGTAAAGGTGTTCTGGCGGCCACCCCGGCACTACGAGGGTGGACGCAGTCGTTGACTTAGCCTACTCATAATTCCACATCCCTTCGATTTCTCGAGTAGCAGACAGTGTGCGAGAATCGCAGTCATGTTGTTACCGGCGGCTCCCCGTCTCAGGCGGAATCGTATGATACAGGAGAGCATTCCTCTGTGTGACGTCAATCAATACGGGGGCAAATGATGGCAGACACGTTCACATTCAGAAGCGCGGCCTTCAACTCCGGAGGAGCCATTCCTCAGCAGTACACCTGCGATGGCAGCAACGTCTCTCCGCCCCTTTCGTGGAACAACATCCCCGAGGACACCCGGAGCTTGGCGCTAATTGTCGATGATCCGGATGCGCCGGGAAAGACGTTCGTGCACTGGCTGCTCTTCAATTTACCGCCTGATCGGGACGTCCTCCCGGAAGACCTGAACGTGGAGCAGCATTCTGGAGATGCCGGGCAGACCCCCCTCGAAGGCACCAACGACTTCGGCGATCAGGGCTACGGCGGACCTTGTCCGCCGCGCGGCGACGATGCCCATCGTTATTCCTTCCGCCTCTACGCCCTGGATACGATGCTGGATCTCGGCGCGGGTGCGACGAAGCGGCAGCTCACGCAGGCGATGGACGGCCATATCCTCGCGGAAGCCGACATCATGGGCACCTACCGGCGCAGTGGGTGACGAGGGACAGCGTAGCTATCCAATACGATTCGAGGAACGGCATCTGGTCACGCCGCAGCGGCCTCTTCGCCCACGGGCAAATCCTCCTTAAAGAACAGTGCAAAGATCACCGTCACGACCGTCGCGAAGCCCAACGGAACGATCCAAAACGCCTGCCACTCGGGAAGGGTGCCGCCGGTCACGACGCGGTTGAAGATCCAGCCCGCCACCAGCGTGCCCATCCCCTGCCCCAGCCCGTAGGTCACGAGCACGAAGAGGCCCTGCGCCTGCGCGCGGATCGTCACCGGCGCCTTTTTGTCGATGTAAATCTGCCCGGCCACGTAGACGAAGCCGTAGCAGATGCCGTGGATCAGGATCCCGGGCAGGATGATCCACGCGGCCGCGTAGGATGCGCCGACGGCGAAGAGGCCGTAGCGCACCGCCCAGGCCGTCATGCCGATCAACAAAACCCGCTTCACGCCGAAGCGCGCGAAGAACAGCGGCATCAGGAGCAGGAAGACGACCTCGGACATCTGGCCGAACGTCATCTTGAAGGCCGGATCGGCGAGGTCGGCGGCGCCAAGGAAGACCGGCACGTACGCGTAGTATGTGGCGAGCGGGATGCTCGTCAGAAGCAGGCACAGGAGGAATACGTTGAAGGAGCGCGAACGGAGGTGCCTGAAGGCGTCCACACCGATGACGTCGCGGAAGGTGACTTTCTTGCCCGCCGCCGGCGGCGGGACGTTGGGGAGCGTGAAGCTGTACAGCCCCAACAACACGCCTGCGATCCCCGCGATCTGCATCGGGAGCGCCGTGCGGTCGGCGTGCAGCACGAAGCTCACGAAAATGCCCGCCGCGATCCATCCGATCGTTCCGAAGACGCGGATGAGTGGAAAGTGCCGCTCGCGATCCTCGAGGCTGTGGAACGCCGTCGCCATTGCCAGCCCCACCGTCGGCATGTAGCAGAGCATGTGCAGGAGGAGCAGCAGCAGGAACAGCGGCGTCGAAACGAACGCGCCCTCGGCCACGAACGGCGCGGAGAAGACGAAGGCGCCGCTCAGGAAGTGCATCACGCCCATCACCTTCTGAACGGGAAAGAAGCGGTCGGCGACCATGCCGAGGAAGAACGGGGAGACGATCGCGCCGATCGGACTGGCCATGTAGGCCCAGTAGATCGCATCGGTCATGCCGACGCTGGACATGAAGTTGCCTGCCGTCGCGTACCACGCGCCCCAGACGAAGAACTGCAGAAACATCATCGCGCGCAGGCGCGCCGTGATCCAACTCGTCATCCGACCGGCACGCTGGCGGTCCGCTTGACGACCTCCTTCATGTATTCTAGCGAGAGGATCGTCGCGCGCTCGACGGCTTCGATGCCCGCCACGCGATGGTCGCGGATGCAGGGGAGGCAGTACTCGGAGACGAGGTAGCCGTCGTAGCCGACGTCCCAGAGGGCGGCGACGAACGCATCGTAGTTGACCCGCACGGCGATGTTGGGCGCAACGTCCTGCACCGGCTCGCCGGACTCGGACTCGCTGAAGTTCCACGCTCCGTAGTGGGACAGCAGCAGGTCGGCTCCGCACCGTTCCACGGCCTCGCGGACGTACTCGTCGTCCTGCCGGCCGTCGAAGAGCGGCGCGTCAATGCACAGCTTGACGTTTGGCCGGTCGACTTCCCGCATCATGGCCAGCGCATCCTCGTAGCCGGGCCGCAAGACCGGCGCGTGATTCTGCAGCACCAGCGTGAGGCCCAGATCCTCGGCCCACGCCGCCGCCTCCCGGATGCCGCTGACGGCCCGCTGCCAGCGCAGGAGGTCGGCCGGATAGAGCTGCTTGTAGTAGTTGCCGCGGTCGTACGGTGCGTAGAGGGCGGTGCTTGCTTCGTCGTCCACGATCCCCGGCCAGGCGGCGAAGATCTTCACGAGGCGCACGTCGAGGTCGCTCGAAAGCCGCAGCACCTCGCGCATCATCGCGAGGTTGTTTTCGCGCTCCTCCGAGATCCGGCTGGCGAAGTTGGACATGCTCTCCACGGCGCAGAGCTCGATGCCTTCATCTCGGGCGACCTCTTTGATCCGCCGGCGGTCGGCCGCCGTCAGATCGAGCGGCGAGGCGACGGGGCGCTTCGTCTCAATGGCCAGGCCCTCGAACCCGAGCTCCCGCGCCTTGCGGATCTGCCGCTCGAGCGGAAGCGCCTCTCCGTCGTAAAACAGTCCGGAATACGATACGGTGAGCAGGCCGAATTTCATGGTCGCTACCTCGCAAGAGTGGTTGTCGCGGATCCGTCCGAGAAGTATCCCAAACGCCGGATCAAAGCGCAAGACGGCCGGACCCCGTCACACGAGATCCGGCCGCCTCTGCTTCTTGCTTCGAGAGGTCAGCGGCTTAACGCATCGCTACGGTGACGGGCCGGTGCTCCCGTACCGCCAGGTCCGCGGCCTGTTGGAAGGCCGTGCGCACGTCCTCATCGTCACCGATGCGGATGTCGGCCGCGCCCATCGCAGATGAGGCCGCGCACGTGACCTTGATGTGCATCGGCGTGAAAATGCCCAACGTGATGGCGCTAACGAGCTGGTTGACGAAGGAAAGCTCCGTCTCGACCATGGCCACGCCGTTGGTGCACTCGCCGGCGGCCTCGACGGTCTTCGGCGGGATCAGGCCGTATATCCAGCCGGCCGCGAAGGGTTGTTCGATGACGCGCGCCGACGGCTCGAGGCCGGTCGTGACGGTCGCGTGGTAGCAGCCGGAGAAGCCGACGAAGAGGATGAGGATGACAGGTAAGGATACGCGCATGTGACGAGGATGTGTGTTGATGGATGACGTCGTGAAGGTGCGCATCGAATGATGCGCGGATTGGCGGGGCGCCAAGGCCCGATTACGGGACTCGAAGTTATGGTCTTCTCAGGACAAATCATCCTATGAACGTCGTCGGTCGAAAAAATAGAAT
>CAZMXY010000026.1:17156-18992 GCA_964570345.1 uncultured Rhodothermales bacterium | reverse complement strand
GGATCCTTCTTCGTACCTGGCGAAAGTCCGTGTTGAATAGTATCGTGTCTGACGACATTCCGGCGTCCAGGGCCGGTGAATGGTCCGGAAGTTGACGGCCCCGACATAGCGGCGCGGCCTTACGTTCCAGAGAAACACGTACGAGCACAATATGATCATGCGAAAAGACACCGTCAATCGCCGAGAATTCTTGGGCAGCGTCGCCGCCGCCTCCGCCTTCACGATCCTGCCGCGCCACGTGCTGGGGGGGCCGGGCTACGTGGCCCCGAGCGACATGCTGAACGTCGCTCAGATCGGCTGCGGCACGCAGGGCCTCCGCCAGGTTACGACGGGGCTCGTGACGCGGGAGGATCTGCGGTTCACGTGCGTTTGCGATCCGAATACGGACAGCACGAACTACGTGGACTGGTCCCGGAACGGAATCCGCGACCGCGTCCGGCGGCTGCTCGAGGACGAGACGTGGGGTGAGAACGACGCGGGCATCCGCGCCGGCCGGGAGGTGGCGCGAGAGATCTTCGACCGTTATTACGCGAAGGACAAGGCCTCGGGCCGTTCCGAGGGCGTCCGCGCCTTTGCGGATTTTCGGGAGCTCCTCGACCAGGAGTCGGACCTCGACGCCGCCGTCATCATCACACCCGACCACACCCACACGGCGATCTCGACGGCGGCGCTCAAGAAAGAGGTCGCGGCCATCTCGCATAAGCCCGTCTCGAACGTGCTCAACGAAGTCCGCGTCGCCGTCGACGCAGCGCGCGAGAGTGCGGCGGCCACGCACCTGCTGGCCTACCGCGATCGCGAGGATTACTACAAGCTGGATGCCTGGTTCAAGGCGGGCGTGATCGGACCGATTCGGGAAGTGCACAATTGGACGTTCCGACCGGTCTGGCCGCAGGGATGGCTGGATCGTCCGACGGAGGAGCCGCCGGTGCCGGCCGGGTTTGACTGGGATCTTTGGCTCGGCCCCGAGCCGCACCGGCCCTACCATCCGAATTATACCTTTGCGTTGTATCGCGGCTGGTTCGACTATGGAGGTGGCTCCTTCGCCGACATGGGCAACTACAGCCTCTGGTTCGTCTATCAGCTCCTGAATATGGGAGCCCCGATCAGCGTCGAGGCCCACGCCAATACGGTCGCGTACGTCGACGAAGAGAACGTCTCCACCTACCGGCTATCGGAGGTCGCCTACCCCATGGCCGGTACCGTGCATTTCCGGCATGCCGCCGTCGATGGGCGTCCGCCGGTGGATCTATACTGGTACGAGGGCGGCATCAAGCCGCAGACCCCGGAAGAGTTGCTCTCCGCGGGTGAGGAGCTCACGCGCGAGGGGATGCTGTTCGTCGGCGAAAGCGGGAAGATCCTCTGCGGCTATCGGGGCACCGAACCGCGTCTGCTCACGCAGGGGCGGATGGTGGAGGCGGAAGTGACGCTCGAGCCGGAAGAACCTGAAATCGTCGATTCGGACGACGAGTGGATCCGCGCCGTCAAGGACGGCGGAAAGTCGCGCGGCAGCTTCGAGAGCTTCGCGCCTCTCGCCGAGGCCACGGCGCTGCAAGGCGTCGCCTTCCGGATGGCCGGCCGGCGGCTCGACTGGGATGCGAAGACCATGACGTTCACGAACTCCGAGGAGGCGACCGCCTTCGTCCGCCGCGATTACCGGCCGGGCTGGGAGCTGTAGCCGGACCGGCGCACGGCGGATGCGCCGGCTACGTCCGCGGAGATGAAGGGTCACTATCGAACCCATGCCGGGGCGACTCGCAGCACGTTCCACTTCCCCGTTCGCCCGGGCGCTGAGGCACCGAAATTTGCCTCACGGAAATAACGTCACCCACTTGTCAC
>CAZMXY010000026.1:3709-17056 GCA_964570345.1 uncultured Rhodothermales bacterium | reverse complement strand
TCACCACCTGGTCGATCGCTTCTCCTGGTATGGAACGGCCTTTTATCTGTTTAATCCACGCGAAACGAACGGCGTGCGCACCTTCCGCGAGACGCTCTCTCCGGTACTGGCCAACGAGGCAATCATGTCGGTGCCCGACCAGTTTGCCTTCCGGCTCGGCGGAAGCTACGCGCTGCCGATCGACGGAGCGACGCTGTCGCTCGGCGCGCGCTATGAGGGCGTGCCGGTCGAGGACCTCATCGGCGGGAGCGACGGATTTCGGCGCCCCGGGATGGTCTTCTCCGTCGAGCCGGGGCTCAGTTTCAGCGTGAAGGGCGTCTCGATGTTCGCCTCCATTCCCATCGCGTTGGATCGCAATCGTCCTCAGAGTGTGACGGACCGGGAGACGGAACGGCTGACGGGCAATCCGAGGAACGGCGACGCCGCGTTTGCCGATTACTCCGTCAACCTGGGTCTGTCGTACCGCATCCCGCGCCGATCGTCGAGACCGGCCCCGCGCACGGTCCCGGATTTCACCGAGGGTAGCGACCGTGCCATCGAAAACGATCGGCAATAGTCACGGTCCGAAATTATAGGCGATGCCGAGCCAGGGAAAGAAGGGGAAGCCGCCCGAGTCCGTGAGAAGCGCCGGTACGGTCATGAGCGCCAGATCGGCCGCCAGCCGCTCGCCGAACACACGAACGCCTCCCGACACGAGAAGTCCGTCTTCCACGTTGATGAAGACGTAATTCTCCGACATCAGCTTGGCACGGTTCGAGAATTGAATCTCGCCGCCGAGCAGAATCGCCGGACTTCCGCTGATCTCGCCGTCCGCAAATCCGAAGGCCACGCCGCCCGTGAGCCATGCCCTGGATCCTCCGACGGTCCCGACGGCATAGAGGAGGCCGAACGTGGGTACGTCCTCCACGTCTCTGCCCACGACCGTGCTGGCGAGGACGCCGGCCGCGACGCTCGTCTCTCGAGATTCGTAAAGGGTGATCTTCGGAGCGGCGTAGACGAGCTGGCCCGGGGAACCCGGGATGAGGGACATGCCGCCGGCGAGGGTGATGCCGCCTCCCGGACCGTAGGCGACGAAGGGAAAGAAGATCTCGTAGTTCGCAACGTATCCCCGCCCTCGCTCCACCGACCGGCCCGTCGGCGCGAACAGAAGACGCGATCGATTCGGATCCCTCATGTAGAATCGTGCACCGGCCAGCGAATCGATGGATCGGATCTGCTCCCGCGGGATCGTCATTTGCACGCCGGACGCCGTGCGCAGCACGATTGCGTCGTCGGTCTCGGACTCCACCGTTCCGACCACGACGTCGCCGTCGAGGAGCGTGACGCGAACCGTCCCCTCCGGATAGCGGCCGTCATCCTGCGCCTGCGCGCGGGCAGTAAACATGGACGTCGCGAGGACGAGCACGAGCGTGAGAACGATACGCATGAACGGACGAGGTTGGTCGATGGAATTCGAGGTGCCGCCGGATTACGAGGTGTCACCGGATTACGAGGTGTCACCGGATTGCGAGGTGTCGCCGAATCTCGTGAAGATACGCGCTGCGGCCGTCGAATGACTACCGGCACGTGACGACGATCCTCGGCCGAGGCCGCACGCCACAGACGTCGACCTCGCTTCAATACAGAAGCGTGTAATTGAGCTTGATCAAAAAGACGTTGCCCGGAAAGATGCGGAACGTATCGAAGACCTGATCTGACAAGGGAGCATCGTAGGGCGACGTGCCCCACGGAGCGAGCGGATTCAACGCGTCGTCGCCGAGCCGCTCCTGCGTCCAGACGACGAAGAGGACGGAACCCGGGCGATATTCCCACCGCAGCACCGTGTTGAACTGAAAGGCGCTCCGCGAAAACTCGTTTCGCTTGGGAAAGCCGGCGAAGGGCGAGCGCGTGTCGGGGTCGCTGAGGATGCGGAAGTTCTCGTACCGGGCGCGCGCGGCGAAGAACTGGCTGTAGAGCTGCAGGGCGAGATTCGGCGTGAACGTGTAGCTCGTGCGCAGCGTCAGGTCGATCGAGCGCGTGTCGCGCCGGCCGAACACGGGTACGAAATAGTCTCCCACGAAGCCGCGATACGGTTCGACGCCCGCGAAGATGGCGTCGAGGCTGCCGTCGTCGTCGATCCGAATGAACCGCCCGGGACCGAGCTGGTCCGGCGGGCGGGACTCCGAACCGATCATCCATCCGTCCGACAGGCGCCGAAAGGACTCGTTTGACGACCATTCCACGGTGCCGTCCCCCCATTCGACGTCCAGGTCACCGGCGAGTGAGAGGCGGGAGCGGACGTTCCAGATCGCACCGACACCGGCCCGGATGATGCGCCCTCCATCGTCCTGGAACGCGATCTCGACCTCGGGCTCGAGCTGCCACTCCCGGCGCTCGTCCGTCCGGTATTCGACGCTCGAGGCGACCGAGAGCGGCTTCGGACTCGGCCACAAGCCCCGCGTCTCGAACAAATCGTAACCGCCGAACAGGTTGCTCGCTTCGAATTCCAGGTCGATCTTCTCGAAGCTATGAAAGGTCCATTCCGATTCGAGACTCAACTGCCCGCCGAGATTGGTGCCTTCGCGGTAGGACCACTGGTGCCACGTCGAACCCTCGAGGCCGGCCCGTTGAAACGGCCCGAACGGCCGGCCCGCGTTGAGATCGTGTCCGAAGCGGACGATTGCGCCCGCGGCGTTGTTACGGCTCTGCCGCCCGAGATCGTTCGGATCGAACCGGTCGTCCACGAAGTCTCCGCCGAACTCGTAGGTCCATGCCCCCTGCCGGCGCGCCGCCATGACCTGGCCGGTCGCGCCGGTCTCCGATCCGAAGCGGTGCATGAATGCCGCGAAGCCGCGCAGACTATAGGTGTTGTTGCGGAAGCGGAGGTCCCAGTCCGCCCCGCCCGTCACGACGCGGCGCCGTCCGTCTTGCTCAGGACCGTCGAATGCGGTGAGAATGCCGCCGGCCGACGAATACGCGCCGATCTGCTGGCTGGCGCGGGCCACACCGTAGCGTCGCGCGGGATCGAAATCGTGGCCGGTAGCCGCCCCGAGCAATCCGTAGGAGAGGCCGCGCTCGGTTCGGCCGGAGAGCTTGGCCGCGCCGATAATCGGCGCTTCGGCTCCGATGCGGCGGGTGTACAGGAGACTTCCGGGGCCGACCAGCGGGAAGCGGTAATTCTGCATTCCTTCCACGAAAAACGGTCGCCGCTCCGAGAAAAACGTTTCGAACGCGGTAAGATTAAGTTCGGCCGGATCGGACTCGACCTGGCCGAAGTCCGGATTGATCGTCGCGTTGAGCGTGACGTTCGAGCCGATTCCGAGCTTCAGATCCATCCCTGCGTCGACGGCGGTCTCGCCGGCGAGCCGCCCGGACCGTTCGACGTCTTCCTCGGTACGCAGTCGCGAGAGGGCGTACGGCGTGATCTGCACGTCGCGCCGCGGCTCGATGCCCGAGATCCCTTCGAGAAGCCCGAATCGCGACACGAGATTTGCCCGCTCGGTGCGCGGCACGAGGGGCCACTCCGACTTTTCGCCAAGCCGCGGAATTTCCCGCGAGAAGTGAATGCCCCAGGTCTGGACCTCGGCCCGCGAGAATCGCAGCATGCTGTACGGGATCTGCATCTCGACGACCCATCCGTCGGGCGTCACGCGCGAGGAAGCGTGCCAGATTGCGTTCCAGGACTTGTCTCCGCCCCCGCCCGGACCGTCGTCCTCGTCCAGGTCCTCCGCCCGGAGGGCGTCATATTGCACGCCCGCGGCGTTCAGCGCGAAGAGATAGGCCGTCTTTCGGTCGAAATGCGAGTCGATGGAGACGGCGAACCAGTCGGCCTGCGTGTATTCGTCCCGGCGGCCGAGCGTCTGCTGGATTCTCTCCGGCCGGTCGTCGTGGAGCGTTGCGCCGACGTACAGGCTGGTCGGGCCGTAGAGCACGTGGACCTCCGTCGGCTGCGTCGCCGGTTCTCCCTCGCGGGGCTCGAACTGGAGAAACTGCGTCGCCGCCTCGGCTTGCTGCCAGGCCGGCTCGTCGAGGCGGCCGTCGACTTGAACGGCCGCATCGGTCGGGGCCGCCGCAAGGATCGGAGTAGACGACGACAAGGCGTTCGGTTCGACGCCCTGCGCCCGCGCCCCTCCCACCGCGCCAACGGTCGTCAGCACGAAGCATGCGAGGACCGCCCGTTCTCTCGACATTGCGTATGTTGGAATTCCTGCACAGGTCGCGTCCGCGGATTGCCCGCGCGTCACAGAATGCGTAAGATACTAAAGTCGATAGCCCGTTTTGGGCTCGTTTGATGCATTTACGGCGCATGTCGTTCGCACGCAAGCCGCGCCGGCACGGCACCGGCACGTTGACTTTGGATGCGACGACCACGCGTCACAGCCCCCGCGATGCTGCATGAAAACTCGAAAAGGACTCTCCCGTCGTGATTTCTTGAAGGCGACCGGCACGGGTCTCGCCGCCTTCACCGCGGCCGGCGTCGTGCCCCGGCACGTTCTCGCCGCGAACGATACGATCCACCTCGCCGTCATCGGGATCCGCGGGCAGGGCGGAAGCCACGTCAACGGCTTCGCGGCGATGGAGAACGTTCGGATCAAAACGATCGTCGATGTCGACGCGAATCTCTTCCCGGCTCGGCTCCGAGAGATCGACGAGAAGTACGGCTACGAGCCGAGCACCGAATCCGACATGCGGCGTGTCTTTGACGATCCGGAAATCGACGCCGTCACGTTCGCCACGCCGAATCACTGGCATGCCCTCGGCACGATCTGGGCCGCCCAGGCCGGGAAGCACGTGTACGTCGAGAAGCCGTCGTGCCATAGCGTCTGGGAAGGGCGCCAGATGATCCGCGCGGCCCGCGAGGCGGACGTGCTCGTGCAGGTCGGTTTTCAGAACCGCTCCCGGCGCAACGCCGTCGCGGCGATCCGTCTGCTTCACGACGGAGGTATCGGCGACCTCTACATGGCCCGCGGCCTCTGCTACAAGCCTCGGCCGGACATCGGACGGTATCCGGACGGCCCGATGCAGGACGGCGAGCGCTTTGCCCTCACCGTCGACAGCGACGCGTACATGCCTTCCTACACGCAGGCGTATCTGGATGCCGTGGACTACGACCTGTGGGTCGGCCCGGCGCCGATGCGCCCCTTCAACCGCAACCGGTTTCACTACAACTGGCACTGGCAGTGGGCGTACGGCAACGGGGATACCGGTAACCAGGGGCCGCACCAGCTCGACCTGGGACGATGGGGCCTCGGGCGAGAGGATTATCCGGTCAAAATCAAGTCCGCTGGTGGTCAATTCGTCCACGACTCCGACCAGGAGACCCCCAACACACAGTCCACCCTCTTCGAGTACGAGGACGGCACGATCTTCGAGTTTGCCACGCGCGGGCTGCCGACGAATCCCGACGGCGACACGCGCATCGGCGTCATTTTCTACGGGAGCGAAGGCCGGCTGGAGATTGACGCCGAAGGCGACTGGAAGACCTATTTCGGCTATGGCGACGAGCCGGGGCCCGACTCCGAGAACATCGAGACCGAGGAATCCGACGCGCTGGTCACCGTTGGATCGGGTGCGGATCGGCACTACGAGAATTTCATCGCCGCGCTTCGATCCGGCAAGACGGGCGACCTCGCGTGCGACCTCGAGACCGGTCATCGCTCGAGCTGCCTCGCGCACCTGGCCAACGCCTCGTACCGCGCCGGGCGCGAGCTGACGTTCGACAGCGAGGCGGAGCGCTTCGTGGACGACGACGCGGCCAACCGGCTGCTCCGGCGTGAGTCCTACCGCGAACCGTACGTGGTACCGGATCTGAGCTGAGCCCGACGCGTCCGAGCCGGCCATGAATCAATCCGTTCGAATGAATCCCCTCTCTCACGACCTCGATCAGATCCTCAAGTCCGTCTTCGGATACGACCGGTTCAGGCCGAGGCAGCGAGAGATCATCGATCGCCTGATCGGCGGCGGTGATGCGCTTGTCGTCATGCCGACCGGAGGCGGAAAGTCGCTCTGCTACCAGCTGCCGGCCCTGGTCCTGCCGGGCGTGACGGTCGTGGTCTCGCCTCTGATCTCCCTCATGCAGGACCAGATCGACGCGCTGCTGCAGCTCGGCGTTCGAGCCGCGGCGCTGAACTCGAGCATGACCCGGTCGGATCAGAACGCGGTCGAGCGTCGGCTCCGCTCGGGCGAGCTCGATCTCGTCTACGTAGCACCGGAGCGGCTCCTGACGCCGGGGTTCCTGGAGCTGATGGATCGCCTCAGGCTGAGCCTCCTGGCCATCGACGAGGCCCACTGCATTTCCCAGTGGGGCCATGATTTCCGGCCCGAGTACTTGCAGCTCGCGCTGGTGCGGGAGCGGTATCCCGACGTGCCCTGCATCGCCGTCACGGCAACGGCCGACGAGCCGACACAGCGCGACGTCCTGGCGCGGCTCGGGATGGTCCGCAGGGACCTGGTCGTCACCGGATTCGACCGTCCCAACATCCGGTTCACGGTCGGGCTGAAGCGCAGCGTGAAGCAGCAGCTTCGCCGCTTTTTGGAGCGCGAGCATCCCCGCGACGCCGGGATCATCTACTGCCTCTCGCGTCGAAAAGTCGAGGAAATCGCGGCGTGGCTCAGTGCGGAAGGACGCACGGCCGTCCCCTATCACGCCGGGTTAAGCTCCTCGGACCGCGAGCGGAACCAGGATCGCTTCCTGCGCGAGGAGGGCCTGGTCGTCGTGGCGACGGTGGCCTTCGGGATGGGCATCGACAAACCGAACGTCCGCTTCGTTGCCCACGTGAACGTGCCGAAGAATCTGGAGGGGTACTATCAGGAGGTCGGTCGAGCCGGGCGAGACGGCCTACCCGCCGACGCCTGGATGCTCTACGGGCTCTCCGACACGGTCATGCTGCGCCGGTTCATCGAGGACTCAGACGCGGAGGACCGCCACAAATGGGCGCTGCATCATAAGCTCAACGCCATCGTCGGCTACTGCGAATCGGCCGAATGCCGGCGGCGCGTGCTCCTCAATTATTTCGGCGACGAGCACGCCGTGCCGGCCGGCGGCTGCGGGAATTGCGACAACTGCCTCCATCCAGTCGCGTCGTGGGACGGCAGCGTTGCCGCGCAGAAGGTGCTCTCATGCGTGTACCGCACGGGCCAGCGGTTCGGATCCGCGCACGTCATCGACGTGCTGATCGGCAAAGAGACGGACAAGATCCGCCGGTTCGGGCACGCCGACCAGAGCACGTTCGGCGTCGGGTCGAATCGCAGCGCGACGGAATGGCGCTCCATCGTCCGCCAGCTCGTCGCCGCCGACCTTTTGCGCGTCGACGTTACGGGGTTCGGCGGCCTCAAGCTGACGCCCGCGAGTACCGACGTCTTGAAGGGAAACCGTGTGGTCCGGCTGCGTGAGGATCCGAAGCCGCTCTCAGGAGGGGCGCCGAATAAGCGACGGTCCGCGCCGGCCGGCGATCCCGTGCCCGCCTCGCCGGAGGAACGAGCCTTGTTCGACCGCCTGCGCGACCTTAGGCTCGAGATCTCGCGCACCCAGGCCGTGCCGCCGTACGTCATCTTTCACGACAGCACCCTTGCGGCCATGGCCCGCGTGCGACCTACGAACCTGACCGCTTTTGCCGACCTGCCCGGCGTCGGCGAGATCAAGCTCCACCGCTACGGCGACGTCTTCCTGAAGGTCATCCAAGAACACGGATAGAGCCTCCTTCGTGCGTCCTACACGACGGGCGCCTCCACGCCGCCGGCGGCTTTCTCCGCCGATAGATCGACGGGCTTGTAGCCGCCGCGTCGCCAGAAAAAGACGATAAGGCTCAGGTAGCACAGGAGCATGATGACCGGGAGGATGGCCACGTATCGGAGCGCGATCTGGCTCGACTCGGCTCGCACCTCGCTCACCACGGCCGATCCCTCCGGCGGCAGCGCCGCTACGGCGTCGGGGTCGAGAGACTGATACCGCCCGAGCATGCCGATCCGCTCTTCTGCGGTGACCTGCGCGTGCACTTCGGGACTCGCCTCGCGCAGCTCCAGGTCGATTACCTTGTCCTGGATGGATCCCAGGATCGGCGCGCCGAGCAATCCGGCCGAGAGCATGCCGATTCCCGCGATCGTATTCAACGTCAGCGCGCCGCCGCGGGGAAACTGCTCCGACACCACACCCAGCGTCGTCGGCCAGAAAAAGGTCTTCCCAAGACCGTAGCAGGTCGCCGCGAGGAAGACGGCGACCGCGGCCGTCCCAGCCGCGGACAGCCAGATCAGCCCGATACAGGCAATCAGCGCGCTGCAGGCCAGCAATCCGAGCGGATTGATACGGTGAACGATCGGTCCGGCGAAGAACCGAAGGACGAACATGATGGCGGACGTATAGACGAGCACCCATCCCGGATGCACGTTCGTGAGCACGTTCTCCATCAGGGCGGTAATCCAGCTGTCGGTCCCCAATTCCGTGATGGCCAGCGGGACCATGATCAGGAGCAGGATGATGAACATCGGACGCCCGAATTCCCTCAGCATGTCGCGGTACGACACGCCGGCGGCCACGCGCTCGTTGACCGGCCATTTCTGCGTCAGAAGCATGACGCCGTAAACCATTGTAGGGAGCAGTACCAGTCCGACCTTCCACCGCCAGCCCAGGTCTCCCATAAAGATGACGAGGATGCCGGCGAGCACGAGGCCGCCCGGCCATCCCGCATGGAGAATGTTCAGGTGATGGGTCTTCGATTTCGGATAGAGCGTCGCCGTGACCGGATTGATGACGGCCTCCACGATCCCGTTCGCCAGCGCGAGAACGACCGTACCGGCAAAGAGCACCCAGAACGGATCGCCGACGAACCCCGCACTGACCGTCACGAGGGCCGAAATCACGTGACCGGCGAATGCAATGCGGATCGACGTGTCGTAGCCGATCCGGTCGATGACGAGGCTGAAGAGGATGATGGTGACCGCGAACGGGAACAGGCCGGCCCCTGCGATCCATCCGAGATCCTCCTGGCTCAGACTGAATTCCCTGCCCCATTCGGAGAGGATGAAGGCGCGGATGATGAAACCGAACGAGGTTACGACCAGCGCGATGAAACTACCGACGAACAAACGTTTCTTGTTGATCATGACGTCCTGACGTTTTTAGAAACCGTTTTCATGGGTGCGGGCGACTTCAATAACGCGACTTTCATGGGTCCGCGCCACGCTCCTGCGGCGGCGGCGGCGGGTCAGTCGGTTGCGGGAACGGCGATGCGCTCGCCGCCCCTCATGGCCGATTCGTGGGCGCAGACGCCCGTCATCGTCCAGTTCGCGGCCGTCGCCGCATCGGAGATCGCTTCGCGGTCCTCGATAATCGCCCGAACGAACTCGTGGACCATGTGGGGATGCGATCCTCCGTGGCCGCCCCCCTGAATAAACGACGTGTGCTCGTGCTCGTCGTCGTACACACCGCCCGTAGTGAATGGCGCGATCTCATCCGGCAGCAGGTGGCCGAAGTCCGGCACCTCGATGCGTTCGGCATCTTCGTATCCTGAATATACGACCGGGCCGTCGCCGATCGTCTGCTCCCATTCGAACGACAGCGTCGTGCCGTAGACGTCGAAACTTTCTCGGTACTGGCGGATCGTGTCGAATAGCGAGCGCGTGACTTCGCACGCCAATTCGGAGTCCCTTACTTTGACGAGGGCCGTCTCCACGGCGAACGGCGAGTCGTACTTCGCGGCATACTCGTCGCTGATCCTCCCTGAACCGAAGCAGACGACGGACTCCGCCCGGGCGCCGGCGAGAAGGAGCAGCGGGCTCACCGCGTGCGTCGCGTAGTACATCGGCGGGAAGCCGTACCAGTAGCTGGGCCAGCCCGGAAGTCCCATGTTCTGCTGGTGCGATCCGCGCAGAAACTGGATCGTGCCGAGTCGACCGGACTCGACCAGATCCAGCGCGTAGAGAAATTCGCGCGTGTAGACGGCGGTTTCCATCATCATGTAGACCTTTCCGGACCGCCTCCGCGCCTCCACGATCCGCAGGCACTCCTCCACCGTCGTCGCCATGGGTACGGTACAAGCCGTGTGCTTGCCCGCATTGAGCGCGGCCAGTGACATGGGCGCGTGCGCGGCGATCGGCGTGTTGACGTGGACGGCGTCGAACTCGGGCTCTCGCAAGAGATCCTCGTAGCTCGTATACCGCCGCTCGACCCCGAACTGGTCTCCGATCCGATGGAGATCCTCTTCCGTTCGCTGGCAGATCGCCCACAGTTCGGTATCCGGGTGGCGCTGATAGATCGGAATGAACTCGGCTCCGAACCCCAGCCCGACGACCGCTACCTTAATCTTTTCCGGCATAAGTGTATATCCAGTTGAATCGGTGGCAGCTGAGTGATTGCATGCAAGCGTTGCCTCTTATTTTTCGCCTTCCGAGAAAAGGTCTGAAAGATGCCACTTGTCTGCAAGCGCTTGCAGGCGTTCTCGCAGGTCCGGGGAGATTTCCTCGTGGACCGCTCGAAGGGCCGCGCGCTCTTCGACGGTGATGGCCGGCGGCTCGGACGCGCCTGCATGGAGTCCGTCGAGCAAGCCGCTCGCCACGACCGGATCCGCGCCGGCCAGCTCGGCCAGCAGCACCACGACGCCGCCCGACGGCCTGCCCGCGGCGTAATCGGCGGTCACCATGCCGACGACGCGGCTCAGGTTGGCGACGAATGCCGAGTCTGCTTGCCGATCCCCCAGATCCTCTTGAAGTATGCGCCGCAGAAATCCGGCGCCGTGTCGCGCTCCGGCAATCAACAATGCGTCCCGGATCCAGCGATCGTTCGTATTCTCCGGCACGAGCGCGAGCTCCGCTATCGCGCGGCCGGCACGCTCCGACGACGGCATGTCGGCGAGCGCGAGGAGCGCGGCGAGTCGCACCTGCGCATCGGCGGGCGCCATCTGGGCACTATCGACCACGTAGTTCATGCCCTCCGGTACCGAGCGGTCCGGGAGGAGGCCGGCCTCCAGGATGGCGTCGAGGCTCTCGTGATCGGCGGGCAGCACCATGAGCGCGGCGCGGCGGACGTCGGACGCTGGGTGACGGAGAGCGGCGGTCGCGACGGCGAGCGCTTCCGGGTTGCCGCCGTCGAGAGCACCCAGGCCGTGCATCGTCCAAAGCGCGTGAAGAGCAGCGGAGTTGAGGCCGAGTTCATCCACGCGCACACCATTCACCAGCCGGTAGAGCTGCGGCAGCACGTCCGTCCGGCCTCGCTCCACGAGCAGGCGCTGCGCCGTGAGGCGCCAGTGCATGTTGTCGTCGCGAAGTGCGCGCAGCAGGTCTTCCGAGTTCGCATCGCCTAGACTGAACGAACCGGCGCCGGTCGCAGCGCCCGCGACGTCTCCTCCGCCAACGCCACGGAGCGCTCGCGATCTGTCGTTTTTCCACCCGTGGTCGCCCACATCCTCATATACGAGACGGTAAATGCGGCCGTGCTGCCGATCGCGCAGCGGCGTCACGTAGGCGTTGCCCTCCCCCGTCTCGTAGTCCGGAGGCGTCGGATTATGCTGGATGATCGGGTTGTACCAATCAATCACCCAGAGCGCCCCATCCGGGCCGATCCGAGCCTGAATCGGTGCGAACCAGGCGTCTCGTCCGGCCACCATGTTCCACTCGTTGTAGGCACGGAAGTCGCTGCCCTTCGGTTCGAGGAAGAAGCGGCCGAGCAGGTGCCCGGTGGGGCCGCTGACGAACGCGGCGCGGTTCCAGTACTTCCGCGGAAAGCTGCGGGCCGTGTAGATTTCGTGGCCGGCACCTGAGGTGTATCTCCCGTGGTGATCGACCTGGCGAACGTCCTTCGTGACGGGATAGAAGGCCGACTCGTCGGCGATCGGATGCAGCACCGGGACGTTCCCGACGCCTTGTCCGCCTTCGTCGGCATCGGGTCGGTACGCTCCCTTCAGACGGGCGAAGTAGCGATTCGGGATGGCCATAAAGTTGCTCGGATTCCCGTTCGCCGTCGATCCGAACACCAGCCCCTCCTCGCTGAAGCCGAGGCCCCAAGTGTTGTTGTTCGTCACGGCCATGGACTCGAGGCGCGAGCCGTCGGTCGTGAAACGGTAGAATCCCTGGGGAATCCGAATCGAATCGCCGCCCACGACGCCGTTGAACCCGGAATATCCCACGGCCCCCCAGATCTGGTTGTCGAATCCATAGCGGAGACTGCTCGGGCCGGCATGGGTGTCGAAGGTGCCCCAACCCGTGAAGAGGACCTCCTTGACGTCGGCTCGGTCATCCCCATCGGTGTCTTTCAGAAAGAGCATATCCGGCGCCTGCGCGACGATGACGCCGCCGTTCGCGAGCGTGAGGCCGGTGGGAACGTTGAGGCTGTCCGCGAAGAGGGTGACCGTGTCGGCCCGTCCATCGCCGTCCGTGTCCTCCACAATCCGGATCCGGTCGTTCCCGCGGCGGCCCGGATCGAGTTCGTTCGGATAGTCGACCGTTTCGACCACCCAGACCCGGCCGCGCTCGTCCCACGTCAGGTCAATGGGATTCACGACGTCGGGCTCCGCAGCGAAGAGTTCCCATCGGAATCCGGGCTCGACGACGGTCTGCTTCATGGATTCCTCCGGCGACAGCGGTTTCTGCAGCCGCGTGATCGGCTCGCCGGTCACGCCCCAGCCCATGCCGGGCGGATAGTTGGGCATGCTGCTTTCCATATAGCCGAAGGGGGCGGGCGCCAGATCCGCCGCAATCGCCCAGTCGCCCGCAGCCCATCGAAGTCCCTGCTCAAGCAGCCTGTGGAAGCCAGGGTTGGACCAGGTGCGCTCGTCGTGGCCCCACGCGGTGTAGAACACGCGTCCGTCGCCGTGGCTGCGGACCCAGGTCCACGGCTCCTCATGCCCGTCATCCACCCGAACGGAGAGCACTTCCTTGTCCGGATTGTGCTTCATGTGTACGTAGGTTTCGTCCCAGCTTTCAAAGATTGGCACGCCCTGGATGGCCGGATGATCGGGCATCGTGCTTCTCGTGCGGAACGTGCCCTCCCCGTGGCCCTTAAAAGCGCCGCCGATCAGATGGATGAAGGCATCCGAGTTGCCGAACATTGCCGAAGCGCAGTGAATCGCAACGAGTCCTCCCCCATCCGCCACGTAATTGAGCAGCGAGACCTCTTGCGCCGGCGAGACGAGCGGATGATTGGCGTACATCGCGACCACGTCGTAGCGGCGAAGCGTCTCCGAGTTGAGATCCTCGAGACGGTCGGTGTAGAACAGGTTGATTCCGCGGTCAGTCATGTACGGGAGGACTTGGACGACGCGCGTCGACGGCCGGTGGTGGCCGTCATCTCCGAGAAAGAGGACGTTGAGTCGCGCCGGGGCGCCGGACTGGCCGAGGGCCGCCTCCGGCGCTGCAAGACATGCAACGGCCAGAACCAGA
>CAZMXY010000026.1:2518-3609 GCA_964570345.1 uncultured Rhodothermales bacterium | reverse complement strand
GTATCTCGTCTCAGCGTTTTCGGATGGTTATCGACGTACAGCCTCATTTGCGGGCGGCCCTGGCTCTCGAGCGAACAATCCGCGTAGGAAATGCAGGCCGTCGCGCGCCAGCGTGTCCGGGTCCGGCGCAAGAGGCCGCCAGATGGAGGCCGCGCGGGCGATGGCCTCGACGCGTTCCGAAAACGTCTCGATCACCACGCTCCCCTCGTAGCCGATCTCGCGGAGCGCGCCGCCGACGTCCGACCAGGGCAGATGGCCGGTCCCCGGCGTACCGCGGTCGTTCTCGGCTACTTGAAGGTGTAGGAGATGTGGGCCTGCCTCGCGCAGGGCATCGCCGGGGCTCTTCTCTTCGATGGCCATGTGGAACAGGTCGAGACTGAGCCCGAGGGCGGGATGGCCGACCCGCTCGACGAGATCCAGCGCCTGCCTCGTCGTGTTCAGGAAGCTCGTCTCGAAGCGATTCAGCGGCTCGATGCCCATGTTCACGCCGCATTCGGATGCCCGATCGCACAGATCCCGTAACGTGCCCGCGAGCCGTGCCATATCGCGTTCTCTCTCGTCCGGGGACGCCCTCCAGCACCGTCCTACCGCCGAATAGAAGGGTCCGACCAGCGTCGGCGAGCCGACCTCGGCAGCTACGTCGATGCAGGTTCGCAGATACGCGATACCCTCCGCTGCCTGGTCTGGAAGAAGCAGATCGCGGCCTTCACCGATTACCGCACAGACGGAGACGTCCAGCCCGTGGGCCTCCGCCAACGTACGCGCGCGGCCGGGATCGAACTGTCCGGGCGTCTCGACCGGTAGTTCGACCACGTCGAAACCTATCTCAGCGACGTTCGGAATCAGCTCTTCCAGCACCTCGGTCGTCGCCGGTGCGGTCCATACCCACGTGCTGATACCGAGCCTCATCGTCCGACGCCTCCCGACGAAGCGTAAAACCGGAGAACGGTTGGATGGGAGGGACCCGACAGGTCCATCTTCTCCGGCACGGGTGTCCTTGCTTCCATTATCTTTGGATACGTCTTGTAGTCGGTGCCCTTGCGCCGGTCGGCGAGGCGTGAAACTGCTTTCGCCGGCTGTTCATCAGGGGG
>CAZMXY010000026.1:0-2418 GCA_964570345.1 uncultured Rhodothermales bacterium | reverse complement strand
GATCGCGAATACGCCCTGTAGTCGACGATTCTCGGTTACCATGGGATTGGTGGCGAGATCGACGGGTAAGGAATCCGCTGCTTCAGGGTCTGGGCGAATTCGCCCGGCTGGCTCGCGAAGACGAGTCGGCAGGGCCGCAATTCGTCCTTTGTCTGCGATCTTGCAGCAACTGTGTAACGGATGACAAGAAGATGTAAGGGTATTCTTCCGCCCTCGTCACGTCGCAGGTTTTCGCGTACAAGGGTCCGACTCATGACTCAAATCAGAACAGGATCACATGCGCAACATTTTCCGTGCACTCCTAGCCGGCTACGGAGCGAAGAAGCTCGGCGGCGGCTGTATCACGACGGTCATCCTCTTCATCATCTTATTCTGGCTTCTCGGATACCTGTTCTAACGATCGGTCGACGTGCGATCGAGGAAGCGCGCGCAGAGAGCGTGCCCGTCGTCGCTCATCGGGGGACTTTCCGGTGCTCGAGAACGTACGCGGCTACCGTGCCGACCGGCGCCAACCAGATTTCGCTCGACGGATCTGCGGCGTAGCGGATGAGTTCATCGAGCATGTCCACCCGCGTGGTCTGGTAGGCCGATTCGCCGATCTCATGCCCGGCCAGCACCACCCAGTTGCCGCTGCTCTTCGCCTGTTCTATTACCGGCAGCAGCTCCGAGAAGTCAAGTCCATCCATCTCGAGCCCCATGACCCGGGCGAGGTCGACGAAATTCGGATCGTTCGACGCTTCGTCCAGCCAGCCGCGGCCGGCCAGGAACGTCTCCGCCACGAGAGGGACGTAACTCGCCGTACCGACGCCCCGACCGACAAACGTCTGCCCGCAGGGATAGGCGAACACCCTGGGCGTCACATCCAGGAGGTCCCGAATGCGACGGTTCGCCGCCTGAAGCTCCTCACGCATCTGATCCAGGCTGTAGTCCTCAAGCGCCTTGTCTCTCGCCCAGGCGAAGTTTCCGCTGCACGGATGATTCAGGGAATGATTACCGATTTCGTGGCCGCCGTCTCGGCCCCGCTGCCAGCCGTCCAGGCGTTCTTCGACGGCGCTCGGAACGACGAAGAACGTCGCCTTCACGTCATGGCGGTCCAGTAGGGGCATCCCTATGTCGACCTGGCTCATCCGGGCATCATCGAAGCTAAGACTGAGCGCCGCCTTCTTTCCATCCGGCCACTGCAAAACGGTGTCTCGGATCGCCGCATGTGCAGAGAAAGTCTTGGAGGCGGCAGGCTTGGCCATGACTACGGTCACCACGTGTTGCGAACGTGGATCCTCCTGACTCCGAGTAGGGGGGAGATCTTGCGCCGCGGCGACGTAAATCGACGACGCGCCAAATAGAAAAAGGGCTGCGGCCCGCGAAATGCGTTCGTTCATAGGAGTCGCCCCTTCAGACTTCGGCCCGCACACGCGCTACAGTTAGGACGTCCGATTTCCGACGCGCGGTCCTGGATCGTGGCATATGATTCATGTGACGCGGAGCGCCGGCCTCAGTCCAGCTCCATAACGTAAATATTCCGAAATTGGACGAGCGCCGGAGGGCTTACCCACTCGCCGTTCTCCATCGCTCCGTGATGCTGCAGGCCGATGGGGCCGCGATCGGGGATCTCCGGCAGGTGGGCATCCTCGATCACGAGCAGGTCGTTGAGGACCACGCTCATCCGCTGGCCGCGCACCGTGATCTCGAACGTGTTCCACTCGCCGATGTCGTTGTCGGCGTGCATCTTCGGCACGGCGGCGGCCCGCACGTCGGGAGGCATGTTTTCATCCATCCGATAGCCGTAGATCTCACCCGATCCATAGGGCCAGTTCCAGATGTTGGCCTGGCCCTTGCCGTGACCTCGTGGCAATATGCCGGAATCTGAATCGGGGACGGACATCGTCATCACGTTCCCCTGCTCGTCCCGCTTGTGAGTCCCGTCAGCCCGGATGATCGGCACGTTCGGGTTCACGTACGGCACCTCCTTGATCCGCCAGTCGACGCGCAAGACGTAGTCGCCGAATTCCTCCTCCGTCCAGAGGCTCTTGTCCCCCTCAGCCTCACTCTGGGCATCGTAGTCGATCACGCCGTCGACGACCTTCCAGTGACCGCCGTCACCTTCAGGGATGAGCCACCCGGTCAGATCCTCCCCATTGAACAACGACCTGAAGTCGTCGAGCGAGGGTTCCTGTGCGGCGGCAGTGGATTCGACGGCACCGCCCCTGCTCTCGCACCCGAGAAAGAACCCGGCGGCGAGCAGAAAGGATAGGTAAAGTCGTACGATGGCGGCTTTTTTCATGACCGGAGGGACGTTAGGACGTTGGACGTTGGGACGTTGGGAGGTTGGACGTTGGAACGTTGGGACGTTGGAACATATGGACGTTCATCACGACGCTTAAGACGTTCGCACGTCCTTACGTCCTTACGTCCTTACGT
>CAZMXY010000025.1:27808-31833 GCA_964570345.1 uncultured Rhodothermales bacterium | reverse complement strand
CCTCGGCCCTACAAAACGGCAACGCCTACGTGAACGTACATACGGAGGCCTACAACGGAGGCGAGATTCGTGGCCAGATTCTCAACGTGGGTAATAGCCCGCCGAGCGCCAGCGAAATCACGAGCCCCGACGCCGGAGCGTCGTTCGTGATCGAGGGCGAACCGACCGACGTGCTGGTCACGATTGAGACCTCGGAGGCCACGGACCCCGACGACGACACCGTCCTGTACCGGCTTCAGATTTCGGCCGATGCAGGATTCTCCATCGAAGCGACTGTCATGGAGGCGTTCGACGGCGCTGCCGGAGCTGAAATTACGGTCGACGCCGCGGCGCGTCTGTTCGACGAAGCTACGGGCTCGGAACCGGGTTCCATTCCGATTGGGTCGTCGATCGACGTGTATCTTCGCGTGATCACGACCGACGGTTCGGAGTGGACGGCAGGCTCGAGCGTGCAGATCGAAGTTACGCGCGGCCTCGTAACGTCGAACGAGAAGGATCCGGAGCTTCCGGGTGCGTTCGCCCTCCTGGGTAATTACCCGAATCCGTTCAATCCTTCAACGACGGTACGGTTTGACTTGCCTGCGACTTCAGCGGTAAGCATTGAGGTGTACGACATGCTCGGCCGTCGCGTGATGTCCCTGCCGGCGAAGTCGATCCAGGCAGGTGCAGAACGGTCGATGGAGATCGACGCAACGGCCCTCACGTCGGGTACGTACGTGTACCGCGTAACCGCCGAATCGATTACAGAGACGATGATTCAGACGGGCAAGATGACGCTGGTCAAGTAAGTCGCGTCTTCGTGTCGATCGATAGGGAAATGCCCTGGTGGCCGAGATGGTCGCCAGGGCATTTTCGTCGTGCACGTGCGTCTGCTTGCGGGATCGGCCCGACAATTGCGGGTGGACGACGTGCTGCGCACTGAACTACTTGACAGACGGAATGCAGCACTTACGAAGGAGGATGCGGTACGGATTTCCACAAGACGGGTAAATTTGTCATGCAATCGAAAACGTTCTCCATGATGGCCGCTTTGCCTGCGGTCGTTCTATTGCTTGCCGGCGCGGCAATACCTGCGGTCGGTCAGGCCGTCGACGTTAGGCTGCCGGCCGTCTCAGCGAATGCAGGGGAGACGATCCAAATTCCGGTGCTCGTCGACGACCTCACCGGGAAGGGGATAACGACGTTCTATTTGAAGATCGCATTCGATTCCGACGTTCTGCAATTCAATAAATCGATTCTCGCCAATACGTTATCGGACGTTGAGGGAGCCGGAAAATTTGACGGAAAGAATACGCCCGGAGAATTTACCGTTGCCTACGCAGCACCTGCGACACGTCCGCTCTCCGGCGAAGGGACGCTCATCCTTCTCGAGGCAACCGTACTTGCCGAAGGCAGCACGGAGCTGCCGTTCTTGGAAATGCAGTTCAACGACGATAACGTGCCGTCGAACACGACCGACGGGTTCTTCTCGACGGATGCGCTGTCGTTTTCCGACGTCAGCCTATCGTTTACCGCATCGTCAAGTCTGATTCGGACCGGGGACGGCTTTAACGTGACGGCGCTAATAGTGAACGATGGACCGGATACGGCTTCGGACGTCGAAACCGTCGTCATACTGCCCGGGGAAGTCTCGTTCGAGTCAGCCTCAAATGGATGCATGTATGAAGATGGATCGGTGACCTGCCAGGTGGCCACGCTCTCGCCATCCGCATCATCCGAGCATACGCTGACGCTTACCGCGCCGGGGACGGCGCAGTTGCTCGACGTTTCGGCGAGTGTGTCATCCGCGTCTTTTGATTCGGATCTCACCGATAATTCGGGATCGATCAGCTTGAGCGTCGAATCCGACCTGGATGGCGTGTCGGATGAGATTGAATCGCAGGTCCCGAACCTCAACGGGGACGGCAGCGGAGACGGCAACGGTGACGGCATCCCCGATAGCGACCAGGACCACGTAGCGTCCCTGCCGAACGCGACGGACGGCAATTACGTGACGGTGGTTGCGGCCGAAGATGCAAGCCTAAGGGGCGTGTCGTTCTCTCAGACGCCGCCTCCTGGAGCGCCGAGCAGCGTAGAGTTTCCGGACGGCTTTCTCAATTTTGAGCTGCACGCGGGTGTCGGTGCTGCGACGACGATCACGATCTATTCGACAAAGGTACCGAACACATACGTCAAATTCGGCCCCACCGCAGACAATCCTTCGGATCATCTGTACGAATTCTTGTACGACGGGACGACGGGCGCCGAAATATTTGAAGACCGTGTCGTGATCCATTTCGTGGACGGGGAACGTGGTGATGCTGACCTGACAGCCAACGGAACCATCGTCGATCCGGGTGGAATTGCGTTCAGCAACAATCAAGCTCCTGTCGCTCAGAATGATGCGTACGCAGCCGAAGAGGATGAGACCCTCGTCGTAGCGCTGGCGCAGGGTGTTCTCACAAATGACTCCGACCCGAACGACGACGACCTTCACGTCTCACTCGTGTCGGACGTTGAATACGGAGTATTAAGTCTGGAGTCCGACGGCAGCTTCACGTACGCGCCGGATGAGAACTTCAATGGGGTCGACTCCTTCACCTACTCCGCGAGCGACGGACTTCTCGCGGACGAAGCCGTCGTAACGATTTCCGTAGATGCCGTAAATGATGCCCCCCGAGCGTCGGTGATTGAGTCCCCGAGTGCAGACGCGTCCGTGACGATCGGCGGCGAGACCGGTGCAGATGCTGCCGACGGTAACGACGAGCTTCTTACGATCACGTGGACGGAATCGGATGATCCCGAAGGCGACGACGTATCCTATGTGCTCGTGGTCGCGGAGGACGCCGACTTTACGAACGTCCTCGCAGAATACGACGTAACGGCCGAATTCTCGTACGGCCTTTCGGTCGCTGAGGCCGCGGCGTGGTTCGACGCCGCGCACGGTAGCGCAGAGCTCGGCGCGACGACGACCGTCTACATGCGGATCGTCACCTCGGACGGTAATGCCGAGACCGCAGGAGAATCGACCGCGCTCGTTCTTTCGCGCGGTACGATTACTTCAATCGACAGGCCGGAGATGCCCGACACGTTCGCTCTGCGGGGAAACTATCCGAATCCCTTCAATCCGTCGACGAACATTTCCTTTGACGTACCGCGACACGCGAACGTCTCCGTTGACGTATTCGACAACCTTGGACGCCGCGTGTATCGCGTCCCGGCACGCGCCGTTGCGGCGGGATCCGGAAGATCCATCGCCATCGACGCGTCGACCCTGCCCTCCGGCGCGTATGTCTACCGTATCGTCGCTGAGATGGGGCCGTCGACGGAGGTCGCTTCCGGTGTCATGACCCTCATGAAGTAACGTCGACGACGAAGCGACGTAGACCTTTTTCCGACTGCATACGAGAAGGTCCGGCATTCACAAAGGAACGGCCGGACCTTTTCGTATGTCTGAAGAGATCGCCTCGCCGTCTGCAAAGGCGGCCTCGGAGTAACGAGGGCAATGACTAGATGGCCATGAGAGCGTGGTTATTGACGGTTTTGCTGATCGGAAGTTGGCAAACGGCCGGAGCCCAGATCGACGTTTTTCTACCCGACGTAAAGGGTCTGCCGGGCGACACGGTCGTCTTCCCCGTCAACGTTAGTGACGTAACTGGCCAGGACGTAAGAGCCTTTACGTTCAAGCTGCTCTTCGATCCGAACATCATGGAAATCGTTGTCGCCACGTTGACTGGAACGATCTCAGACGGTTCGTTGATGGCAGTCAATTCGCAAACGCAAGGCGAATTCGTCGTCGCTGCCGCCAACGCGCGCGCGCTGTCCGGATCCGGTGCCATCGCAATAATGACGGCGGTGCTGAAGAATGAGGGCAGCGGCGTCCTCAGCTTCGACTATTTTCAGTTCAACGATGGCGTTCCCGAGGACCGGGTCTTTGAGGGATCGGTGCAGTCGGGAACCTCGACCACGATCGAAGGGGGCGAGTTGAACGGATCGGATTTTCGCGTCTGGGGTCATTATCCGGAGCCGGTAGTTGGCAACGTGAC
>CAZMXY010000025.1:15828-27708 GCA_964570345.1 uncultured Rhodothermales bacterium | reverse complement strand
GGTCGGATCCTCCGTTCGAATCGGCAGTAAACTTTTTTCTATCGCAACTCCGGAAGCGCTGCAATTTCGCTGCGAATCGACATGAAAAGCCGCATCCGTCGCATAAGCACCGCAGGCTTGATCGCGGCTCTTTGTCTGGCGGCACCGACTCTATTCGCCCAGAACCGCCTTCCAATTCAGATCGACGTTGACCATTCGTCGTTCGCCTACGACGAAGATCAGTCGCTCGTGGAGCTCTACCTGGCCGTGGACGCCGCCTCACTTGATTATTACGAGGAGAATGGAGCCTTCGCGGCGCGCGTGCCTTTGGACCTCGTGATCGTTCGGAGTGAAACGGCGGATCTGCCCGGAGCCCTGGAAGATGCCGTATGGTCGGATTCGCTGCTGCTTCAGTTTACGCTTCCCGACACGGCTGATCTCAGCGAGGGACAGCATTTCGTGCACCAGCTTCGGACGCTCGTCCCCCCGGGAGAATACGAGTTGCGGCTCATCGTTCCACCGAATACGAACACGAACCGGCAGGAGCTCGAGCTCCGCAGGGACGTCCTCGTCCCGAGCTTCACGGAGAATGAACGAACGGCTCTTTCGGACATCACGCTCGCCTCGGGAATCGTTCAAAGTGACGCGCGCGAGCACCCGTTCTACAAGAACGGTTTGATCGTAAATCCGAATGCAAATCAACTTTACGGCCAGGGTCTGCCCACCCTTTACTATTATGCCGAGGCTTACGCAACGGAAGAGGTGGCCGATTCCGGCGGCGAGTATACGCTATTGGCGTACGTTTCCGAGGCGAATCGGCCGCAACCGATGCAGAATCTGCAGAAGCGGACCGTACGACAGGCTCGCACTCATGACGTTATCGTGGGTCAGTTCGACCTGGGCGCCCTTCCGAGCGGTTCGTACTTTCTCCGCGTCGCGCTTCTTAACGAGCAGAACGAAGCGGTCGTAGAGCAGGCGCGGAAATTTTTCGTGTACAATCCGAGCATCCAGCGGTCGGCGCCTGTAGCGATGGAGATGGAATTCGATACGAGTCCGTACGCCGCGATGTCGGAAGATGAGGTCGACCAGGCCGTCGACCACGCGCTGCTGATCGCGAACGACGGTGAAAGGCGTCGTATGAGGCGCACCGAAGATCTTGACGAACGACGCCGTGCTTTGATGGAATTCTGGCAAAAGCGCGATTCTCAACCGTCAACCCCGGTCAACGAGTTCAAGGATGACTTCTATCAAAGGCTGCAATACGTAAACGACCGCTATTCGACGAGTCGCGTAGAGGGTTGGCAAACGGATCGCGGGCGCGTCGTCATCCGATACGGCATTCCGACCGCCGTGGAGCCCCATCTGTACGACCCCGGAATGAAGCCGTACGAAATCTGGACCTACAATAGCATTCCCGGCGAGGGTCAGGCGATGTTCGTCTTCGCCGATCTCACTGGATTCGGCGAGTTCGAACTGCTCCACTCGTCTGTAACCGGCGAGCGCACGCATCCGAACTGGCGTGGAGAGCTGGTGCAGCGCTAGGGAACGGGGACTAGACCAAGTCGATCAGCATGTCCGAAATTGCCGCAGAGGTACGTCACACCTCCATCGAACGACTCGGTGAGCACGAAGGGGAGGAGGTGGCGGTCAGAGGCTGGCTTTACAACAAACGCAGTTCGAAGGGTCTTCAATTTCTGATTCTCCGCGACGGAACCGGGATCGTTCAAGCCGTCGTGAATGAACAAGAAGTCGACGGCGAATCCTGGCGGGTGGCAGAAGCGGCCTCACAAGAGTGCTCGATGACCGTCGTCGGACGAGTCGTGCTTGACGAGCGCCAGCCGGGCGGATGCGAGCTGCAGGTCCTTAGCGCACGCGAGATTGGTCCGTCTCAAGACTATCCGATCACCCCGAAAGAGCACGGAATCGAATTCTTGATGCAGAACCGGCATCTCTGGCTGAGAAGCCGCCGTCCGTGGGCCGTGATGCGGATTCGCAATCGGGTCATCATGGCAATCCATCAATTCTTTCAGTCGCGGGGTTTCTTACAGACGGACGCGCCGATTTTGACCGGCAATGCCGTGGAGGGAACGTCGACTCTGTTCGAAATCGATTACTTCGACGACAAGGCCTACCTGACGCAAAGCGGGCAGCTCTACGGTGAGGCGATGGCGATGGCCTTCGGAAAAATCTACACCTTCGGGCCAACGTTCCGTGCCGAGAAGTCGAAGACGAGACGGCATCTGACGGAATTCTGGATGATCGAGCCGGAAATGGCGTTTTTCGATCTCGACATGACGATGGAGCTCGCCGAAGACTTTCTCGTGGAAGTTACGCAGGCCGTTCTGGAGGATTGTGCACGGGAACTTGAAGTACTTGAGCGGGACACGGCTCCTCTTCAGCGCGTGAAGAAGCCGTTCCCCCGCCTCTCGTACACCGAGGCAGTAGCGCTGCTGCGGAGTTCGGAGACGGCGGCCATGCTGGATGCGAAGATGCAGGCCCTACGCGACGACCAGGCGCGACTGCGCGAGGAGCAGCGTCAGAACAAAGAAGAATACGGCCAGGCGAAGAAGTGGCGCAAACGTCAGATCGACGCCCGAGAAATCGAAATTCACCGGCGGACGGATGAGATCGAAGAGGATCTCCGCAATATCCCGAATTGGAAGTCTTCGGCTCTCTCATTTGAGTGGGGTGGAGATTTCGGAGGTAGTGATGAAACCGTTCTGACGTCGTACTACGATCGTCCGATCATCGTTCACCGGTACCCGACCGAGGTCAAGGCATTCTACATGAGGCGTGACCCTAACGACGACCGGCTGGCGCTTGGAATGGACGTCCTCGCTCCGGAAGGATATGGCGAGATCATCGGTGGCGGCGAGCGTGCGACCGATCTGTCGTTTCTTGAGACTCAGATCGATGCTCACGGTCTTCCGCGAGAGGTTTATGAATGGTATTTGGACTTGCGACGGTACGGTTCCGTGCCCCACGCCGGGTTCGGTCTCGGACTCGAGCGTACCCTTACGTGGCTGTGCGGGATCGAGCACGTTCGGGAAACCATTCCGTTTCCACGCCTTATGGCCCGGATCGAGCCTTGATGACATTATGACGACATCCATTGAGGCGTGTGAATATGCTTCGATAACGAGCACGCGGGGCATTGCGACCGGCAGGGTTGTTCGAGACGCCTCGGACTGCACCATCCGACCGCCTACCGGCAGTGCAGGTATAGAACTTGCGCTGTTCCTCGCGGTGCAGTAAACCGACGATGGCAACGCCGCATCCTCGAGAGATTTGACGTCAGGTAACGCAGATCGAGTCAACCAATGTCTATTAACGAATACACCTTCCATGCGGCTGCGGTCGTGGTCGCCCTCCTCTTGATTGCCGGAACGGCCTGGCCGGCGCACGACGCGCAGGCACAGGACAACGATGCGAACCGGCGGCTGGTAAGCGTGACCGGAGAAGGGATTGTTCGTGTTCAGCCGGACATGGCCAGGGTCAACTTCGGCGTCGTTACTACAGCGGACGATCCGGAGACGGCGCGGCGCCAGAACGCCGAGGCCTCCCGCAATGCCATGAACGCCGTCCGCGAGCTCGGAATCGAGGAGCGGTTCATTCGGCTCGAGACGGTCCAACTTCAGCGGCACCGGGTGTACGACGAGGATCTCCGGCGGTACGTCGAACGTGGATATCAGGCCACTCGGCAGGTCGTCGCCGAAGTGCATGACCTCGAGACCTTACCGGCGCTCATCGCACAGATAGTGCAGCGAGGAGTTAACCGGCTCAATCACGTCTCCTACGAGCTGAAGGATCGAGACGCGGCGCGGAACGACGCGATACGCGCCGCCGTACTGAATGCTCGCGACAAGGCGGGTCTAATCGTGGAGACCCTCGGTGAAGAGCTCGGCGAGCTACGAAACGCCAACGAGCAAAGCTTCGACTTTCCCCGCCCTATTCTTCGCATGGAATCGATGGATCAAGCCGCGAAGGACGCGGCTCCCGAGCCGGATGCCTATGCCGCCGGGGAAATCGAAGTACGGGCCAATGTGCACGTGACGTTTGCCGTGGCAGATTGAACAGCGGCCGACCCTTTGCCAAAGCTTCATTTAGAAGCATTGATCGAGAAATCGAGGGGCAGTATTATTGTTTTTCTGTGAATGAAGTGCATGTCAGTCAGGTATTTACGATAGAGTCCGACGCTTCAGCTCATGACGTGGGTGCGACATAGATGGGCGAGTCGGGTGCTTGGGGCGGTACTGATCCTCAGCCTCCTTCCGACCCTCTTCATTCCGCAAGCCCCGGCAGCGAAGGGCGCACAATTCGGAACGTACGAGCGCTGGATACGCGCGCAGCTTCGCGTTCCGGTCGATGATGCCGTGGCGGGGGCTATTGCCGGCGCGGTTGAGGCTCGAGCCGCTTCTTTACAGGAATTCGTTACGGCCTTTCTCGCGTCGTATCAGGAGGCCGCCCCCGGTCGTTCGATTGCTCAGGCGTTCACCGAGCGCGATCTGAGCAACGACGCACTGCTTACGTATCTTCAGCGGCGGTATACGCAAGTCGTTGATGACGGCGTGCTACCCCGCTTGTACTTGTCGAAGGCGACACCGCAATCGTTCACTAACGGCGGCGCCCCATCGAATGTGGGGATCGTCGCTGAAGCGATCCTTAGCCTGATTGCCCGGAACACGCTCGCTTCGCCGTCGAACGACAAATTCGTCGTCGTTTCCCTTCGCGTCCTTTCTTCGGCCCGGTCTCTCGGCCCGTAGATCAGAAGGCCCTTCCATTTTTGGCGCAGCGTCTGCTTCGAAAAGGCGTTCGCCCCTTCCATCTAGATCGTATTTCCCGACGAACGACCGTTTCGGTCGTCGTCATTCAGATTTTCAAGCCCAACGATAGAATTATCATGCAGGGGAACGGACTAAAGATATTTTTGACCGTCTTCTTTCTCGGACTGTCGGTCTATTACCTCTATCCCTCCGTGCAAAATTACCTCATCGAGCGGAAACTGGAGCGGCTCGAGGGAGAGGAAAGACGGTTGTATGAGGAACAGAACATCCAAAAAATACGCCAGGCGAAGGAGAAGGCTCTGAGCCTGGGACTCGACCTGCAAGGAGGAATGCACGTCACGCTCGAAGTGCGCACCGACGCCCTGATCCGCGAACTGGCAGTGGACACCGACGACACGTTCGACGAAGTGCTCCGGGCGGCAACCGAGCGCTCCAATCAGCAGGGCATTTCGATCATCGAAGCGTTTGTTTCGGAGTTCGAGCAGCGCGATCCGGACGCGCGCCTTTCGCGGTATTTCCGTAATCCGGATGCCGGCATCACTCGGCGCTCCAGCAATGCGGACGTCGCCGGATATCTTCAAGATCAAGCCGACAACGCGATCGACCGAGCCATCGCGATCATACGTGATCGCGTCGATCGCTACGGAGTGACCGAGCCATCGATTCAGAAGCAGGGTACCCGGCGCGTCGTCGTGGAACTGCCGGGTATTGACGATCCGGAGCGAGTTCGCAATTTGTTGAAGGGAACGGCGCGCCTCGAATTTCACCTCATGGCCGAACCGGACGACCTTCAGAGGTCGCTGCAGCAGATTATTCAGTACTTCGAGCAGGGAAATCAAGCTCTTGACGACACGACGGATAGCGATTCGGTCGATACGCTAGCTGCGGACGCGGATGGGCTCGTGGACGAGACCGGCGACACGCAGGCGTCGGCCGACACCGGGTTCGATGCGACGTCGCTTCTCGATCAGCCCGAACCGGAGGAGGCGGCAAACCCGCTTCTCGCCTTAATGCAGCCGGTCGGTCAGGGCGTCGTGTTCGGAATCGTCTCTGAGCAGGACACGGCGCGTGTGAGCGAGCTGCTGAGTCGTCCGGAAGTGCAAGCCCTCCTGCCGAACAACGTCCGACTCCTTTATACGGCGAGCCCCGTGGGGCAGACCGAGACGGGACTGGAGATGTACTACCTTCTAGGCGTGCGCGAAGAGACCGAGCTGACCGGAGAGGTCATTACCGATGCGCGCGTCGATTTCGACGAGCTCAATCGTGCGGAAGTGACGATGGTCATGAACTCCGAAGGGGCCCGAACGTGGGCCCGCCTGACGGGGGCCAACGTGAACAAGAACATCGCGATCGTCCTCGACGATTACGTGTATTCATATCCAACCGTAATCAATAGGATCGTCGGGGGGCGGTCGTCAATTACGGGTCTCGATTCGCGTGAAGAGGCGCAGGACATCGTGACGGTCCTGATGTCCGGCGCGCTGCCGGCTCCGGTCGACATCGTCGAAGAGCGAACGGTGGGTCCGAGCCTCGGAGAGGCGTCTATCCGTGCGGGGTTCATCTCCGTGACGGTGGGTCTGCTTCTGGTCGCGCTGTTCATGATTTGGTACTACCGGACGGCGGGACTCGTCGCGGACATGGCCCTTCTCTTCAACATCATCTTCATTTTCGGCATTCTGGCGGCGTTCAATGCGACCCTCACACTGCCCGGCATAGCGGGTATCGTGCTGACGATCGGTATGGCCGTGGACGCGAACGTCCTCATCTTCGAGCGAGTACGCGAGGAGCAGGCGACCGGAAAGACCCTGAAGGCTGCCATCGATGCGGGCTACTCGAAAGCGTTTAGCGCGATATTCGACGCCAACATCACCACCTTCTTCGTTGGCGCAATCCTTTATTCGTTCGGAGTCGGTCCGATTCAGGGATTCGCCGTGACGCTAATGGCGGGCATTCTTTCGTCGCTCTTCACGGCCATCATCGTCTCGCGCATCGTCTTCGATTGGATGGTGGTTGAGCGCCGGATGGCGATTTCCTACGGTTGAGGATGCTGGGCGCGACGCAGGGAGTGGGAGAATCCATTGTCCCGGCAGGGACAGCAAACAGATTGAGAACGTCATGAGAGTATTTGAAAACACTGAATTCAAATTCATTCCGCACCGCAGGCGGGCGTACGTCCTCTCGGCAGTGCTGCTGATCGCGAGCCTGGGTTCGTTGATGACCCGTGGCCTCGAGCTGGGCATCGACTTTCAGGGCGGAATGGAGTTCGTCATCGAGAGTTCGGCGCAGCTCGAAGCCGTAAGTGTGCGAGCCGCGCTTGCGCAGGCGCTGGGGCAAGAGCCGGAGGTAAAGAGCTTCGGTCAAAATCAGCTCCTCATCCGCACGTCGGTGGAGGGAGAGACGACCGAGGTGCAGCGGATGATCGTAGACGGAATTGCCCAGTCCTTCTCCGGCTCGAACCCGACGGTGATCAAAACCGACATCGTCGGACCGCGTTTTGCCGAGGATCTGAAGGAGGGGGCGATCTATTCGATCTTCGGATCCCTGCTCGTCATCTTCGTCTACATCCTGATTCGATTCGAATGGCGATTTGGGGTCGGAGCCGTCGCAGCGCTGTTCCACGACATCCTGATCACGTTGGGCGTCTTTTCTATCCTACAGGGAGCGTTGCCGTTTTCGCTTCAGATCGATCAAACGATTATCGCGGCGTTTCTGACCATCGTCGGATACTCACTTAACGATACCGTGGTAGTGTTCGACCGCATTCGTGAATATTCGAATCTATTTAAGACTGAGACGTACGACAAGCTCGTCAATCGATCCATAAACAATACGTTAAGCCGAACGTTCGTGACCTCGGGGACCACCTTGCTCGTGGTGACGGTCCTGTTTATATTCGGAGGCGAAGTGCTCCGTGGTTTCGCCTTCGCGTTGATTCTCGGTATCGGAATCGGAACGTACTCGTCCATCTTCGTGGCGTCGCCGGTGCTGGTAGAGCTCCGCGAACGGGTGATAGCCGGTCGTCGAAGCTGAGCATCCGACTCAACCGTAATTTTGATCGAGAGATGAATTATAACGTCGACGAGCGGTACAATGCGGTCGTGTTGCAGCTAAAGGGCAACGTCATGGGTGGTCCGGACGGTGCCAAGCTCCACGATCAGCTTCACGAGATGAAGGAGGGCGGCAAGAAGAACGTCGTCGTCGATCTCGGAAAGGTTAAGTTCATGAATTCCAGCGGCCTCGGCATGTTGATCAGCGGCATGACGACTATGCGGAATGCCGGCGGGGACCTTCGGCTCGCAAACGTTGCCGATCGCATTCAGTCGCTTCTGGTCATCACGAAACTGATTACGGTGTTCAAGCACTACGACTCGACGGAGGAAGCGGTGGAAAGTTTTGAAACCGACCCCCCTGAATCCGAATAGGTGAAACGGTCGGGTCAGAACGGCGACGGGCACTTAAGGAGGCGTGGATGGTCCGACGAGACGTAAACGCCTCTTATGGAGAACGTAATTGATTCCTAGGCGGCGGGGCACAATCTCGCCGCCTTCTTTGTGGTGCGCCCGGCAGGGCGCACGTAGGTGGCCAATCGTCACGCTCGATCTCAGCCGTGGACGTAGGAATTGGGGCACGGTAGCGAAACGGTGCCGAGGACGGTACCTTGAACGGTCACGTCGACACGACGCGCCGAGAATTGTATGGCGCCGAGGATGCGCCAAGACAGAGGAGTCGAAATGCCGGTATCGGTCGTAATTGGGACGCAGTGGGGAGACGAGGGCAAAGGAAAGATCGTCGACCTCCTCTCGAGTGAAATGGACGTCGTGGCTCGCTATCAAGGCGGGGCCAATGCCGGCCACACGATTTGCTGGGGCGACGAGACGTTCGTATTACATCTCGTGCCGAGCGGCATCTTCCACGACGACGTGACGTGCGTAATCGGCAACGGCGTCGTGATCGATCCGGTGGCCGTAATGGAAGAGATCCGAATGATCCGCGATCTTGGATACGACGTCGATGGACGCCTGTTGATTTCGCACAACGCCCATCTCATCATGCCGTATCACAAGCGGATCGAAGAGGCGCGCGAGCGGGCCCGCGACGCGAGTGCCATCGGTACGACGGGACGCGGCATCGGACCGGCGTACGTCGACAAATTTGCGCGCACGGGAATCCGCGTCGTCGACTTGCTCGACCGTGACGTGCTCAGGATTAAGCTGAAAGAGGCGATCGAGGAGAAGAATGCGATTCTCAAGGGGATTTATGACGCAGACGAGTTGGACGTCGAGCAAATCATCGACGAATACGTCGAGTTCGACAAGCTGATCGATCCGTACGTAACCGACACGTCGCAGTACCTCGGCCATGCGTTGAAAGAAGGCAAACGCATCCTTGCCGAGGGTGCACAGGGCTCGCTCCTCGACGTCGATTTCGGCACGTATCCTTTCGTGACGTCTAGCCATCCGACCGTAGGCGGTTGTTGCACGGGCCTCGGCGTGCCCGCGACGGAGATTCGCCGTGTCATCGGCATCGTGAAAGCATACTGCACGCGCGTCGGCAACGGGCCTTTCCCGACCGAGCTAAACGACGACGTGGGCGAACGACTGCGGAAAAGCGGCGACGAATACGGCGCGACAACAGGCCGCCCCCGCCGCTGCGGCTGGCTCGATCTCGTTGCGCTGCGGTATACGTCGATGATCAACGGTCTTACGGAGCTCGCGATCACGAAACTCGACGTTCTCACTGGATTTGAGGAGCTTCGGATCTGCACGGCCTATCGCTACGACGGCAAAACATCCGCCCGTTTCCCGAGTGAGGTCCATACACTGCAGAAGGTAGAGCCGATTTTCGAGACGTTCGAGGGCTGGTCGGAGGATCTCGCGGGATCTGAACGCTTCGAAGATCTGCCCCGTGCCGCGAGGCAGTATTTAGCGTTCATCAGCGACTTCATCGACGTCCCCATCTCGATGGTCTCCACCGGGCCTAGGCGCGAGCAGATCGTAACGAGTCGCCGGGAGACGGTTTCCGCCTGATCCCTTCCGTGGCCAGGAAGCGTCAGGATTCCTGACGACACGGCGGGCACGAGACGAACTCCGAAGGAGTTGGAGCAGTACTGTTCCTGTCATCCTGACGCTGCCGCAGTGGAAGGTCGTTCCATCGCGCGAAAACAGATCGGCCAAGAGTCCTGTCTCGATGAAAGCGTACCGTCATTCCGTAAAGCTCAAGCTGGGCCTCATCGTATTCGCCGTTCTAATTGCGGTGGCGTCGCTCGCCTACACGAATCACCTCGTTGAGCGACTGCGCGAGCGAGAGCAATTCATGGTGCAATTATGGGCGAGTGCGCAGGAGCAAATCGCCTCGGCTTCCCGGTCCGCCAATCCGTACTTGCCCGTTTTTCGGGAAATGAGCGAACGGATCGAAGAAGGTGAGCTGGACCTCACACCCGACGAGCGGGAGCGATACCGCGAGGCGCTGGCATGGGCGCGTTCAATGCCGCCCTCCGGCGACGTGACCCTCGCGAGCGAGATCGTCTTGCAGGGTGATTTCGGGATACCGGCAATCATCACGGATTCCACGCTCAACGAGATCAATTTCTGGCACAACGTTGCGGTGCCGGATTCGCTGGGCCACCTTTCCGAAGACCGGCAACGAGCCGCGATGGCCAGGCTAAGGGCTCGCGCGACCGAAATGGCGCAGGTTCACGAGCCGATTACTATCGAGCTCGGACCCGGGGAACACAAACTCAAACAATACATCTTTTACGACGAATCCCGACTGGTGCGTGAGTTGCGCGTGTTTCCATACATTCAGCTGCTCTTCGTCGCACTCTTCATTCTGGTCGGATATCTCGGCTTTTCGTACGTACGGCGCAGCGAGCAGAGCAGTCTCTGGGTAGGCATGGCCAAAGAGGCCGCGCATCAACTCGGGACGCCGATCTCCAGCTTGATGGGCTGGATCGAGCTGATGAAGGTCGATCAGATGTCGGCCGAGCAACAGCGAAAGGCGATCGAGGAGGTCGAGAAAGACGTCGCCAGGCTGAACCGCGTAGCCGGACGCTTTTCGGACATCGGATCACTTCCGAAACTCGAGGTGCGGGCGTTGGAGCCGGTGATTCGAGCGACGGCCGATTACATGCGTCGACGAATGCCTCAACAAGGCGTTCGCGTGTCACTCGACGTCTCCGTGCCGGGCGAATTGCGTGCTCCGCTTAACGTGGAGCTCTTCGAGTGGGTCGTCGAGAACCTCTTGAAGAATGCGCTGGATGCGATCGAGACGGATCGTGGGACGATCGAGTTGTCGGCGTTCGCCTCCGACGGACGGATCGTCATCGACGTGAAAGATTCCGGCAAGGGTATAGATCGGCGCAACTGGCGGAACGTGTTCCGGCCGGGATACAGCACGAAAAAACGGGGCTGGGGCCTCGGCCTCAGTCTGGCGAAACGGATCGTCGAGGACTACCACGGAGGCACGCTGACGCTCGTGCACTCTAAATTGGGGTACGGGACCACGTTTCGCATCGTCCTGCCTCAGGCCGAAACCCGAACGGCCTCTATGACGGAAAGGCAATCCGACCGCGGAGTTCTTCGGCGTCGCCCTCTGTAATCGCTATGAAGATGTCGTCGCGATGCCGCCAGATCAGAGCCTTCTCGCGCCCCAAATCGTGCAGGTCAAAATTGCCTTCGTCTTCAATCTGACGAAGGATGTCACGCTCGAGGACGAGCCGCCTCTCATGACGGTCGAGAAAGGCGTACGTGTACACGTAAATGGTGAGGGTCCGGTTCGAGTCGACGTCCTGGAAGAGGAGGACGGGTACGTTGGCGCTCCGCGTAACCTCACGGATGGAGAGTCCCTGAAGTGTAGCCCCGCGGATCGTCGGAACGGTGACGCGGATTCCCAGTCGATCAAATATGTAGCGTTCTGCCTGCTCTGCGCTGGTCGTTCGGAAGGTCGGCTCGATTAACTCAGCCTGGCGAGCAGAGAGTGAGATGAGATTTCGGTCCGGCTCGCGTGTAGTGAGGCGCGTGAAGCCGTAGCCGAGCAGTCCGGCAACGGCGATGATCGCCACGACCAGGCTGAATTTCCTCAGCATGCCTCCCCACGTCAAGTCGCCCGGTGCCGAGAC
>CAZMXY010000025.1:0-15728 GCA_964570345.1 uncultured Rhodothermales bacterium | reverse complement strand
GTAGTGCGAGACGCGCCTCGTCTAGTTTGGTGCAGGCTTGAGAGGACTCGACACCAAGTACGTGACCGGCGTCGTCGCAACTCATCCGCTCAACGTCGCAGAGCATGAGGAAGAGACGCTGCTGCGTGCTGAGGGAGGCGAACGCCTGTGGAATTGCCTCGTCGATCAATTCCTCGGCCAAACGCCGTCGAAAGTCGGCCAGATCGGGCGCGGGGGACGACGATTCGGGAGTGGGCCTCGACGCGACGGCTGATTCAGCCCCGAACGACGCTGGTCCCTCGCCACGTGCGGCTCGATCGGCCTCGTCACGGAGGTCCATCATGAGTCGGAAGAGCCACGTCCGGGCCTCGTCGCCGGATTCAAACTCCTCGTCCATTTCGAATGCGCGCTGGTACGTCGACTCTACGAGTTCGACGGCCTGAGCGGCGCTCGGCGTCACGACCTGTGCAAGCGCGAACAAGCTTTCGAGATGCTGCATTAATGCATCACGACTCGTGCCGAATAGAGGAGATGAAGACATGAGCCGCTCGGGCACTCTACTTCTGATCTCGGAAAAGCAGATTGACTGGGTCGCCCTTTCGAATGCCGTGAAGCTCCGCCGCGTTCCCGGCGCGAACGGCGATTTCGAGGACGTCGCTGCTATTATAGTGGATCAGTGGCTCGCCTAGATCGACGTCGGCGTACGTGTTCGAAATGCCCGCGAGGATTGCATTGCCCACGAAGCACTTCACCGGCCTTCCGGCGCGCCGCTCATCGAGAATTTGCCTCGAGACGTTCGTGATGCAATTTCCGAAGCGATCGACATGAACGACCCAGCCCTGCACACCCTCGTCGTCGGCCATCGGAAGAGCCCAGTGTAGGGGCTTAAGTTCGCACAGGGATCGGCCTACGTCGCGAAGAGGTACGCCGAGAGACAGGTGGGCCGCTACGGGTGCGAAAACGTCGCGGCCGTGAAAGGTCGAACTGATATCGGTCGTTCGCCAGTACTCACGTCGATCGAGCACGACGCACTCGCTGGGCCGCTCGCCGCTCAGCAGAAGGGGAAAAATCCCGTTGTCCGGACCGACGAACGTGTGCCCGGACGTACGGAGTGCCACCGGATGACGCGTCGTTCCTACGCCCGGATCAACGACGACCACGTGAATCGTATCGGGTGGAAAGTAGAAGGCTGCGTCGCGAAGCACGTACGCTGCCTCCATCACGTCCTGAGGTGAGACGTCGTGCGATACGTCAACGACGCGCACGTCGGGATGGATGCTCAATATCACACCCTTCATGGCCCCCACGTACGCATCCTTCGTTCCGAAGTCCGTCGTAAGCGTTATGATACGAGACACGGCGTGCGGTCGATATCAGATAGATGTCGGATGTTTTTCTCGCGAGAGCTGCGTCGCGAATTGAGTCCGGACGTGTCGAGGTTCTGGAATCGGGGCGAAATCGCCGGGTGGCCTGGGCTGCCGCGCCGAACGGCCTGTTACGAGAGACGTTCAGACGAATTTCGCAGACCGTAGGGCAAAAGTACGAACAATCCCCCGAAGGCACACGGCTCGCCGACGCCTTCAAAGGGGAATTTCGCAATGCAGCTTGAGGCGGCGACCGGCAAGTGAAATCAAGTCGTGTGCCAACGCATTATTATCGAGGCACTTGCAGCGAGGCCCCCGTATGGTGGAGGCTCGGGCGGTTGGGCCGCCATGGCGAAAAATTTGAAGCGAAAATGAATACGAAGACATTCGGCGACCGTGGAGAAGAAATCGCTGCCCGATATCTCGAGGGCGAGGGGTATACCATCCTCGATCGCAATTATCGATTCGAGCGCGCCGAAGTCGACCTGATCTGTTTTTCGCCGCCGGATGAGCGCGGCATCGGAGGCGAACTCGTGTTCACGGAGGTAAAGATTCGATCGGGTCTTGGATTCGGCCGGCCGGAAGAATCAGTCTCGGAGGCCAAGCGCCGGCATATCGTTCGCGCGGCGCAGGCCTATCTACACGAACGTCACCTCGAAAAGGCGCGGTGCCGATTCGACGTCGTCAGCATCATTCTCCGCCCGGATCGCGATCCGGAGATCGAGCATTTTGAGCGGGCGTTCTGGGCGTATTAGGAAGGTGAAACGCAAAGGGCGGGAAGCACCTCGGCGAAGCGGGGACGGTCAGCGAGCCGCTCGGACTGCCTCGAGCGTAGTCGGATCTTCAAGACTGGACACGTCGCCCGGCTCGCTTCCCAAATAAATGGCTCGAATGACGCGACGCATCACCTTAGCGTTGCGGGTTTTCGGTAAGGCATCGACAAATCTGATCTCCTGCGGACGCAGCGGCTTGCCGAGTTCGTTCGTGACACGGCGGATAAGCGATTCACGCAGCTCTTCCGTGGCTTCGACGCCGGGATTGAGAACGACGAAAGCGACGACGTCCTGCCCCTTCACGTCATGCGGTACGCCAATGGCGGCACTTTCCGCCACGGCGGCATCCGCATTCAGCAGGGCCTCGACCTCGGCCGGACCGAGTCGTTTGCCGGCGACCTTGATCGTGTCGTCGCTGCGCCCGAGGATGTACCAGAGATCGTCTTCGTCTACGACGGCGAAGTCTCCGTGGACCCAGACGTCCTCAAAGCGGCTCCAGTACGTGTCGAGGTAGCGCTGGCGGTCGTTCCAGAAGCCGCGTGTCATGCCGATCCATGGCCGGCGGATGACCAGCTCACCGACCTCCCCACGTACCGACGCTCCCGTCTCGTCGACGACGTCCGCAGCCATGCCGGGTACGGGTCCCGAGAACGCACATGGTTTGAGCGGCTTGAGAATATTTCCACAAAGGATGCCGCCGCTAATTTCCGTCCCCCCGGAATAGTTAAGTATCGGCTTTCGGCTCTCGAGGACGTTCTCGAACAGCCACGTCCAGGACTCGGGATCCCAAGGACTGCCCGTCGATCCGACCGTTCGCAGGTGCGAGAGATCGTGCTTGCGGATCGGTTCGACGCCGTGCGTCTTGAGGGCCCGAATCACCGTGGGCGAAATGCCGAGATGCGTCACGGCATGATCAGCCGTAAGCTGCCAGAGTCGATCGACGTCCGGATAGTCGGGTGCGCCATCGTACAACACCATCGTCGCACCGATGCACAGCGTGCCGAAGACGAGCCATGGACCCATCATCCAACCCATGTCCGACATCCAATACATGCATTCACCCGGATGCAGATCCATGCTGTGATACATGTCCTGCGCGGCCTTCACGGGAAAGCCGCAGTGTGTGTGCACAGCTCCTTTTGGACGACCGGTCGTACCGCTCGTATAGATAATCATGAGAACGTCTTCAGCCGAAGTTCGCTCGGTCGTGGCCTCATCCGACTGTCTCGAGATGAGGTCGTGCCACCAATGGTCGCGACCGTCGGTCAACGGGGCCTCTTCAGTCATCTCGACCCGGCGATGCACGATGACGTGTTCGACCGTCGGGACGTCGACGAGCGCCTCGTCGGCCGTGATCTTCATGTTCACGACATTGCCGCGCCGATAAGCTCCATTCGACGTGAAGAGGGCCTTTGCGCCTGCATCGTTCAGGCGGGTCGCAACGGCTCCGGATCCATATCCGCTGAACAGGGGCAAGATGACGGCTCCGATCTTAGCGATGGCAAGAAAGGCGGCACACAGCTCGGGCGTCATAGGCATGTACAATCCAACGACGTCACCCTTGCCGAGGCCCTGCTCGCGAAGCGCATTGGCGCAGCGGCACACCTCGCGGTGAAGCGTTTCGTACGTCGTCGTGACGACGCCGCCGTCCTCGCCTTCCCATCGAATCGCGTCCCGGCGCGCCACGTGCGTTCCCTGCCATTTATCCAGCAGGTTGTGGACGATGTTCATGCGGCCGCCCACGCACCAGGACGGAAACTGGATGCCGTCGCTCAGGTCGACGACCTTTTCGTAGGGCTCGTAGAACTCAATGCCGAGATCTCGCAGCGCGGCGTCCCAGAACCACGCTACGTCCTCGATCGATCGATGCATGAGTTCGTCGTACGACTCGATTCCATACGAGCGCATGAACCGCATCAAATTGCTCGCGTCGATACTTTCTTGTACCGGCCGCCAGACGATCTCCTGACCAAGAGGGAACGTATCTTCGCGAGTTCGCTCGCCATTGATCTCCGTCATTAGCACACTGATTCGAAGGTCGAAATTCAGTTCGTAGAATAATAGGTTGGAGCGTCGTACGCGACCACGAGGTCTCGGCCGGTCGGCCGTCCTGATGTGACGCAGTCGGCAACCGGATGTCCCGGCAGAACGTAAATGTATCCAATCCGTGGCGGCGATTTCGTGGATTCCGGAACTCTAACGCTCTTGAGTAGAATCGAGGTTAACGACGTATGGCCGATAAGATCAAAAAATCCGAAACGGAGTGGAAAGAGGTGCTTTCACCCGAGGAGTTCGAGATCCTTAGAAAGAAAGGCACGGAACGGCCTTTCACAGGGAAATACTATCAGCACAAGGGGGAGGGTGTCTATCGTTGTGCCGCCTGCGGCACGCCGCTCTTCGGGTCGGACACGAAATATGAATCAGGCAGCGGCTGGCCCAGCTTCTACGCGCCCATCGACGAGGAAAGTGTCGAGCTGGACGAGGACCGGAGCCTGGGGATGACCCGGACCGAAGTGCTGTGCGCCGCGTGCGAATCCCATCTGGGTCACGTGTTCGACGACGGGCCGAAGCCCGCCGGAAAACGCTTTTGCATTAATTCCGCTGCCCTGGATTTCGAACCGAAACCCGACGGTGACGACTAGCAGGCACGTCGAAAACAACCCAACGCCCTTACGTTTTCGTTTCGCCCACGCTGCCGCAGCGTCCCGGCGTCGACACGTCGACTCGTTCTCACGTCAACACGTTCTCGCGTTCCTCCGTCTTCCACGAGTACGCATAACCAACGTCTTCCAGATCGAGGGCCGTCCGCGTAAGGTGGAGCGGTCGAAAGGTATCGACCATCACGGCCAGCTCGTCCGTTGCCTCTTTCCCTATCGACGCTTCGACGGCTCCGGGATGCGGTCCGTGGGGGATTCCTCCCGGATGGAGCGTGAACGAGCCGCGGTCGATGCCGCGTCGACTCATGAACTCGCCATCCACGTAGTAGAGAACCTCATCGGAGTCGATGTTGGAATGATTGTATGGTGCGGGGATCGACTGGGGATGGTAGTCGAACTTGCGCGGAACGAAAGAACACACCACGAAATTGCGGCCGGCGTACATCTGGTGCACCGGCGGGGGCTGATGGATCCGCCCGGTGATCGGCTCGAAGTCATGAATTGAAATGGCGTACGGATACATGTAACCGTCCCATCCCACTACGTCAAACGGATGGTAACGATAGACGTAGCGATGCAGGTATCCGTGCTTCTTGATGCGCACCTCGAATTCTCCCTTCTCGTCGTGCACGATCAGATCGGAAGGCGGTCGAACGTCGCGCTCGGAATACGGACTGTGTTCGAGCAGCTGCCCGAATTCGTTGCGGTATTTCTTGGGAAATCGAAGGTCGGATTCAGCCTCGATGATGAGCAGCCGAGGCGTAACGGGACCGGCAAAAACCCATTTGTGAGTCAGCGTTCGAGGAATGTGGACGTAGTCGCCCGGATGGAATTCTACGTTGCCGAGGGTAGTTTCGAGCGTGCCATCGCCCTCATGAACGAACACCAGCTCGTCGCAGGAAGCGTTCTTGTAGAAGACCTCCATCGACGTATCCGGACGGCACAGGGCCAGGCGGACGTCACTATTGCCCATGACGTATCTGCGGCCGCTGATCCAATTCCCGCCTTCGGGAAGGTCGAATCCCCTGATATGACGGTGCCGTAGGAAGTCCGCATCGGCGTATTCGATGGCATAGGGGATAGGCTCTTCGATCCGATCCACGAGCGTCGGTTCGTGGATGTGGTAAGCGATGGACGAAATTCCGCTAAATCCTTCCGCACCGACGACTTCCTCTTTATACAACTCGCCGTCAGGCCTGCGGAACTGTGTGTGCCGCTTGTGCGGAACGTTTCCTAGTCGCGTGTAGAATGGCATGGCAGAAGGCAACGGTTGATGACGGGTGTCGGTCTACAAATTACCACGCAGCGCCTGCTCACGCTCGATAGCCTCGAACAGTGCCTTGAAATTACCGGCGCCGAATGAGCGCGCACCCTTGCGTTGGATGATCTCGTAGAAGACCGTCGGGCGGTCCTGAACCGGTTTCGTGAAAATCTGAAGCAGATATCCCTCGGGGTCGCGGTCGACGAGAATGCCGAGGTCCTGCAAGCTTTCGAGGGGTTCGTCAATGGTGCCCACACGCTTCTGAAGTGCGTCGTAATACGTATTCGGGACGTGAAGGAATTGGATGCCGCGGTCCCGAAGGGACGTTACCGTCTCCAGTATGTCGTCTGTCGCCATTGCGATGTGCTGCACACCCGGGCCGAGATAAAACTCGAGATATTCGTCAATCTGGCTCTTTTTCTTGCCTTTCGCGGGCTCGTTGATGGGGAATTTGATCCGCTCATTGCCATTGGACATGACCTTTGACATGAGGGCGCTGTACTCGGTCGAGATGGTCTTGTCATCAAAGGACATCATGTTCTTGAAGCCCATCACGTCAGCATAGAACTGTACGCACTGGTCCATCTCACCGAGGCGCACGTTACCCACGCAGTGATCAACGTACCTTAGCCCGGTAGGAGGGGGGCGAAAATACTCGTTCTCCGACGGAACGAATCCGGGCATGAAGAGGCCGCCATAATCACTACGATCGACGAAAGAATGGATCGTGTCCCCGTACGTGGCGATCGCTGAGATTACGATGCGCCCGAAGTCGTCCTCGAGCACTTCCGGCTCTCGTATGCCTGTCGCCCCCCGACGCACTGCTTCGGTGAACGAATACGACGCGTCATCCACCCACAGGGCGATGTCTCTGACGCCGTCCCCGTGAAGATGGACGTGGCTCGCAGTGGGCGACTGGGGTCGAAGCGCCGTCGTCAACACGAATCGAATCTTATCCTGCTGAAGAAGATAACTGGCGGCATCGCGGTACCCGGTCTCGGGACCTCGGTACCCGCTGATTTGAAAGCCGAAGGCGGACTGATAAAAGTGGGCCGCCTGCCTGGCATTGCCGACATAAAATTCGATGTAATCCGTACCGATGATTGGCAGGAAATCGTCGGCTTCCTGCCAATCCGGTCGAGTCAATGCCTGAATCTCAGCCATGGCGCACGTAATGATTGAAAGCGCTTCCGAGCATACCCGACACCTTCCGCTTCATAGAGAATCGGGATCATCTAAATAGACTGATTTTCAGACAAGGCGTTCCCTCGGAGCCGGTTCGACGGCGTACGCTTCAAGGGTGGATTAGCGGCCGTTTCGACACGACGACTCCGCGGGACCTGCTCCGCGTGTCCACGAGCAACCGAGCGACGTCTGCCACGTATAGCAATTGGACCCGGCAGGGTGAAGGCAGGAAGTCGGATCGGTGGATGGAATCAGAGGAGACGGCATTGCGAGTGCGTCGAGCGCTTCAGACGGTGGCATCGATGACGATAGCGCTCTTGCTTTTCGGATGCGGCGCCCGCGCGGAATATCTCGCATCGAGCTTCGACGTCGGTCGCATGAGTTGGGACTCCGCGCGCGTCGACGTGGCATATGCCGAACGCAAAGTAATTGGCGGGGGATCACCGATCGATGCCGACTCGACCGTCATCACGCTCTTCAATTCCCGATACGATACGCTCTATAGTGGTGCGGAGGGCGTGATCCCGATACCTGACGCGAAGCTCGGCAACCGCGAGCGTATGATGATAGAGGCCTGCGGGTTCGTCAAATTGCGTCAGATCTGCGTGCAGCAGTCCATCGAATCTTCACCCAAGAAAGTTAGTGTTACGGAAAAGATCTCATATCCACGCGCAGGCAATCCTGAAGAGGGATCTTATGATCTGTCGTTTCAGGTGGAACGGCGCGAGTTCGAAGGAGATGGATGGGAGCCTATCCAGTCGAACGGAATCCGCGGACATCTCCTGGTATGGGTCGATGATGCAGAGGCAAAAGAGCGAGGCGCCGTTCGCATTCCCTTCGGCAATCCGCACGGCCGCTTCAACCTCAGCGGTCTCGCCAACTACAGAAATTTCAAATACTATCTGGATTCCGAACTTCTCGACCACCAGTCCGCCCGCGTCACGTTTGAAATTCATGCCGGGCTGGGTGATAAGCCGATTCCTCTCGCATCGACGATCAGAGAAGTGCATCGAAAGTCGGAAGAGGATCGCGAAAACGACGTGCGTTACTTCGCAGAGCAGGCTACCGAAATGATCATCGACGAACTCGGTTCGTATCCGGGCGACCAGGCAGCAAGGGCGTACGTGGAGGATTGGCGGTTCAATTCCGCCGGTCGGACGTACCAGATTGAGTTAGAAATCGTATGGGAGGGACCTCGCTTCGATCGCGGCCGGCACGAGCTCGAGGGCACCCTCGAGATCCGCGAAGACGGCAGCGGTGCCGTTTTCCGTGCCGAATCCGGCAACCGGCGCGCGGTTCGCAAATGGCGGGCTCGAACCGACGAAGACACTTTGCAGCTCAGGCGGCTCACCGTATATCGAGGGGATCTCGCGGTGCCGAGCTGAGGGCACCGGCGCGAAGAATGCACGATTCTGATGCATTGCACGCAGCCGAGCAGCCTCCGGCGGCGCTCGGGGGCACCTAGCTCGAGGCTGACTTCGATCCGGCGGGGGAATCGTCTCCGCCCGGCGTCACGAGCTTGAATCGGACCGGTAACCGCATCCGAACGGGGACGACGTCGCCGTTCTGGCGTCCCGGCACGAATCGCGTTTGCCGCAGGGCACGGACCGCGGCGGAGTCGCAGGCCGGATGGAGCGTCTCGACGACTTCGACGGACGTCGTGTGTCCGCTGGTCTCTACGACGAAGCTCAGCACGAGGCGCCCTTCGACGCCGGCTTGCATCGCCTCCTCAGGATACTCGATGTGGATGTAGTATGAGCCTATGCCACCGATGATCTCGGGCATCCGATGCGCCGAGTCGAAAATTCTGCGGCCCTGAACGCGTCTGAGGGCCTTGTCCGCGATCGCAGAGACGTTTCGAAGTTCGGAGTCTTCCTCGGATTTCGCCGGCGGCTCTTCGCCGGGCGGCGGATCGTCATTGCTTGCTTCAAATTTCGTGACGGGAGTGCCGGCTTTCACGGGGAGTGACTCCGACGTTTCCACCGCCTCGAGGTGGACGCGCTCTTCCGGGTGGACTACGTACCATCCGACGGAAGGCAAGCCTTGAGTAAGTGGCAGATGGGCGGCCAGCAGCATCAGGCTGATCGAACCGGCGAGACAGCAGAGGAAGCGGATGTGATAGCTAAGCCGGTCCTGGCGCTGCGCCTCGAGACGTCGCCGTCGCGCCTCAAGATTTCGAGAGTCAGGATGCACTCTACGTGCGAAATCCGGAGTATCGCGATATGTGCGATGGCCGTTCATTTAATCGAGAGGACTACGCGAGACACGGTACCTCGCTGATTTATCTAGTACAACTCTTTGAGAATAAAAAAGTTGATGGCGGCGCGAGCCTATCGATCTCGAGTCGCTTCGTATGTCGGCGTGGACGTCGACGTTGGGCAAGATTGACCAGTACTTTGAATACGGCAATCCAGGAAGATTATGGCGCGCGCACTTTTTTTGAATCGAACGGATGGCCGGGTGCGTCCGCAGGTCGAGTCGATTGAGCGAGACAGGCTGCAAGAAGGGGACGTACTCGTGGCCGTGTCGTACTCGGCACTGAACTACAAGGACGCCCTGGCGGTGACGGGCCGCGGAAAGATCATACGTGGTGAGTATCCGTTCATACCGGGCATCGACCTTGTCGGCGAGGTGGTCGAATCGGATCATGATGAATTCACGGCCGGCGACCAGGTGATTGGCACGGGCTGGGGTCTGGGGGAGTCGCACTGGGGCGGCTACTCCGGGTTGCAGCGTCTTCGTGGGGCGTGGCTCGTCCCGCTTCCGCAATCCCTCACGCCCGAGGAAGCGATGGTCGTTGGAACGGCCGGCCTCACCGCGATGTTGAGCTTAATGGACCTGAAGGAAAGCGGGGTCGCGCCTTCGAGCGGTGAAGTCGTCGTCACGGGCGCTTCCGGTGGTGTAGGGAGTATGGCCGTAGCGCTAATGGCAGCCTCGGACTATTCGGTCGTCGCGTCTACGGGAAGCTCGACGGCGCATGATTATCTCTACCGGCTGGGCGCGACTCGGATCATCCATCGCGATGAGTTAAGTCGTGGGCCTTTGCGTCCCCTCGATTCGGCGCGATGGGCCGGCGCGGTCGATACCGTCGGGGGAGCAACCCTCGCCGCCATCCTCAGCCAGTTGGGTCGTCACGGGAGCGTTACTGCCTGCGGACTGGCCGGTGGTCACGAACTCCAACTGACTGCCTTCCCGTTCATCTTGAGAGGCGTCAGGTTGCTCGGTATCGATTCGAACACGTGCCCGCTTAATCGGCGCCTGATGGCCTGGAATCGCATCGCCGACCTCGTGTCGCCGGACGTACTGAGCGAAATAAAGGCTGAAACGATCTCATTGGAAGACGTCCCGAAGTTCAGCGGGATACTCCTTGACGGGAAGATTCAGGGTCGCATCGTCGTGGACGTCAACCGCTAGAAGCGCATCCGTCACATGAGCCGCTCATATTGGCAGATCCACGCGAAGGGACCGGAGTACCGGTGCGACATTGCCGTCATCGGCGGCGGCGTTGTCGGATGTTCGACCGCCTATTGGTTGTCGAAACTCCTGCCCCACCGCCACGTCGTGATCGTGGAGGCAGAACAGCTCGCATTCGGCGCGAGCGGACGCAATGCGGGATTCATCCTACAAGGTGCAGGATCCGATTACTTAAAGGATCACATGAACTTTGGTGCAGAGAAGGCACGACGCCTTCTTCGTTTTACGCGGGAGAATCGCGATCTGATATTCCGGGAATTCGGCTCGGCTGCCCAGCTCGAATCGACCGGCAGCCTCGTGGTCGCGGGCTCGGCCGAGGAAGATCAAAGGCTGCGTGCGGCCGTTGCGAAGCTGCGCGCAGACGGCACGCCGGCGGTCTATTTTCCGCCGGATGAAACGAATCGACGCATTTCGGCAAGGGGCTTTCTCGGCAGCCTGTACGTCCCGTCAGGTGCGATGACGAACCCGCTATCACTCGTGACGATGCTCGCCGGGCGATCGAAGGCGGCTATCCTGGAGCATCATCCCGTACGGCACGTCGAGTCCGACTCCGGAGGCGTGTCGATCGAGACGGCGAAGCGTATGGTCCGTGCAGAGCACGTTCTCGTGACGATCAACGCATGGCTGCCGACGCTTTTTCCCGAGCTGGGACGTTACGTTCGGCCGGTGCGAGCGCAGATGCTGTCCACGAAGCCAATGGCACCGCGGTGGATCGAGGTGCCCGTCTATTCGCACGACGGATTTTTCTACGTTCGTCAGACTCGTTCCGGCATATTGCTGGCGGGTGGCGCCCGGCACTTGCACGAGGATCGAGAGGTGGGCTACGACATGGAGCCGACGAAGCCCGTACAGGCGGACGTCGAGGCGTATCTGCGAAAATACTTTCCAAGTTGCGCCAGGATGCGCGTCGACATGCGATGGGCAGGAATCATGGGATTCTCGCCGGATGGGCTTCCGGCATTTGGATCACTCCCAGGGATTTCAAACGGACTCTGGGCGGCCGGTTTCACGGGACACGGCATGAGCTATGGCTTTCGCTTCGGCAAAATGCTGGCCGAGATCATGGCGGACCGCGGAGAGGTCGATGGATCCGACCTTTTCAGCGTCGATCGTTTCGCCTCGCGCCTTCCGGCTGCGGCCGGCTCGTGATCGTGCCGGTCGCCATGTCATGGCCCGTTCAATACGTACGCGCCTCGCGCGCCTGTCCATTATCTATCGCCGTCCGCCCGACTTTCGGGATAGAGTATGCCTTTTACGATTCGATCCGAATCCAGGTACTCCCGGGCGGCTCGCTGCACGTCGTCTGTCGTCAACTGATCAATGAGATCACCGTAGCGCAGGATGTCGAGGACGTCCTCGTCATGTGAGTAGTAAAAATCGAGGACGGAAACCCAGAAGTCGTTCGTCCGCATTTCGGTCTCGCGCTCGCGCCGCTGTTGCTCCTTTACGGTTGCGACCACGTCCTCCGGAGGCCCGTCGGATTTCAGCTTTTCGATCTGATCGAAGACCGCCTCGGAAAGTTCGTCTACGCGATCCGGAGCACAGCCGAAATAGACGAACAGGGTGTAGTTCTCATCCGGCCAATCGTTCGTATTCGCGTTGATGCTCACTCCGTACACGCCACCACGATCCTCCCGCAAGTCGCGCCGGAGCAGGATACGCAGGACGTCGGCCAGTGCCCGCAGCCGATGTCGATGTTCGCGATCGTACTGGAAAGGCCCGTGAAACGCCATGGCCACCCAACTTTGCTCACCCAATCCACGGTGGACCGTCGTCTGAACGATCCCGTCCGGTAGATCCGGGGCTACGTCGCGTGGTGTCTCCTTACGGCCGGTGGATGGCAGCGAGCCCAGGTACGTCCGAGCCAGTCCCTTCAGCGTGTCGACGTCGAATGTGCCGGCGAAGACGAACGTGAAATCTCCCGCATCGGCAAAGCGCTCTCCGTAGTATCGCATGGCGTCATCGACGTCGATTGAGGCCACCATCTCGAGAGTGGGGGGCACCCGGCGTATGTGGCCGTCATACATGGCGGCACTCAGTGAGTCGTTGAACACGGCGATCGGATTGGCGGCTCGGTTCTGGAGCGACGAGCGCATTTGATTCTGGTAGGCAGCGACCGCGTTCCCATCCGCACGAGGCTTCGTGAAATAGAGATGGATGAGCTGAAACATCGTTTCGAGGTCCTGCGGTGATGCACTGCCACTGAAGCCTTCCTTAATTTCGCCTACGTACGGGGAAACCGACACGATCTTCCCTGCAAGAAGCTTCTCCAACTGCGTGCGGTCGAAAACGCCGACGCCGCTGCGCGCGACAATCGAGGGTGCCGTCTCTGCTTCGTATGCCTCTGCGTCCTCGACTAGCGACGAGCCGCCCGGACTGAATGCCGTGAATTTGACTTCGTCGGCCTTGAAATCCGTCGGCTTCATTACGACGCGCACGCCGTTTGCCAGATCGATAACGGTGACGCCGATTTCGTCGACGACGGTTTCCGAGACGAGATCGCCCGCGTGAAGGGTGTCGTCCATGAGCGCGACGTCCTGAAGATCATCGACGTACGCGCTGACGGACGAATTCTGAACCGATTCGAAAACGGCCGCCAACTCGTCTTCGGTCGGTGGTACGAGATCCTGTTTCTCGGGCAGAATCGCTATTACGGCGCGATTCTCCGTGGCGATAAGCTCGCCCGCCAGAAGATTGACTTCGTCTACCGTGATGCCGGGGAGCAGCCGTTCGACGACATCGTATTCGAAAGCGATACCGGGCGCCGGCTCGTTTTCGAGGAAGTGGGAGACGTACTCCCGAGCAAACGAAGCCGAATTCGTTTTGTCGCGCTCGTTGTAGGCCTTTTCGTAGGCACGCCGGGTTTCCAGCTTCTGACGCTCGAGTTCGGTCGCGGTGAACCCGTGCTGTCGGACGCGCGCCGCTTCAATCAGGACGGCCTCCAATCCAGCGAGCACGCTGTCCTCGTCGACGCGGGCCGTCACGCCGTAGAATTCGGCGGAACGAACAAATGCACCCTTGAACGCGCTGGCCGCAATGAACGGCGAATCGCCACGGCGTGAAATTTCCTCCAGGCGCTCGTTCAGCATGTCGTTGAACAGTGATGCGACGAGTCGCTCTCGGTAATCGCTCATCGATTCGATCTGCGTATTCGCTTTTTTGTAATACACCGAGACGGTCGCGATTGGATACTCGGGGTCGGTGACGATCTCATAGAGCGTTTCGTCATGTCCCGGGACTTCGAACGTTGAGCGATCCGCCGGCAGGTCAGGCGTGAGCAGCGTTCCAAAGTGTTCGCGAATTAGTGTCTCGATGCGGTCGGGATTGAAGTCGCCGACCGCGACGACGGCCATCAAATCCGGCCGATACCACGTACCGTAAAACCGGCGAATCGTCTCGTAAGAGGCATTCTCAATGATCTCCGGCTTGCCGATAGGTAGCCGGTCTTTGTACCGGGAGTCGTGCAAAAGCACGGGAAGGATTTGGTCGCGAATCCGACCCTGCGCGTTTTGGTCCGACATTCGCCATTCCTCGATGACGACACCTCGTTCCTTGTCGATCATTTCCTCCGACAGCGTGGCATAGCCGGCCCAGTCCTCCAGCACGTCGAACGCCTGTTCGACGATGCGCGTGCTGTCGGTCGGGATCGTCAGCGTATACACCGTCTCGTCGAAGGAGGTGTACGCATTGACGTCAGGACCGAAGCGCATCCCGGTGCTCTCCAAGAAATCGATTAGATCCTCATTGGGATAACGGCGCGTGCCGTTAAAAAGCATGTGCTCCACGAAGTGGGCGAGTCCGAGCTGGTCGTCATCCTCCAGAATGGATCCCGCGTCGACCGCCAAGTAGAGCTCGGCGCGATTCAATGGTTCCGAGTTCGTTCGAATATAGTAGCGCAGTCCGTTCTCCAGCGTACCCGTCCGTACATTTGGATCCACCGGAAGGGCCGCCTCGAGTTCAGCACTCGATAAGGGCAGCCCGTTCTGGGCTTTCGCAGGTAGTGACAGTATGCTTATTGAAAGCGCGATTAGAAGCGCGGCCAGGTTTATCGGCCATCGGCCGACGGAGTATTCGTACATCGCTAGATAGGAAGTGGTGAGACGGTGGCAACCTGTTGATGCCGTCACGGCGGCAGGGACGTGCCGGATTGCGGGTCCGGCCGCGGCCGACGAGGGCAGGCGGCGAGACGCGTTCTTTGCCCCTTAACTCGAGGAGATGCAGGTAGATCCCTAGTCGCGGCGGCGCCAACCCGGCGAAATGTCGATGAGGGCGGCAATTACCATCCCGATAATGGGTACCGCACTCCAGACGCCTCCATATACGTTAACTACGACGCTGTACCAGAGGAGAACGGTCGGTGCGAAAATGAATCCGAGAATCGGCCAGAGAAGCGTGTCGAAGGCCGTCTGAAGCCAGGTCGAGAAGAGCCAGACAAGAACGATCACGACGCGAGGGATGAACAGGGCGAGAAGGGCTAGGAGGCAGGGCATCGACGTAGCGTGTTGTGAGCGATGTGGTGGGCACTAGATTATGAATAATTCACTACGGGACGTGCAACGAAAAAGCTACACTCGTTCGCCATCGGATCTGCAAAAAAATCATCCGCATACAAGACGATAAGCGTCGCCGTGGTCCAGACGCTGAGCATCGCGCCCGACGATTTCAGGGCTTGACCCTCAAGGCCTGCGGCCGGGCTGCAGTGCGATGAGCAGTTGTGATTCAATGATATACGGGTAATCGCCATGAGCAGCAAACGCACCTCGTTCCGTCTGGAGGATGCAAGGGGTAGACAGCCGATCATCCTGATCTTCGCTGCCTCCGACCGCAGTCCGGCGTACGAAAACCAGATGGCACTACTCGAGGAAGCGCCCATCTTCGATAAGGCCGATGCGTTGATCGGCCGTATATTCACGGAGGGGGAGAGTTATATTCAGGATGAAAAACTGGACCCGGTGTCGGTCGAGCAGCTCCGATTGGAATTCAACGTAAAGGACGACGAATTCCTCATTGTCTTGATTGGACAGGACGGCGTGGA
>CAZMXY010000024.1:32163-33839 GCA_964570345.1 uncultured Rhodothermales bacterium | reverse complement strand
CCCGCGCCCCGACCGGATCGATCGCGACCGGCTTCTCCATGAACACGTGGCGCCCCTTCTCGACGGCGTAGCGCAGGTGTTGCGGACGGAAGACGGGCGGTGTGGCCAAAATTACGACGTCGACGTCGCTGTCGATGACGTGCCGGAACGCGTCCCATCCGACGAAGCGCGCATCGTCCGCCACCTGATAGGCCTCGCCGATTTCTTCGTTCAGTTTTTCGGTGGATTCATCGAGGTGGTCCTCGAACAGGTCACCCATCGCAACGAGCACGACCGACGGATCGGCTTCTACCGCGTTGGCGACGGCACCGGTCCCTCGTCCGCCGCAGCCGACGAGGCCGTAGCGAATCGTGTCCGATCCGCCCGCGTAGGCAAAATTTCCGCTGCCCATGAAAGCGAGTCCGGCAGCTGCCGCCGCGCCCGACTTAACGAAGTCCCGCCTCGACAGCGACAGGTTGGAGGATGGGTACTTGTCGTTCGCTGCGCTCATAGGTCGCCTCATCTAGGTTGGATGGATGTCATTGCGCCAGGGCCTTGGCCGTTCAGTTCGGCACGCGGATCACGCGGAATCCCATGAAAGGGCCGTCGGTCAGCCAGAATCTACTCTTCGGAATCTGTGGATCGGTTTCCTGCCATTTTCGCGAGGGGATCATCCGCGCCCCGCAGTGCACGTCTTCGGCCTTGCTCAGGTAGTGGCCGCCGCACGCCCGCGGCTCCCCGTTGAGACCGGTGCACCATTCGGCCGCGTTCCCCATCATGTCGTGCAAACCGAAGGCATTCGGCTCGAGCTTGCCCACCGGATGCGTCTCGTCGAACGCGTTGTCCCAGAACCAGGCGTGCGCGGCTAGTACGTCCGCGGCAGGCGGCTCTTCGCGGCCCGCCCGGCACGCATACTCCCACTCGGCCTCGGTCGGAATTCGATACGCGTCGCCGGTACGCTTCGACAGCCATCGGGCGAACTCTTCGGCCACGAGGTACGACATGCTGATGGCGGCGTATCCCCGGTGGCCGAATCCGCGATCCGGCGCGCCGTACGGCTTGCTCGGCCGCAAGACCGCGTCCTCGGCGGAAGCTTCGTCCTCGTCGGCCGAACCGAAGGCGTAAACGTCGAATAGGTCCCACGGAATCTCGGTCTTGCTCATCCAGAATGGCCCGACGTCCACGTGAACCGGGCCCTCGTCGCTCTCGATCTCGACGGAACCAGCCGGAATCGGAATCATATCGACTTCGACCATGGCTTCCTCGACCTCCAGTGAGAATGCTTCCAGACCGGATACGGCCGCTTCGTCGGACGCGGCGGGCGTTGGATGCCGCTCCTGCGCGGCGGGGGTGCTCGAAGCACACGCCGAAACGACCAGAATAAAGGACAAAATGAAAACGTGCTTCGGCATCCTGCTCGGAGTGTGCTGTGTACTACTAATCGCCCTGCCGAAGGGGGCATCCGGAGAGGCGGATCTGCACCGATTCGAATATAAGCAGGTGCATATGGGCGTACAAGCTCGGATCGTCCTGTACGCGCCCGACTCGACGTCCGCCCGCATGGCCGCAACGGCGGCCTTCGATCGGATCGCGGAACTGGACGACGTGATGAGCGACTACCGTCCCAATAGTGAGCTCATGCGTCTCTGCGCTCGGGCTGGTAGAGGTGCAATTCCCGTGAGCGAGGATCTGTTCCG
>CAZMXY010000024.1:0-32063 GCA_964570345.1 uncultured Rhodothermales bacterium | reverse complement strand
AACGGATGGAAGATTACGGCGTTGATCGCCGCGCCGGGAGAAGGCGAGCTGACGATCTCGAACGCGGCCGTATCCAGCTCGGGGGATACGGAGCAGTTCGTCGTGGTCGACGGACGTCGCTACTCGCACGTCATCGACCCGCAGACCGGCCTCGGACTCACGGACCGCACGGCCGTTACCGTCGTGGCCTCGAGAGGCGTTCTTTCGGATGCCCTCGCTACCACACTCTCGACGCTCGGACCTGAGGCAGGCCTGGAATTCATTGAACGTGAGTTTCCGTCCGTTCGCGCGTCGATACGTCGTCTGGAATGACCGTCTCGAGCAACCGTCCTTATTCAGCCATGCTCCCCGTTTTCGCAATACCATTCCGAATTCGCAAGCCGGGCGTCGTTCCCCGGATGCGCGGTCATACGGGATCGAGCGCGACCTCAGGATTTGGCAATACCTCACCGCCGTTACGGGTTTCGCGAAATACCTTGCCCGGTGAACTCGATCCAGTCCACCTCCAACAGACGGCCGCTTTTTTTGCCGCGGGCAATCAGATAGAGCGAGCGCGTACCGCCCGGATCCTCGATCGAAACGGCCCATTCTTTCCATCCTTCGTACGCGCCACGCACGTCGTCCGGAATTTCGGTGAGCGCAAGATCCGGAAGGGCGCCGGCGGAGGACGCGGCTGAGGTATCGCCCCGAGCGGACTGCGGCAGCACGGCGGTCGAATCGATCGCGATCTCGGCCATCACGGGTCCGTCGGGCGCGTCGAGACGAAATTCGATCGCGGTCTCCTCATGCGCCTTTACGCGGAGCCGGATCGAATCGACGTTCGCAAAGTGAAGGGGGGCGTATGCCAGATGGGCACCGTCCGTCAGCATCATCGTCGTCATCGCCGCATCCGCAAAGTCGGGTTCGGCCGGATGCTTCCCGTAGGTCGCCCGATCCGCGCCCTCGTTCACCGCAAAGTGCTCGGCTTCCTTGCGTCGCGGCTGCAATGTGATGCGCTGCGGCTCAGCGACCGGATCCTCCGTCGCCATCTCGGCGGTCAGCACGTAGAACTCGTCCATGTAATAGATGGGTGGGACGTGCTCGAAGGCGCGCTGCGGCTCGAAGGCGCCCATTGAGCCGGAGAGCCGATCCAGCGGGTGCACGTGCGTGTCGTGGCCGACATACGTCCGCACTGTGACGGGGGCATCGGCGTGATCCTGATCATCCACAACCACACGATACGCCACCGGCGAGCCGTACGTGTAAACGCCCCCTTCCGGCGGCCAAGCGAACGAAAGCGGCGGCCCCTCAGCACCGGATGCTTCGCCATCCGCACCGGAAGACCGTCGCCCGCCCCTTCGTGCTGCATCCATCGAATCGTCGCGGGCCGTCTCGGCGTCCTCCGGCTGCATCGACGAGCCGTGGTAATCCATCCTCACGAGCCGCGCATCTCTGTTGCTCCCCCAGAAATCCTGGCCCCACTCGAGGACGTACAGTCGGCCGTCCGGACCCACCTCCACGTCCGTCGGCCGCACGAACGTGTGCTCGGGAAGGAACGGGTTGATCGCGACGAGGTCGCCGTTTTCGTCGAGGCGTGCCTCCAGGATCCAGTTGCGCATCCACTCATAGATGAGCCACGCGCCGTCGTAATAGGCCGGCAGGGCGTGCGGCGAGGCCGTTTCTGCATCGTATCGGTAGACCGGACCGCCCATGGCGGACATCCCACCCGCTCCGAGTGCCGGAAATTCGTGGGACGGACCGTACGTGTACCAGATCAGCGCCGGCTGAGACGGCGGAAGCTCGCGCGCGCCCGTGTTGTTCGGAGAATCGTTGATCGGATGATCCGGATCGAAATAGGCCCCGGGCGTCTGGGTTTCGTAATCGAACTTGCGATACGCCTCGTTCGGCCCGGCGAAGTAGGGCCACCCATAGAAGCCCGGTACGCGCGCCTGGTTGAATTCCTCCCATCCCCACGGGCCGCGGTCCGCGCTCGGCGGATTGCCGATGCCCACGTCGCCCCAGTAGAGCCAGCCCGTCTCCGGATCGACGGAAATCCGGTATGGATTGCGGTTCCCCATGACGTAAATTTCGGGACGATGGAGGGAATCTCCATCGAACAGATTCCCGCCGGGAATCTCGTACGTGCCCTCGGGGAGCGGCCGGATGCGAAGGATCTTGCCGCGGAGGTCGTTCGTGTTCGCGGAGGTCCGCTGCGCGTCGCCCTCTCGTTTGTCCGGACGCTCGTCGATCGACGATCCGCCGAGTGGATACGGATTCGTGTTGTCGCCCGTCGCCAGGTATAGCGTGCCGTCCGGACCGAAGGCCAGCGAGCCGGCGCTGTGACAGCATTCTTCCTGCTGCGTCTTGATCTCGAATAGGATTTTTTCGCTGGACGACTGGATGTCGGTGCCGTCGAACGTGAGGCGCGCAAGGCGCTGCGGACCGCCGTCGGCCGGTGCGTAGTAGACGTAGATCCAACCGTTTTCGTCGAAGTGCGGGTCGAGCGTGAGGCCGAGGAGGCCGTCCTCGATCGTCATCCGGACCGGAATATATCCGACCATGCGTGTCCTGCCGGTTGAGGGATCCCACATCTTAATCGGCCCCGATCGTTCGGCGAGGAACACCTTGCCGTCGGGTGCGATGCCGATCTCCATCGGATCCGTGAGCTCGTCTTCGAGCACGACCTTCTCGAAGCTCGACGACCGCGTCGCGGCCGCGTCGCCTTCGACGAGGCCGGCGGCCCACCGGATGCCTCCGAGGACGTGCTTGAGGAAGAGCGAGTCCGAGTAGCTCTCCATCGTGTGTCCGAGTCCGGTGTACCAGGCACGGCCGCCGTCGAATTCGTGCGCCCACGCAATGGGATGGTCGTGCCCCATCGATCCGCCTTCGTAGCTCTTTTCGTCGAGCGCGGCGAGGACGTGGACGGAGCCGCGTGGGTTGGATCGGAAATTGTACCACTCGTCGAAGCGCGTCAGGCGCGAGGGAAGGTGGCCTGTGGATGGATGGACGCGGTCGAAGACGAGCACGTCGGCGGTCTGCGGCTCCGGATGATCGTCGAAGAAGGCACCGACGAGCCGGCCGTACCACGGCCAGTCGTACTCGGTGGCGGCGGCGCCGTGGATGCCCGCGAATCCGCCCCCCTGCCGGACGTACGCCTCGAACGCGGCCTGCTGCGCGTCGTCGAGCACGTCGCCGGACGTGTTCAGGAATACGACGGCGGCGTATCGGGCGAGGTTGTGGTCCGTAAAGGCAGCGGCGTCTTCGGTGGCGCCCACGTCGAAGCCGTGTTCGCGGCCGAGGCGTTCGATGGCTTCGACGCCGACAGGAATGGACGCATGGCGGTAACCGTCCGTCTTCGAGAAGACGAGTATGGTGGCCTCAGCCGCCGCCTGTGCCGAGGCCGGACTCGGAAGCAGGATCAGAAGTGCAGTAAGAAAGGGGAACAAGCTAACGTTCGTTTTCACGAAGGATACGGGGCCTGTCTTGGTTGGAAAACTGTCTCGGCTGGGAAACTGAACTGCCCGCCTATAAACAAGATTTCCTGTCCCAGGATTCGTAGTTTCGGCGGGCACTTTCTGGATGCCTTTCACTCGAAGTACCGTGCGACGCCACCACCATCTACCTCTCATCCTCGCTGCCCTGCTGCTTGTTTCGGTGCGCCCAGCAATCGCCCAAACGGCGGCAGTTCGCGGCAGTACTACCGAGGCCGCCAACGGCGAGGCTCTTCAGGGTGTTCATCTCGTGCTGGACGACCTGGGAGGAAACCGCTTCGGCAGCCTCTCCGATCGCGACGGCCTGTTCATTTTGACGCGGATCCCTCCGGGACGTTACGAATTCCGAGCCTCTTTTATCGGATTCGAGACGTACGTCGATACACTGGATCTCGCGGGAGGCGAGCAGCGCCTCATCAACATCCGTCTTGAGGCCGCGGAGGTCGAGCTTAGCGAAATCGCCGTAGAGGCCGAGCGCGAGAACGGGGCGGCGCGCGTGACCGCCGGCATGCAGACTGTTCGACCTGAGGAGATCGAGTTGATTCCGGCGCCTGACATCTCGGGAGACCTGGTCTCGTATCTCTCCACCATGCCCGGCGTCGTGTTGATGGGCGATCGCGGCGGACAGTTATTCATTCGCGGCGGCGAGCCTTCCCACAACCTGACACTTCTGGACGGGATGTACGTCTTCCAGCCGTTCCACATCCTCGGCTTTTATTCGGCTTTTCCGTCCGAGATAATCAGCCAGGCCGACGTCTACGCCGGTGGATTCGGAAGCAAGTTCACGGGGCGGATATCCTCCGTCATCGACGTCTTGTCGCGCAACGGCGACAAGCGGGGACACGCCGGCTCGGTCACCCTATCACCGTTTACCAGCTCCGCCCGCTTGGAGGGTCCCCTCGCGAGAGATCGTATTTCCTTTCTCGCAGCCGGACGCCTGTCTCTGCTTGAACAGCTTGCATCGGAATACGTGTCGGCGCCGATGCCCTACGCATTCGGGGACGCGTTCGGCAAGGTGCACGCCATTATCACGGACCACCACCAGATCTCGATAAGCGGACTGCGCACGTTTGACCGCGGCACGATGCCCTCGGAGGATACCATCATCAGGCCGAATGACGAGATTCGCTGGAGCAACACGTCCGTCGGCGCCCGCTACATCGCTACGCCGCGATCACAGCCCCTTCTGGCGGAAGTGCTCGTGTCGGGATCCCGGCTGGAGACCGAGCTCGGTCCTCGCGATGAGCCGACACGCTCATCACACCTTTCGTCGTTCAACGTGGCGCTGAACATGACGAATTACGTCGGCCGATCGCAGTTTAACTGGGGAGGCTTCCTGCGGGAATTCGACTTCAGCTCGGAGCTCAGTGGCCTGTTTCAGAACGTCGTAACGACTCCCGATCGATCCACGAACGCAGGGGGCTACTTCGAGCCCGACGTCTATGTCGGCTACGGACTGCGCCTACGGCCGGGATTCAGCCTCCAGCTCTACGGCACCCACGGGGTCTTCCTGGAACCCCGCATCCGCATCGTCCTCAACCGCGGCGTTCATGAGTGGAGTGGTGCGGGCGGTCTTTATCGCCAGGATATCATCGGCCTCAATGATCGTCGAGACGCTACAAACATCTTCACGGCGTGGACCGATACGCCGTTCGGCACGGCATCACGTGCCGTGCACGGCCTGCTGGGTTACCGCGTGGCTCCGTTCAGCTGGCTCGATTTGTCGATCGAAGGCTTTTTCAAGGATCTGGACGATCTGTTTATCGGCGAATGGACGGCGTTTCCCCGCTTTACAACCCGCCTGCAAAGTGCCGCCGGTCAAACGGCGGGTTTCGACGTCAGACTCGAGTTGCGCCGACGACACGTCTACGGATTCGTCAATTATGGCTATTCGTCCACCCGATACGAAACAGAGCCGGCCGGCGGCGTCCTCGGATCCTTTACGTTCCGACCTCCTCATGACAGACGCCATCAGATCAACGTCCTTGCGTTGACCGAACTCTACGGCTTCGAGGTCAGCGCACGCTGGCAATACGGCTCCGGGCTGCCGTTTACACCCGTGGAAGGTTTCGACGGCTTCATCCTGATGGACGGCGCCGTTCAGGTAGACCAGGTACCCGGCTTTCCGCGGGTCATCTACGAAAGCATTCCATACCGATCCGAGCTTCCGACCTACCATCGTCTCGACCTGACGATCGAGCGGACGTTCTCCCTATCCCGCCGCGCCGAATTGACGATGCAGGTCGGCGTTTTGAACCTGTACGACCGGGCAAACCTCTTTGCACTCGACCTATTTACTGCGCAGCGCACGGATCAGCTGCCGTTCGTCCCAGTTGCGGGGCTACGTCTGGACATATAGATCTTACGCATGGATATGACGCGTATGTTCGAGCGAACCGCAGGCGTGTTATGCGTCGTCCTGCTTCTCGGCGGCATTGTGACAGGGTGTCAGGAATCGGTCGACGCGATCGTGGGCTCCGATTATCCGTTTACGCTGTGGGGATTCATGAATTCCGGCGCCGACACGCAGTACGTGCGGATCTTTCCCATTCTGGAAGAGCTGGCCATTGACACTGATTCTGTCATTGACGCGCGGGTATACTCGACCAATCTTACCACGGGCGAGCAGCTTGAGTGGAGCTACAGGACCGTGCGGTTCGGCGAGAGCCGGACGGGACACGTCTTCTGGGCGCCGTTTCGAGCGGAGTACCGGCATCGCTACCTGCTCGAGGTCGTCCGCTCGGACGGCGCACGCTCGCGCGTCGAAGTCGCGGTACCCCCGAAGGCGGACGTCGACGTCGACGCGGATGGACAGGGCGTCACCGTACCTATTCGGATCAGCGGTGATGCACCGAACCTCGTTGGTCCGAAGGTGACGTATAATACGATCAATGTACCGCCGGCGAGTGCCTGGCCGCCGGGTACGCCGGTACATCCGCCGGTTCTCCATCCGGTCAGGATCTCCTACGACGACGAATTGGCGCGCGGGGCGGACGGATGGGAGCTGATCATCGACTTGACGCGCGACACGAGCGCCATCCGCGAGGAGTTCAGGGCAAACTGCCTGATCACGACGCGCCAGTACAGCGCCCCTGAGATCTGGCTACGCAGCATGGAATTTAGCGTGGTGGTAGCCGATTCGGCATGGCAGCCCCCTGGCGGCGTCTTCGATCCGGACGTGCTCGCCGTGCCGGGCACCCTCTCCAACGTCGTAAACGGCCACGGTTTTTTCGGCGCCGGAGAAGGTGTTCGCTACCAGTGGATCCCGACCCCCGAAGCCCGGCACTTTGCGGGTTACCGTTTTGAGGCAAGGTGCAGGATGGGTCCCTTCGATGCCGACGAATGCCGGAACCCGCCGATTCCGTGCATCGGCGAAAACGTCGACGATCTGTGGAGTTTCTGACTCAGATAAGCGGACCTTGTCACCTCGCCGACCGAAACCGTGATGCCTCGATAACGTCATCCGGCGGAAGCCATGTGGTCTCTTGCCGGTAACCGGCCACGACGTACCCGAATCCGTTTTCGACATTGTTCAGCGTCCCCGGCTGCACGAGCACTTCCGCATTGAAAACTCCTCCCGGCGGGTTCCAATCCTCGCTTGCGACGATGAGCTGCAGCGTGATATTGTTGAGCATGACACCCGCGTTTCGGTCCACCGGGCGTTCGATTCTGCGCTGGATCGTATCGACAACGGCTGTAAAGTCTTCTTCCAGGTTCACCTCCACTAGCCAGCCGTCGGATACCTTCTTCTGGACGCCGTCGTACGGCAGGGATACAAAAGCACTTTCGAGACCGGCCCCATCCACCGGAACGTAGCCAACGGCATAAATAACCTCGACCCGCAGCAATCGGGGCACATCCCCTTCGACGAGGATCGGTGAGAGTACGCGCGTCGCCGTCACCACGGGTTGCTGAACCACGAGCTCCGTCTCATTCGGTATCGTGACTTCAACGGTCGATTCCGCACCATCCGACCGTTCCACCATTATCCGATAGGAATGGCCGAATTCCGCCTGAAACGGAGCCCAGAATACGTGCGCACGCTGGTTGAAGGCATCCATGACGAGCGAGTCTCGCCAGACGTGGTGCTCGCCGTTCGTCAGATCGACTGATTCGAAACGGGCATCAAGGTGCTCGTCCACCGCCGGCTCGAGTCGCTCCTCGACAGGAAATACGCGTACCCACTGGGAATCGAGCTGGGGAGACAAGACGCCGTAAAGCGTGTAGGGCACATCCGTGCCGAGGACAGCCGTGACATCTTCGTCGCAGCCGACCAGCGGCGCGATTGCACATATTAACAGCGCATAGAGCAGGGCACGTGCGAATATGTGTTCTTTCATACGAGCCATTGAGCGCTATTTGACATGCACCTTCAAACCCAGTGACGGCACGACCGGAAGCTGGTCCACACGGTGGTGTGTGAAGACGTCGAGGTAGAACAGGTTACGGCGATCGTACACATTGATGACGCTCCCCTGTACCGTCACGCCCATTCGTCCGAGCGAAAAGGTGCGGTCCACGGCGATATCGAGTCGATGATACGTTGGCAGCACACCGTTAAAAGGCCGTTCGTAGATGACGCGACGCGTCCCAACGACCTCCGAAGCCTTCTCTACGTCGTCGATCAGCACAAAGCCGTCAAACCCGATTGCGCGGCTGAACGGCAGCCCTGATCCGAACTCCCAGCGGACATTGATGCCGAATCCCGCGAGCGTGACAGCAGCCAGTACATTCACCTGATGGCGTCGATCGTGCGGAGGCCTGAAACTCACCCTCTCATCCCCAAACCAGAACGACAGATTCTCCGCAAGCGACGTGTAACGAGTAGATGAAAGACCGTAGTTAACGTATCCATAGAAATTCGCCCGACGTATCTCAGCGCGGAGGTCGGCACCATATGAACGGCCCGTCGCCGGCTGAAGGCGTGTTGTCAACCTGGGAAATGCTGTCCACTCGCCAATGAACAGGTTGTCCAGGTCCTTAAAGAAGCCCTCGACTGACACGTCCAGCCACGGCGTAGGCGCGACGCGATAACCGAGGATAGCGTGCGTGGCTCGTTGGATGCGCCCCTGAAGAATGCCTGAAATGTTCGGGTTCTCTCGCGGGATGTGCGACCAGACCGTAAAGACGCTGGCCGCATCGCGCCGGTCAGTCAGGCCGACAATCTCCTGATGATAGATTCCAAGTGCTGAGCTTATCTGGTGCGCTCCCCGCTCCCAGATCACGCGAAGTCGCGGTTCGAAGAATGGACTGAAGCGCACCTTATAGAACTGCGCACGAAGGCCGGATCTAATAGACAGGCCGCCTCCCGCGTCAATGTCGAACTCGAGATAGTTCCCCCAGTGAGTGACGTCGGCGTACCGGAATTCCACATTTTGATAGAGGCCACCGATCTCGCTCTGAATCTTGCTTACCATCAACGACGAGCCTGCCTCCGCGCCTACTTGGTCACCGAAGTAGGTTGCGTCGATCGCTATACTCGTGTTCTCGATTTCCGATTTCCGCAGCGGTGAGTCCCGGCCGCCCAGTTCGGTCTTCAGGCGGGAGTACGAGATGTGCAGGTCGGCCATGATGGACACAATTTGCGGAAGCATCAACAGACGAAGACCTACCGCGTCGTTATACCATCTGACCTCCTCGGTCGGTAACCCACCCCCGGCTTCCGTCAGCGTTCCGCGGTCAAACGTTCGCATCCCCGTCACGGACGCCCTGCTATTATCTGTTATGACGGTGTGCAGCTTGCCGAATACGTCGCCGAATGCGAACGGCAGGGGATCGTCGATGTACTGCGCCGCCCCTTCATCCAGATTCGACCGTCGCACGGACACGATGAGGGAGGCCCGATTTCTAGCAATGGGACCCTCTACCAGAACGGAGCTGAGGAACGGCGAAACCGCAGCGGAGCCGGACACGCGCCGGTTGTTGCCGGTCCGCGTGCTTACATCGATGACCGACGAAATTTTGCCTCCGTACCGGCTGCCGTAGCCGCCGGCGAAGACGTCGACCCGATTTATGATGTCGGACGGGAAGGCCGAGTAGAAGCCGAGAACGTGGAACGGCTGGTACAGCATGATACCGTCGACCTGGACGAGATTCTGTGACGGCTCACCTCCCCGAATGAAAAGCTGCCCCCCTCGGTCGCCGGTCGACACAATCCCGGGCTGGGCTGTGAGATAGCCGACCAGGTCGCCGGAGACATCCGGCCCGGGTATGGTCTCGATGTCGGCCGGGCGCACCGTCTGCTGACCCGCCGTGACGCGTGCGGCACCCGTTCGCTCGGTCGCGACGACGACCTCGCCGAGAGCCCGTTCGGAGGGAGACAGTGCAATATTCAGGGTGCGGGTCTCCGCTGATCGGAAAGTCAGCGTGTCGACATACGTCTCATAGCCGACATACGAGACGTTCAGCTCGAAGCGGCCCGGGTTGATCCCGGTGATGAGATAGAGCCCGTCGGCGTTTGTTGTGCCGCCGCGGATAGGTCCGTCCGGCGTTCGCAATACGACATTGACGAGCTCCAGAGGGCGGCCGTTCGACCCGTCGGTGATGAATCCGCTCAGTGTGGCATCCTGAGCCCGGACCGCGGGAATCGCCGCAAGAAACAGCAGAATGGAAATTCCACTCCAGAAGATCGAATGCTCATACATCATGTCACGGACCGCCCGCCACATCCGAGAGGCGTGCAAGATAGGCTCGCGCGGTCGGGTGCCCCGGCCGGAGCTCCATCACCTTCTGCCACGCCGCCTCCGCCCGGGCGCGATGGCCTGCATTGGCATGTGCTGCGCCCAGGTTGAGCCAGACATCGGGCAATGTGGAGTCGATTTTCACGATGGCTTCGAAGCGGCGAATGGCGGCATCCATTTCGCCGTTTTCCATCATCAGAAGTGCGAGGTTATTCTGAAGATGCATGTTCCACGGATCGATCGCCGTAACCACCTTAAACGATTCGATGGCCTTGTCCACGTCCCCGGCCTTCCGCAAGAGCGAGGCAAGATGCACCCAGTTCTCGATCTTCTCCGGCTCGCGACCGATGTCGCGTTCTGCTTCCACGACCTGTTGCTGAAGCTGCTGCGCGCTGTCGGCCTGAGCGAAATACGGCTTGGCCTCCTCCTCCTTGCTCAAACGCATGAGCAGCTGCCCCATGTTGAACTGAGCGCCGTGATGCCAGGGCCGGGCATCCGCGACAGGCCGCAGGTATTTTTCTGCTTCCTCGATCTCTCCTGTCCGGAAAAGCAGTGAACCGACTATGTACTTGTAGTCGGGGCTTTCGGGTCGAAGTGCGAGGCCGGCCTTCGAAAAGCGGAGCGCCTCATCGAGATCGCCCAGCTCTTCGTAGAGCTGGCCCATCCACATAAACGCCGTCGCGTTCGTGGCGTCGAGCTGAATTGCCGCCTCATAGGCGGCTCTCGCGCTATCCGGTTCGCCGAGTCGTGCGTAGACCCGCCCTAACTCGAGCTCCAGATTCGAAGACGTACCGATGTTCTTTTCGCCCTGCAGCCAGTCGATTGCGCTCCGCAGCTTGCCCTGCCGAAACGCGATGAGTCCGATATTGTAGCGCGCTCCCTCGTATTCGGGGTCCTTCTCGAGCGTTACGTGGTAGGCAGCCTCCGCAACGCCGAGCTGATTCAACTGAGTGTAGATTCCGCCGCGTAGAAAGTGCAGATCGGCAAGATCCGGTGCGTATGCTTCGGCGCTGTCCGTCATCGCGAGGGCGAGTCGATAGGCGCCACGTTCGTAGGCCCTTTGCCCTTCAATCAGAAACTGACCGACCTTTGGCGGAACGAGGCTTCGCTTCCTTTCAGTTACGGTAATATCGTCACCGTCGGACCTCGCCGAACATCCGATTGCCACGACGGCGAGCAGAACTAGGAGGCCCCGTGTCGTGGCTGCCAATGCGATGGTCTTTCTCTGACGGGTCTGCATCTCACTTACTTTGATATTCGACCTTCCGCTTATCTCCTTTGTCACAAGCGCCTAATTCCTCGCCAGGGCTTGATGTCGATCCCGCGGCACTCGCTGCGCGCGTCCACTGCCCTCCACAATCAGAACGTCCTGATTCCCTTCGATATTCGCGACGGAATCGATCTTTCCGCTAGGCCAGTACACATGCAGGCTATCAACTCGATCCGAATCATCCAACCCAAATACGACTGCCTTTTCGGACTGCGACAGATAGCTTGATCCCGTTCGAACGCGCCCGACCATTCGCCGTCCGTCTACTACCGCTACGATCTGAGATCCCAGGCCATCCCGATTGCTCTCAACGCCTTGCAGGCGGACTCGAAGGTAGCGAGCATCGCTGACGTCGTTTCGCCACAGATGGGCGGGCCCGTTGTTCTCGACCACGAGGATGTCGAGATCCCCGTCGTTGTCGTAGTCGCCATAAGCCGCCCCTCGGGCAACCATAGGCTGCTGCAGAACGGGGTGCTCGTCCGTCACCTCCTCAAATACGCCGTCGCCGCGGTTCAGGTAAAGCTGTGAAGGCTGTTTGAACGAGATGCGGGCATGAATGCGTTCGATGTGCGTCTGTACGTGTCCGTTTGCCGCGAACAGGTCCAGATCGCCGTCGAGATCGACATCGAACAGGAAGAGACCGAAAGTCAGGGTAAGTAGACTCGGATGTGCAAGCATCGAGGTCGAGGCGCGGTCGATGAAGAGCCCGTCTCCAAGATGCCGGTACACGCCCACCGTTTCTTCAGAGAAGTTGCCCACGAAGAGGGTTACCTGACCCGTGCTGTCGACAACACCGGCGTCGGCACCCATGCCGGCACGTGCTCGACCGTGCGTGTCGTACGCCACGCCGCTCAAGATGCCGCGCTCCGTAAACGTTCCGTCACGGTTGTTTTCGTAAAGCAGGTCGCGTTCGGTGTCCTCGGCTATATACAGATCGGGCCAGCCATCCTCGTTGAAATCCAATTCTACAACGCCGAATACTTTCCCCGGAATGGACCCGAAGCCCGCCTCTTCCGTGCGATCGGTGAAGGTCCCATCGCCGTTGTTGTAATAGAATCGACTATCGATCCCGTCGTATTCCTGAGGCGTGCAGTATACCTTCTCACCGCCGAATTCGCAGTAGATGTCTTTCTCCGGCGACCAGTCTACATAGCTTCCAACGTACAGATCCAGATGCCCGTCACGATCGGCATCGAAGAAGAGGGCCGAGGAGCTCCATTCCGACCGGTCGGCAACGCCTGCTTCCTTACCGACTTCGACGAACGCGCCGCCCGTGTTGCGAAAGAGCATATCTTCGTACAGCGTCGACAGGAAAAAATCCTGGTCGCCGTCGTTGTCGTAGTCGGCCACCGTGATTCCGAATCCGTACGCTCTGATGCCGGCAAGTCCCGCCTCTTCCGTGCGATCGGTGAACGTACCGTCGCCATTATTCCGATAGAGTCGAAGAGCCTCCACCGGCTCCGTCTCACGGCCCCGGAATTTCCCTCCGCCTACGAGCAAGATGTCGAGCCAACCGTCGCCATCGTAGTCAATGAATCCTCCTCCTCCACCGACTATCTCCGGAGCCAACGCTTTTCCGAATCCGCCATTGTCATGGCGGAAGTCACTCAGACCGGCCGCATCGGTAACGTCTGTGAGCGACCATGCCGGCTCAGATGACGCTTCAGCGCCGCCGGGTTGCGCAGATTTGGAATCCGAACATCCGACGATATACACGACGAGGGCGAGGAATACGAAAGTCCACGGCCACCATCTTCGCACGTCGAACGTTCCTGCCTTTATCTGCATACACATCGTATCCGCGAGGTCGTCTTATCTGCGTGCAGGATCCATCTGGATGCGAATCTCACCTCGCCGCACATCGCCCCTCACACCGAAATCCGCTCCTCGCCGCTTCACTTTTTCGCGACTGGTTGTCCTCTCAAGCCTTCCATCGGGACGACGGTCGGTGCACTTTCGTCCTCCGTGATCTTGACTTCTATGTTGGCTGCTAGTTCACCGAAGCGGTGCACGTGGCCGCTAGGCCAGTAGACGACGAGACTGTCCACAGCCGTGGCGTCTCCCAGACCGAACACGGCTGTTTTTTCGGACTGTGACAGGTAGCTTCTCCCCGTTGTGATGCGCCGTTCCATCCGACGCCCTTCGCCGACAACGACAACTCGTGCTCCGAGCGCATCCCGGTTGCTTTCACGGCCCTCGAGACTTACCCTTAGGAAGTGACCTACGCCACCGTCATTTCTCCAGAGGTACGCAGGACCGTCATTCGTCGTGAGGAGAAGATCGAGATCGCCGTCACGATCGTAGTCAGCGTAGGCGGCGCCGCGAGCGACCATGCGCGTGGATAACACGCTCTCCTCCCGCCGAAACTCGACGAACGTACCATCCCCTTCGTTCAGGTAGAGCTGCGCAGGCTGCTCAAACGTGATCTTATCCTGGCTACCGAGCCGATCCGGATACACGTGACCGTTCGCAGCAAACAGGTCGAGGTCTCCGTCCAGATCCACATCAAACAGAAACAGCCCGAAGGTGAGGGTAAGAAAGCTTGGTTGCGACAGCCGGGAAATCGCCGTCCGATCGAGAAACAGACCGTCACCTAGATTCCGATAGACACTGATAGGTTCTTCGGAGAAGTTGCCGACGAATAGCGAAACGCGGCCGGTGTTGTCGACGACTCCGGCATCGACGCCCATCCCGGCACGAGCTTCGCCATGTTCGCTGAAGGCCACACCGCTGAGGACGCCCCGCTCTATGAAGGTGCCGTCCCCGCGGTTCTCGTAGAGTAGATTTCCCTCGCCATCCGTCGCGACGTAAAGATCCGGCCAGCCGTCATTGTTGAAATCCAGCTCGACTACGCCGAGGGCCTTCTCCCGTACGGAGCGCGGGCCCGTAATAAAGCCGGCCTCTTCAGTCCGATCCGTAAACGTTCCGTCGCCGTTGTTTCGATAGAATCGGCTCGCAATACCGTCGTAGTCCGAAGGGATGCAGTATAACTTTACCGGACTGCCGGCGGGACACCATTTGTCGGTTTTTTCCGACCAATCGACATAATTGCCCACAAACAGATCGAGATAGCCGTCCCGATCCGCGTCGAAGAAGATGGGTGAACTCCCCCACTCACGATGCTGACCGATGCCGGCCTCCGAGGAGACCTCCGTGAAGACGCCGTCGTCGTTTCGAAAGAGCATGTCCTCATGCAGATTCGTGACGATAAAGTCTTCATCACCGTCGTTGTCGTAATCGGCTGCAGCGAAACCTAGCGTGTACGCCCTCACCTCCGACAGTCCGGCGGCATCGGTCTGATCAGTGAACGTTCCATCCCTCTCATTTCGGAAGAGCCAGACGCTGCGGGGCGGATTCGCGGGATCGGCGTCCCAGGAGCCACCGCCGAGCAGCACGACGTCCAGCCATCCGTCGCCGTCGTAGTCCAGGAAGCCGCCGCCCGATCCCATCATCTCGGGGTACCACTTCCGCCCCACTGCGCCGTTCTCGTGCCGGAAGGCACCGAGACCGGCCGCCTCTGTCACGTCGGTGAAGTGGACCGGCGAGGTGGCGCGGTCTTCGTCAGGAATTGTTTTCGATTCGGCCGTACAGGACGCGATGAAGACGATGACGAAGAGTACAGCGGTCTCCGGCCTAAGGAGCCCAAGTCGACATGTGAACGAACACATACACTTCATTTCTGCACGTGGAGGGTGGAATCGTCCGGCAGCGTCGCACCGGCTTGCATCAGATTTCGCATCACTCCGAGGGCACGCACGGCCTCCGCGTGTTGTCCAGCCTGATGGAGAAGGAACGCGTAATTCTCCCACCGGATCGGATTATCGGGCTCGTGAAAGATCCCCATATGCGCTCGCTCGATGCGTGCGCGAAGAATCTCCAACGAATCGGCCCGCGCCAGATACGTGCTCCCTTCGTCCTCGCGTCCGTTCGCAGTAAGAGCCGTACCAAGCGAATAGATAGCTGTTCTGTTCCAGGGAGTCTTGTGAGCGGCCTCGGAGAGGTACGGCAGTGCCTCCTCGTATCGTTCGAGCCCATTGAGCAATACACCGATCAGGAGCGTGTACTCGGCATTTGCCGGATCGATCTCGGAAGCGCGGCGTGCGTTCGCCAGCGCTTCCTCGGCCCGCCCCTCGGAATGGTGAACGCCCGCCAGCCAGGCATAGCCCTTCGCGAGCGTGGTATCGAGTTCCAGCGCCTTTCGACAGGCCAACATGGCGCTGTCTGGTCGGTTAAGGCTGCGGTACGTCGTGCCGATCTGGAGCAGGACCGTAGCCAAGGCGTCTCGATCTTCCTTGCTGATGTTCCGGCCGTCCCCAATGGTTTTCCGGAGGGCCCCCTCCTCGGTCTTGTAGTGACGGAGGGCCTTCCGGAATCCGTCCATCGCTGCATTCGAACTCTGCAGGAACGCATTGTGTCCCAAGTGATAATGTGCGCTCCTGTAAGTTGGATCGAGGTCCAGAGCCTTCTCGTATGCAGCGTCCGACTCGTCGAATCGGTACATGTCCCCCAGCACCCGACCACGGAGAAACCACACGTCCGGCAAATCGGGCATGTACTGGGCCGCACTATCGACCAGTGTGAGCGACCGCGTGTAGGCACCCTGGCGAAATGCCTGTTGGGCCTGTCCGAGCAACGCGGCACCCTGCGGGTCCAGCCTGCGAGGTCGCTCTTCAGATCTGCATCCAGCCGCAGCGAGGAGAACGAGAGCGACGAGACTACAGAAGCGCACTGCAGCCGGGGCGTTTCTCCCGATTTGAGGATTGCGTCGGTTCATTGCGATAATGAAGGTGTTGTCGCAATTCCGTTTTATCCGAGCTTAGCCTGCGAGGGCTTCCCCGCCGTCTTATGGGTTGATTCGTGTAGACCGGTTGATTCGCGTGCGTAGGCCGGTTGATGCCTGCGGACCGGTTAATTCCCGTGCGGAGAGATGACCTCCCTCCGTCACGACGAGCTCCTGGTTGGCGGCGACGCTCGTGGACATGTCGACAGTACCGCTCGGCCAGCGGACGATCAGTGTGTCAATGCCTGGCAGATCCCCGAGACCGAACGTTACGACGCGTTCGGAGGACGAGAGATAACTCGTTCCTGTCTTAACGTAGCGAACCATGCGGTGCGGACCGGTCACGGCCTCGATCCGCGCTCCGATACCGTCCCGATTACTCGAACGGCCCTCAAGTCGCACACGAAGATAATTCCGGCCGCTAACGTCGTTTCGCCAGAGGTGCGCAGGCCCCCCGTTTTCGACAACTAGCACATCGAGATCGCCGTCGCGGTCGTAATCGGCAAACGCGGCGCCTCGTCCGACGATTTCGGCAACACCGGATTTGTCCTTGAAAGCACCTTCCACCGCTTCAAACGTTCCGTCGCCCAGATTTCTATAGAGGCGTACCGGCTGCCGGTACGTGATCGCATCTTCCACCTGCTCGATCTCAGGGCTGATGTGTCCGTTCGCCGTGAGGAGGTCGAGGTGCCCGTCGAGATCGGCATCGAAGACGAATAGTCCAAACGAGAGATAGTTCACGCTAGCCTGGCCAATTCTCGCTCCGAGGGCACGATCGACGAAACGGTCGTTGCCGCCGTAGCGATAGACTCCGACCATTTCTCGAGCGAAATTGGCCACGAAGACCGTTGGCCGGCCGGTCGAATCGACCACTCCGATGTCGACGCCCATCCCCGCTCTCGCTTTTCCGTACCGGTCGAACGCAATTCCACTTACGACGCCGACCTCCGAGAACGTACCGTCGCCGTTGTTGCGATAGAGAAGATCGCGCTCCGTATCGTTAACCACGATGAGATCGGGATAACCGTCGTCATTGAAGTCGAGCGGCGCCGCCGCGAGCGTCTTTCCAGGCACCGATCCGCCGAAGCCTGCCTCGGCCGTGCGATCCGTAAAGGTGCCGTCGCCTTCGTTCCGATAGAATCGGCCCGCAAGGCCCTCGTACGCATCGGGCGTGCAGTAACTCCGAACCCCTGTCGCGAGAGAACAGCTTATGTCGGTCTCCGGCGACCACGCGACATAATTGCCGACGTAGAGATCGAGGAGGCCGTCTCGATCCGCGTCGAAGAAGACAGCGGCCGTGCTCCATTCCGCCGGACCGGCCACGCCCGCTTCGGCTCCCACTTCGACAAACGTTCCGCCCTCATTCCGGAAGAGCAGATTCTTGCGAAGCGCTGTCACGTAGAAGTCGTCATCTTCGTCGTTGTCGACGTCCGCGACCGTCACGCCGAACGCATAAGAGCGGACGCCCTCGAGACCGGCTTCGGTGGTACGATCAACGAACGTGCCGTCTCCAAGATTTCGATAGAGTGCGAGAGCATTCATAGGCGCCGCGCCTTCCTCCTCCCAGCCGGAACCACGAACCAACAGGACGTCGAGCCAGCCGTCACCGTCGTAATCGAGAAACGCACCACCGCCGCCGACCGTCTCGGGCATCCACCACTTCCCTACAGACCCTGTGACGTGACGAAAGTCTCCGAGACCTGCAGACGCGGTTACTTCCGTGAATTCCACGGCGCGGCTCTCCGTAGCCGCACCGGCATCCTCAACCGCATCGCTGCACTGCGACCCCACGCATGCGATTGCCGCGGCCAAAAGGCCCACGCACTGCCGGGCGGCACCGTCCACTCTAGTATATTCGGGATCATTCTTCGAGGGCATCGAGAATCTCTTTAACGGCTTCAATGACGAGGTCGGGGTCTTCCATGTGGATGTAGCCGCCGCTTCGCGTGGAGGGAACCAGCTTGCCGCCAAGCTCCTTCGCAAGAAGATGGTGCAGCTCTTCTTTGACCCTCAGTCCTTCGACCGTTTCCCCGACCCAGCGGGGAGTTTCAATACGATTCTGACCGGATAGTACCACCACCGGTATATCACTCGGCCAGTCTCCCTCTATGATCGCGGGTTCCTCGAGTGCATCGACATAGGCCTCGAACTCGCTGGCCGCCGCCGGCGACACCGCCGAAAAAAACGTGCGTTTCCGGTCCACATACTGCTCCCATGAAGGAGCATCGACGGCTCGCAGGCGGTCGTCCTCCTCCACATGCGCCGGATCGAGGAGAACGATCCCGGCCACATCGCCTTTGTTCACCATCTCGTACGCAAGTACAACGAAAGCTCCCGCGTGGTGGCCGACCATCACCAAAGGCGGCGCGTAGCCGCCGGCTTCCAGCAAATCCTGAAGGTCTCGTGCGAGATCCGCGGGGCTACGCTCATCCTCCGATACATCCGACAGACCCAGGCCGGCACGATCATAGGACACGACGCGCGCATATCCGGACAAATTCTCCTGAACCTGGCGCCAGACCCTGTGATTGTCGCCGATGCCGGATTCCAGCACAACCGTGACGTCGCCCGATCCCACCTCGACGACGTTTAATCGCCGGCCTCCGACGTCTATGAGGCGAGACGGCAATTCCTCCGGTTCTGAAAGGTCTCGCGCCTTCGAATCGCTCGGGTGAGGGTAGCGCTCACGAATGTATTCCTCCATGGGCACGTTCCACAGTTCGAAGGCTTTGTGAAAATCGATATCGTCGGCGCTGACCTCCGTTCCGGGCGGCGAAAACACGGCCGGACCTACGTTTTCGCGGCTGTCTCGACACGCACCCTTGAACTGGTTCTTGGCACCGCGTTCCAGGCGGCACTGCATGTAGAAGCCCGGATCCCACGCGAAGGTCATCAGGTCCCCATCCAACTCCAAATCCATGACGGGTATTTCACCGCCGTTCCACCTCATGGTGGCCTGCGTCGAACCTCCGATGCGCTCGACACCGTATACGGCGGTCGCAATTTCGCCGCCGGGCGTAACCATCATTACCCTCCAATCACCGTCTTCGAGGCTCTGTGCCAGGCCCGATGGGGTCCACAGCATCGCCAATATCGCGGCCGGAAGGATCGCCCGGGTTACTGTAATCATACTTCTTTCAAGGAAGGTCTCGAAATCACTTAGGAAGCTCTCTGAAACGACGCGCAGCGAGATAAGAAACGTGCCCTCGGACCGGGAGTTTGGTTTCGAACGACCTCCCCCGTCCACAGTAACGCTTTCGCAACGAAATCTCGATCCAGCCTGATTGGCGTTGGATCTAAGGGGACTCTGCTTCCTACCGACTGCGGGCCCATTCGTTTCTCATTTTATGACACGGTTTTCACTCCTCCTTTTACTACTCAGCGGCAGCGCACTGGTTGTCGTTTGGGGTTGCGCTTCAGATCCTCAGCTGGTCTGGCACGAAGAGGACGGATACAGGTGGGCCGTGCTTCCGGACTTCGATGGAGCGGTTGCCGGATTTGAAGAGATCAGCACTCGTCAGACCGGAGTAGATTTCTCCAACACGCTCGACGAGGCCAGCCTGGTCCAAAATCGCCACTACATGAACGGATCCGGCGTTGCGGTCGGCGACATAGACGGCGACGGATGGACCGACCTTTATTTTGCGCGGCTCGACGGCCCCAACGTGCTCTACCGCAACCGCGGTGGATGGCAATTTGAGGAAATTACCGAATGGGCCGGCGTGGCCGCACCGGATCGCTATTCTACCGGTGCCGTCTTCGCCGACATTGACGGCGACGGTGACCTCGACCTGCTGGTCACGGCCATGGGGGGCCCCAATGCCGCGTTTCTGAATGACGGCACAGGGCGATTCACCGACATCACCGAACGTGCCGGTCTGGCGTCACAGATGGGCTCAACATCGATGGCTCTGGCCGACGTGGACGGTGACGGCGATCTCGATCTGTACGTCGCGAACTACAAGGCACGGGCCGTAAACGACATCTATCCACCCTGGGAGCGCAGCTTCGAGCGTACGGTCCAGCAGGACGGCGAATCCTTCCGTATCGCCCCTGAATTCGAAGATCACTATGAGCTCGAACTGCACGCCGGGGGACTGATGCGCGTGGAACGAGCTGAACCGAATCTGTTGTATCTGAACGACGGCGAAGGCCGCTTCTCTCACGTGCCCTTAACCGGCGGTGCGTTTCTCACAGATGATGGAAACCCACTCGACGAGACACCCGAAGACTGGACGCTCACCGTCCGCTTTCAGGATGTGAACGGCGACGGCACGCCGGATCTCTACGTCTGCAATGACTTCCACAGCCCCGACTACTTCTGGCTGAACGACGGACGAGGCAATTTCCGGGAAATCCCTACCCTCGCGCTGCGAAAGACGAGCTTCTCCACGATGTCCGTCGACTTCTCCGACGTCGACCGCGACGGCCACCTCGACTTCTTCCTGACGGACATGCTGAGCAATGACCACGTTCTTCGTCACACACAGGTCGGCCTGACGATTCCGATGATGACGGAAATCGGAGAAATCGAGAATCGCCCTCAAGCCGTCCAGAATATGCTTCACCTGAATCGAGGCGACGAGACGTATGCCGAGATCGGCCGCCTCAGCGGCGTGGCGGCTTCAGACTGGACGTGGTCCGGACTCTTCATGGATGTCGATCTCGACGGCTACGAGGATCTCCTCCTCGCTACCGGCCATCTCTATGACGTGCTCGACAGAGAAGCGCAGATGGCGGATATCATGAGTCAGGGCACGACGCGTGACGCCGAAGTCATGCGTCGAAAGATCCTCGAGTATCCTCCTCTTCCTCTCGCGAATGTTGCCTTTCGCAATCGCGGAGATCTCAGTTTTGAACGCGTCCCGAACGGATGGGGACTAGGCGTCAGAGAGGACGTCTCGACCGGATTGGCATTCGGCGATTTCGATAACGACGGCGACCTCGACGTAGTGGTAAACAGACTCAACGATACGGCCGGACTGTTTCGAAATATGGCGGATGGTCCTCGTATCGCGGTACGCCTCCGCGGTGAAGCACCAAACACGCAGGCTATTGGCTCGAAGATTAGAGTAAGCGGCGGATTGCCGGCACAGGAAAAAGAGGTTATTAGTGGAGGACAATATCTGTCGGGAAGCGATCCGCTCTATACATTCGCCGTGGCGAAGGACGGCGGGCCTGTGACAATCGAAGTCGATTGGCGAAGCGGGAAAACGACGCGGATCGCGAACGTCCCGGCAAATCGAATCCTCGAAATAGACGAGCCACGAACCGAAGAGAGCCTGCTACCGTTTTCGACATCCGCAGACACTTCACGCTCATCCAGCAACAACGAGGTCCCGGATTCGGTCACGCCAGGAACGAAAAGCACGTGGTTCGACGACGTGAGCGATCACCTCAGTCACGGGCACGAGGACGCACCGTACGATGACTTCTCGAGGCAGCCGCTACTGAGGACTCGGATGAGCCGGCAGGGTCCGGGTGTCGCCTGGGCCGATCTTGACGGTGACGGAAACGACGATCTATTGATCGCCTCCGGACGGGGTGGACGAGTTACGGCGTACCTGAACGACGGAAACAGCAGCTTCTCCGGCCTGCATGTTTCCGACGAGGTGCCGGATGACGTCACGGGTGTCGCGGCACTCGAACTTGCCGGCGGTGGAGCCCTCGTCTTCCTCGGGATTTCCAATTATGAGCAATCCGTTTCCGACTCATCCTGGATCGAGGTCGTTGAAGTCTCGCGGAATGGGCGCACGCAGCCGGTTCAACGGCTCCCTTTCGGCGAGAGCTCCGTCGGGCCGCTCGCTCTCGCCGACATTGACGGAGACGGGGATCTCGATCTATTCGCCGGCGGCCGCCTCCTCCCCGGTCGATACCCGCAGGCAGCGTCCTCCGCGATTTACCTCAACCGGGACGGCCGCTTTCAGCTTGATACCGATCTCAGCGAGCCTTTCGAAGACATCGGCATGGTTTCCGGCGCGGCCTTCGGAGATCTCGACGGAGACGGAAAGACAGACCTCGTTCTCGCGACCGACTGGGGACCCATTCGTCACTTTCAGAACCTGGGTGGCGGCCGTTTCGCGGATCGAACGGAGACTTCAGGGCTAGGTGCTTACGCTGGCCGCTGGAACGGTGTGTCACTCGGTGATTTCGACGGTGACGGACGACTGGACATTGTCGCGACCAATGAAGGTTGGAACGGCGTGCATGCACGACTCCACGCTGCCGAACATCCCGTTAGGCTGTACTACGGCGACTTCAATGCCGATGGCGTCCTGGACCTCATTGAATCTGTCTATGAGCCGGCTCTGGTCGGCTATGTGCCGCTGGATGGTCTCACATCCCTCTCGGAGGCCATGCCGTACGTAAGTCAACGAATGCGATCCTTTCGTCAGTTCGCCACTTCAACCCTCCGTCAGATCGTCGGTCCAAAGATCGATCGTGCTCCTTATCTGGAAATCAACACGCTGGCGAACATGCTTTTTTTGAATACCTCGACCGGGAGCGCCGCTTTCGAAGCAACACCCCTGCCGCTCGAAGCCCAGTTCGCTCCGGCGTTTGCCTCCGTGGTTGCCGATTTTGACGCGGACGGCCATGAGGACGTGTACTTGAGTCAGAATTTCTTCGCTTTTCCGATGGATATTCCGCGACAGGACGCCGGTCGCGGACTCATGCTGCGCGGCGACGGCAAGGGGAGCTTCGAGCCGATGTCGGGACATGACCTCGGCATCACGATCTACGGAGAGCAGCGAGGCGCGGCCGCGGGCGACTTCAATGCCGACGGGCGCGTCGATCTTCTGGTTTCGCAGAACGGCGCAGCGACCAAGCTCTATCGAAATACCGGCTCGCGAGCCGGGATCCGCATCCGTTTGGCCGGTCCGGACGGCAATCTACGCGGCATCGGCGCAATTCTTCGACTAGCCTATTCAGACGGCACATACGGGCCCGGGCGTCTCGTATCGGCAGGTTCCGGGTACCGGAGCCAGAACGCCTCAACGTACGTCGTGTTGGGCCACGGATCCGCCGACGAAGTAATGTCAATCGAAGTTACCTGGCCCGACGGGCGTCGAAGCGTGGAGTCAGTGGCCCCCGAAACGGCCAACCTAACGATATCGTGGCCTTCGGAGGCGGCTCAACGGCTCTGACTTCCCAACTCTTCTCGTCCGACTTGCTGCAGCATCGGCTCTGATCGATCCTGCAAACAATGATCCGATCGAGAGCGTCCGCGGCTCCTTGCAAAAAAGAAGGGGCATGCTGAAGCTTTGCGCCTCGCATGCCCCTTCAACATTCTGTCCTGACTTACGTCTAGAGACCCACCTGAACGCCGATCCGCTGGACGTCACCGAACAGACCCCAATCGCTGTAGGCGTAGTCCGCACCGATTCGGATCCCGCCGAATTCGTGGTGCAGGCCGGCTCCGAGGCTGATGCCTTCTTCCTCGCTCACGGTCTGCTCGAAGCCGCCGCGGAGCGAGATGATGTTCATGAAGGTATACTCCAGGCCGAACTTGACGTGCTCTTCAAAGTCACGCGGCCGCTGCGCATCCACGTGAAGAGTCATCGAGTGCATGTCGGGATTGAGGCTCGTGAGGTCGATGAGGTTGAACGACGTTCCGATCTGGAAGGTCAACGGCAGCTCGAACCGTTCGCGAACGTAAACGAGCTCTCTCGAGAAGTTTCGGGCGCTCATTCCGATCACGAGACTGCGGAAACCTGTGTGGTACACCACACCAAAATCGACAGCAACCGTGGCCTTGGAGTAGTCCGAGGAAGACTCCACCAGACTCGGGTCGAATGAAGTACCCGTCTGGCTGTCAAAGTCCTGAGACGTGACAAAGCCGTCGCCGATATTCTGATAGGCGTACTTGACGTGGGCGCCGGCCGAGAAGCGATCGGTAAACGCCCGCGCGTAGCTGACCCCGGCAGCAAGCGCCGTCGGGCTATACATGCCGGTCTCCACAAAGCCCTGCTCATTATTGGCGCGAATGGTGCCAATGAAATCACCGTAGTCAACGCTCATCACCGAGACACCGATCACGCCGTAATTGCCTCCCGATGGGCGAAACGCGCCGCTGGCACTGATGTAGTGGATGTCCGTGATGAACTGCAGGTCACTGAAGGCCGCGTGGACCGTCCCTTCCATTCCCGCCATGCTCGCCGGGTTATAGAACTGAGAGACGGACGTTCCTCCCAGTTGCGCGGTCATCGCACCTCCTATAGCCGTCGCGCGCGCGTCGACCGAGGTCGAAAGGAACTTCATTCCCGTTTGCGCCCTCTTCCTCGTCGGCACGTCTGTGTCGGGCGTGGCTATCTCCTGGCCGAGGGCTGACGTAGTCACTGCAAGAGCGAGCAGGAAGGTCAGCGTATGAGCGTAGAAACAACGTTTCATAGTGCCGTTTGGAATCTTTGTGGATGAGCCCATCCGCGCGGATGCCTGGTGTATGGTCATTCGGCGGATCATCTAGCTTTCTGTATACAGCTTGTCTAAAAAGGCGGGCTCCGTCCTTCAGGCAGGACGGAGCCCTTCCTTCTATTAACGTAGAACGGTGAATTTCAGGACGGCAGTATCTCCGTTCGACTGGTCCTCGATCACCGCGATGTAGATACCGCTAACGAGCAGCTGACGCGACTCGGTCGTGAGATTCCAAACCTCGTCACCGCTCTCATCCGTATGTTCGATCGTGTGCACGAGCTCTCCGATCTCGGTGAAGATCTTGATCGTGCACTGCGGCGGTATGTTGAAGAAAGCCACGCGGTCTTCCTGCGAGAACCGAACACCGCTTCTCGACCCCAGGTTAACGGGGTTAGGTACCACGCGCGCGTCCTCGACCGTGCCGGTAGCACCGTAGGGAGGCCGCTTCAGTGAGGCCGGTAAGTACGACTGAGTGAGATAGCGACTACTGTGCAGAGGTACACCCCCCGGTGTCCCGCTGATCGCGAACGGATCATTCGGCTGCTCTTCGCCGACACCAATAACGTAGTAGAAATAGTCCACTCCGCGGTTTGCCGTTCGATCTTCGAACGTCGTCGTTCCCGGCGGCAGTTCGGCGATCTTCAGGTAACCAGTTACCATCTCGTGGCCCCACGGCCTCGAGACCAGTTCGAAGCGGCCGTTGCCGTCCGGATCTAGAAAGTTATCCGTGAAGCTAGACGTGCGGTGGACTTCCCAGTGTGTGATTGGGGGACCACCTGCCGGATGCGGCTGCCATGACAGCTCTATGGCGTCCGGTTTGCCTTCAATGTTGAACGTAATCGGCGCATACGGCGCTTCGCGTACGGGGTATTGCGTCAGGCCGTTGCTCGCCTCAAAGAGGTCCCTTCCACGGAAGAACATCTGAAAGAGCGAATCACGAGCAGTAAAGACCCAGTGATTCTTGGTCATCCGCTCGCTCCCACGCTCCAGACACGCCGTACATCCGTTACCCTGATAGACCGGTAGCCCGATCGTGCTGTAGTCGAACGGCTCGTCCTTGATCTGGCCGTCGCCGTCGGCATCGTAAGAGATCAGCAGATCGTCGTTACCTCTGGAGAGCCTGTATGCCCGTCCAATCTGGACGCCGGCATCGTAGCTCAAGCCCGCCACGCCTTCGACGATCGTGTGGTTTATGCAGTCGCCTAGCGCCATCGTGTACGGTCCTATACCCTCTGTCGGAGCATAGCCTCCCTGTGCCACGCTGCCGTGACCGGCGCTCCCATCCGTCGTTGGATTCCAGAACTCTCCGGATGGTTCCACTCGCTCGGCATAGTGCGGGAACATACGAGAAGGACGTTCACTGGAGAGTATTCCTACCTCGTAATAATGTTGGTGGCTTTCGCTCACACCTGCTGTCGGCGAGTCCTGGTCGACCCAGCCGATCGTGTGAGGCTGGCACGTGTCGAAGGTCTCCGGCGTACATTTAATGTAGGTGTCGTCGTCCACCGAGCTATCGATATGGAGTTGCATACGTCCCACCCACGTGCCGCCGGACAGACGTCCAACGGTGTCGATAGCTGCATGCCACGTGGTATTCACGCCCGGCCACAGAGGAGAACCCAGGTTGTTGAACTGTGTTACGCTCGGATCATATCCGTGCCAAACGTAGAACGCCGTGAAGTCGACCGGGTACTCCAAGTGCCCGTCACCGACCACATCGATCATATTGAATTTGCCCCAGGCCTGGCCGTTACTACCTGTCCAGGCGGCCTGACCACTGGTGCGCCAGCGGTGCATGTGATAGAAGAACGTTTCTCTCAGCGTCTGATTGGGCAGCTCTATGTCGTCATCCGCGTCGATATTCCCGGTGTTGCAATACTCATAGTCGATGACGTGGTACTCATCGTGAAATTGATTGACATAGGCGAATATCGTCCGCGTCACGGAGACGCCGACGTCGAGATTGAACCGGTTGACAATCATTCGATCTGCAGGGATGCCCGCATCGACCTCATCGACGAGGGCTAATTTGTCGAAAGCCAACGCCCCGTCGACGAGTACTTCCGAGTCTTCGGTTCGAGAAATGATGCGAGTGTCTACTGGTGACGTGAATTCGATGCCGGGCTCGCGCGGTCCGATGCGGGATACATAATACGGGAAGGTCTGCCCGCGCTCGTCGGTCCAGTCTTTGACGCCGATCCAGAAGGCCTTGGCCCAGCCGTGATCCGAGTCGCGCAGAATGGCAGGATAGTTCATGCCGGGAGGGATACCCGGGGCGGCTTCCTGTCGTGCTCCCCCTTCGGAGTACACATTGTGATACTCGCCGATATCCAGCCAGAACCCTCGGAACTGTGCCTGTGCCTCCTCCACACTCACGAGCAGGAGCACGCCCAGGGCTGCAACAATTGTAACGGACAGTTTCATTACGGATGCCTGTTAATTCTTGCCTTTGGATGAGGTACCGACGTGTGCTGCCGGTTAACAGCGTACGCGGGCGCGCGCGGCCCCCGCGTACGCACAGGATCTTTAGAATGTCAGCCGAAGCCCGAGCGTAAACCGCCGCGGATTCAGGAAGGTGTGGAACCGGTAATTCGGCATATCGATGTACGCCTTGTCGTCGAGCACGCTCCGCACCTCGTTATCGGGGACCGGTACCCAGGAACTGCCGTTCCAGCGTGAATACGTACCGGTGTCCTTCGCCCAGTACCAGGCAATATCATTGCCCGATTCAGGAAGTGACGAAACGGCCTCGATAGGCTGGAATTCGACATCGTAGTCGCGGAACACACCCGGCTTGTCGTTGCCCGGAACCCAGACGTAGGGCAGCCCATCCTTGTCGCGGAAGCTGCAGTCGTCAATGCTCCCTCCGGTGGTGCACTGAACGGAGTTTATGCCGTCGAACATGTCTTCATCCATGTGAAGCGACCACATGTAGTGGTTGAAGTCATTGTTCGCATCGGCGAAGGCGGCTGCGCTGTAGAGATGCCTCCGGTTGAACACGTTGTCGATGTCAAGGAACAGCTGCAGATTAGCAAACGTGGTATTCAGGTGCTTCGTGAACCGCAGATCGTAGGTCAGGAAGTCTCTCCATTCGACGTTGTTCTGCAGCTCCGGGAAGTTCGCCTGTCCACCGTGCCACGTCCACTTCTCTCCCGAACGCCACTCACCGAGGAGGCTCACACGCCAGTCGGATAGCGGACGCATACCTGCCACGTCCGGTCCGAAGTCCGAAGGCGTGAGAAAGAGCAGATTCATCCGTGCGAAAGGCTGCGCGATCGGCGCGTTCAGGCGGTAATCGGTGGACGACCGCAGATAAATAAGCTGATCGAACGAGTTCTCGAAGAACTGTGCAAATCCGAAGTTACCGCTCTTCGTCTGCAGGTACGTATAGTTGATGAAGCCGCGCACCCAGGCGCCCCGGTTCTTCGACAGCGTGAATTCGGCCCCACGAATGTCCTCGTAATTCCACGGACGACGGGTCTGGTAATTCACCACGTCTCCCAGGCTGTGGAACGTCACGGTGCGTGGCTGCTCGCGAATATCCCGGTAGAATCCAGAGACACGCAGCAGGAAGAGGTCGAACAGGTTCTGGTCGAAGCCGAGTTCGTACGCCACGGTCTGCGGCATCGGGTGCTCGGGATTTCCGATTACGTCGACGCCACCCTGCGGCGTGGTCTGGAGTCCGAAGATCGAGAACGCATCCAGCATCTGCCGGAAGTGGCCGTAGTTGAAGTACAGTTTGCTGTTCTCGGTGATCGGGAACGACACGCCGATTCGCGGACTCAGGTAGAGTTTCGACTCGGGCGATTCCTTCGGGAGCTGTTCGTCCAAAACCGGCTCCTGGCCTCGTAGCGCAGGATCGTACGGGTCGAATACCCACCAATCCGAGTTCGGATTGAAATAGTCGAGGCGAAGGCCGACGTTCGCGATCATGCCCTGGAATTCGAGCTTGCTCTGGGCATAGGCCGCACCCTGAATCGGCGAGCGGTTCCACTGAAATTGCCCGTAGAAGAAGCCGAGCTCCTGACTAAGCCGTTGCGAGAAGATATCGTAGTTGGTCAGGATGAGCTCGGCGCCCGTCTTCACCTGCATGAACCGGTTCAGCTGGCTCGTGAGGTCAAAGCGACCCGTGAAGATGTTCACGTCGCTCGTGTCACGTGTCTTGTTCCAGTGACCGCCGGTCGACTCGCTCGTGCCGATCAGATTACCACCGAGTCCCGAGTATCCGAGCGGCGCTTCGCCGACGCAGTACTGACGCGTCTCGCCGTCATTGTTGATGTCCGATGACCCCCCGAAGCAGAGCGGCGGCGTGCCGAAGCCGGTCGGCGTGCCGGACTCCTGATTTACACCACCCGTTGCAAAGGGTCGTGCGACGATGGAACCGGGCGAACAGGTGGATCCGTCCTCAGCCACGCCGGAGGAGGCACACACATATGCACCGTCCCTCAGTGCCGAGTAATGGGCACGATACGACGTACCGATGTTATGAAGGTTGACCTCATAGAAGGTCCGCGCGTTGAGCGTGTGCGTGAAGGTGAGACCGAACATCGTGTGATCGACGTCACCAAGTGACGTCTGCGCGTCGGAATAGAGCGCCTCACCGCGTTCCGCCGACGGGTGGAGCATTTCAACGGGGAATGATCCGCTCGGTGTACCCGCATCATACAGGTTCTGCCAGGGGTAGCTGGGGGTGTTGCCTCGATAGACGACGACCCGGCTATTGTCCGCATCCGGAACGTGTCCCCTCTCCGTCCCGTGCATGCCGTGCAAAGTCAGCTTCATGCCCGTACGGATATTCGACGTCAACTTTGCCTGGAACGTATTCGCGTCGTAGGCATCGCGCGTCTGCGGTATCATGTACGCCGCCTTCGTCCCTCGATACGAGGCCAGGAAGCGTAGACCACCGAGCTTTTCGCTGACGCCCGGGATCAGCGGACCACCCAGCGTGAAGTCGGCCTGATAGTCCGGCGTGGAAATTTCGTTGTCCTTCCGATGTGTCCAGTGGTAGTATTCTATCAGGTCCTGAGGTGCTACGTCAAAGCCGGCATCCTGAAGCGTGGCTGCGGTGGCTTCCAGTCCGCTGAATGCATTGTACTGGCGCCTGGTGTATTGATCCCAGGCATCGGTCCCTCCCATGTTAACCACGGGATCGAGCAGCGGGCGAACCCAGTACGTATTGCAGTTTGGATCGATGTTTCTCTCGTCACTGTAATCGCAGTTCGCCGGCAGGGTGCTCAGCGCGTTGAAAGCCTTGTCCTGCGGGGGCGTGAAGCGAAAGAGTCCATCGAAGGAATAGCGGATCCGGGGCGGTTCTTTGGTGGTGACCTGAATAACGCCGGCGCGGACGTTTCCGTACTCGGCGTTGAAGCCACCCGTCTGAACCTGGACTTCCTCGAGAGCCGTGTAGCTGATATTTGTGAACGGATCGTTGTCTCGACCGGAACGTAGGTTGAGACCATCCATCACGAAAGCAAGCTGACTCGTACCGCCTCCTCGAATTTGCAAGCCGGGCTCGATGCCCGCCTGTAGATCGAGTATTTCGCTGACGCCGGCAACCGGCAAGTCCACGAACTCTTCAGGCGTCAGGCTCGCGACGTTGGCCGACACGTCAAGCTGCACGATGGGCCGCTCCGCCGAAACGACGAGCTCCTCGAGACCGACCGTTTCCTCCCTGAGCTGGAAATTTACTTCGCTCGTCAAGCCGGTGCTGACGCGCACCTCTTCCTGGAGGACCGGCGTATACCCTATGAAGGAGGCCCGAACGCCATACGTGCCGGGTCGGACGTTTATGATGTCGTAGAATCCTTCCGCATCGGTGACGGCTCCTTGAGTCGTCCCTTCAAGCGACACGTTGACTCCGGGCAGCGATTCCCCGGTGGCGGCGTCCGTAACCGAGCCCGAGATTTTGCCCGTTTGAGCGAGCGCCGGCGACGCGAAGAGGAGCAATGCAAAAGCGATCAGTGGTAGCGTTCCCAGTCTCATGTACGCGATCCTCCAGATCCTGGTTTGTTGCACAAATAACAAATAATCGTTGACGTGGACATCCTGCCGAACGCCCGTTCGTGCAAACGGCGTGCGGCCGAGAAAACCGGGCAACGCGGGCGAAAGCGCCGCGTGAACTACTGTTTAGCGAAAGCCCGACCCGGAGGCAAGGCCATTCCACGGTACCTTTCGATTCGCCCGATCGGTTCGTCCACGTTTACTCGGCCGCACTTGCCGACGCCGTGGGTGGGACGATACTTCGGTGCTTCGGCGGTCGAGTTCACGGGCGACGGAGGGTGAATTTCGTTCTTTGCGAACTCTTGATATTTAGTAGCGCCCCCTAATTATTGATTTGACAGCATTTCTGCAAGTGGTATCCCTTCCGATGGTCAGGTTTTGTGAAACGATTAAGCAGGCGGGGAGCGCCGATTCGGCGCGCAATCGTCACGTCGCCAGGCCGCTAGACGCAATGAAGTGAGTGGAGCGGAGAGACTGGCGACGAGAGAGGAGCGAAGAGCGAGGGGGTGGGTGCTTAATTAAGAAAAAAATTGAGTGCTTACTTAAGTCGCTGCTTAGGGCTCCGATACCTTCGGCGGACCGAGAGGTCCACGCCGGAACCGTTCATCAAACCCGACCGAACCGATGTCCTACGGAGACCTGACCCGCATTAACTCGAACCTGCAGGCCCTCGACGCCCTGCGTCACCTGCAGGGCACCAACGCACGCCTCGGACAGCGCCAGCTCCGCCTGGCCACCGGCTCGCGCATCAACCGCGCCGAGGACGACTCGGCCGGCTACACCATCGCCAAGAAACTCGAAGCCCGCGTCCGCGGACAGGCCCAGGCCCTCGCCAACATCGGCGACGCCAAGTCCATGCTCACCGTCGCCGAGGGCACCCTCAACACCATCATGGAAATCCTCCAGACCATGAAAGAAAAATCCGTCCAGGCCGCCAACGCCACCATGGGCCCCTCCGAACGCACCGCCATCAAGAACGAACTCGACGCCCTCTCCGCCGAAATCGACGACATGATCGAGGACACCACCTTCAACGGCAACAGCCTCTTCAGCGCCTCCGGCGAACAGACCCTCACCTTCCAGGTCAACTCCGAGGACGGCGACGTCTTCGACGTCGCCATCCCCTCGCTCGGCACCGCCAGCCTCGCCGTCACCACCTCCGACCTCAACGTCTCCAGCACCGCCAGCGCCGGCGCCACCCTCGCCAAGGTCGGCGACGCCATCGAGGCCCTCGCCCTGCGCCTCAGCCTCATCGGCGACAGCCAGAAACGCCTCACCTTCAAACAAGACAACCTCCACATCGCCATGAACAACTACGAGGCCGCACGCAGCCGCATCGCCGACGCCGACTTCGCCAAGGAACAACTCGAAATCGTCAAACTCCAGATCCTCCAGCAAACCGGCACCGCCTCGCTCGCCCAGTCCAACGCCGCTCCCCAGTCCATCCTCCA
>CAZMXY010000023.1:31908-34668 GCA_964570345.1 uncultured Rhodothermales bacterium | reverse complement strand
AAATACGATGAGGACGATCAGGGCTTCTTCCATGGCATCGATCTAGATTGAATTAATTCTCGTGTGGGCGAAATCCGCGTTACGTATGACCGAGGAGCGAGTTACGCACGAACGCACCACCGGCCGCTCGGCGTCCGAGAGGCGCATCGTAGTACGACTCAGGAGCGCGCCTCGGCTAACTCTCTACTTTCTGGAGGTCCCGTTTCACGCACACCGGGTATGTCGTTTCCTCGAGGTACGAACGATTGAATGCCGGTCAGTTCACGACCGAGGATGAGACCGTGGATGTCGTACGTACCCTCGTATGTATTCACGCTTTCGAGATTTACCATGTGATGGATCACCCGAAATTCGCCGGTGATTCCGTTTCCGCCGAGCATGTCGCGTGCCATCCGCGCAATCTCGAGCGCCTTACCGCAGTTATTGCGCTTGCCGAGCGACACCATCGCCGGTGCCAGCTTGCCTTCGTCTTTCAGTTTTCCGAGCCGCCAGGCGAGCAGCTGCATCTGCGTGATCTCGGTGATCATGTGTGCCAGCTTCGTCTGAATGAGCTGCATCGACGCTAGCGGATAGCCGAACTGTTCGCGCTCGGCCACGTACCGACGAGCCCGACGGTAGCAGTCTTCCGCCGCCCCTAGCGCGCCGAACACGATGCCGAAACGTGCACTATTGAGGCATTCGAACGGCCCACGCAGTCCTTTCACGTCGGGGAAGACGTTTTCGTCCGGCACGAACACGTCCTCCATCACGATCTCGCCCGTTACGGAGGCGCGAAGAGACATCTTGTTGTGCGTCTTCGGTGCCGAGAGCCCGTCCATTCCCTTTTCCAGAAGAAAACCGCGGATCACTCCATCCTCCGACTCCTCTTCGCGGGCCTTCGCCCATACCACGAAGAGATCGGCGATCGGTGAGTTGGTGATCCACATCTTCGAGCCCCGGAGGACCCAGCCGCCGTCGACTCGGCGGGCGGTCGACTTCATCGATCCGGGGTCGGAGCCGTGATCCGGCTCCGTCAACCCGAAACACCCGATGAGTTCAGCTTGGGCCAGTCGTGGAAGAAAACGCTGCTTTTGATCCTCCGTACCGAACACGTAGATCGGATGCATCACCAGCGAGGACTGCACGGAAGCGAACGACCGGTAGGCGGAATCGACTCGTTCGAGTTCCCGCGCTATGAGACCGTAAGCGGTATGGCTTACGCCCGCGCCGCCGTATTCCTCCGGAAGCGCGGCCCCGAGCAATCCGAGCGCACCCATTTCACGAGGAATCTCCTCGTGGAACACTTCTTCCTGGTTTCCTTCGAGCGCTCGAGGTTCCAACTGCGTCTGAGCGTACTCCCTGGCGGATTCCATCACGAGACGGTCTTCTTCGGACAGCATCGATTCGAAGAGAAACGGGTCGTCTGCATTGAAGAAATGGTTGGGCATAATTGGACGTAGATCCTGGATGGCAAGGACGACTCTAAACTTCGACGGCACCGTGAACCGGACGCCTGTGATGCACGACCCCCGCCGCATTCAGTTCCGATTCGAACTTCATCCGAAGTGCCAATTCACGCCTCGGCCGTCCTCCGGATCGGGATAATTCCACGTGACGGCACCCTGATCGCAGGCATACATGCACGTGCCGCACTCGATGCAGTCTTCGAACTGGAATATGACCTGGCCCTGGTCGTCGTATTTGTAGCATTCGGCCGGACAGACATACGTCGTGCAATGGTGCGGACATACCGAATTGCAGACGCTCGTGTCGACCAGAATGTGCGGTGCCGCCTCGCTTCGGCCCTGATTTCGGTAAGCGACCAGACCAAGGCGTTCCGAGAGACTGAGTTCCTTCATTTCGTACGTCGCGATTCCGGGTTGGAGTTGCGGGCGGATGCGAGCCGACGACTCAGAGCGAGCGGGCGGCGTTTATCCCGAACCTGAGCAGTGACCAGTACGAAGCTTGATCTCTGATCGTTTCTCGGAGCATTTCTTGCGTCTTCGGCGTGGGCCGGCTGGTGACGGTAAAGAACTTACGCCCGAATTCGCAGGCGAGGTTCGGAAGCGTTTCGTACATCATCGGATCGTGCAGGAGGCGGACCGCCCCTTGAAAGTTTTTCATGTCTTTCATCACGAAGCTGTCGTCCAGAGCCCGTCGATAGCGGCTCAGGCTCGCCGCGCCGAAATCTCCGTGTTCGTGCGACGCAACGACGGTTTCGGCGGCGAGAATTCCGGATCGCATCGCGAAATCCATTCCTTGAATGGCTTTGCCTGCGTTGATGAGTAGATTCGCAGCCTCGCCTGCCACCAGGACGCCGTCGGCAAATACCTCCCGCGGCATCACGCGGAGGTCGCCGCTCGAGACGGCATGCGCCGAATATTCCACCTCTTCGCTGCCGCGCAGCATGTCGGCCACCATCGGGTGCTTCTTGAAGTCGTTCAGCAGATCGTGCGGCTTGCGTCGCTTTTCTCGCAGATCCTTGATACCCAGCACGAGACCGACGGAAACGGATTCGCGGTTCGTATAAAGGAATCCGCCTCCCTCAACACCCTGGCTGGCGAAACCGACGAACTCGTTGGACAAACCCGATCGTCCGTCGAGTTGAAAGCGGTCCTCGAGCGTGCGTCGATCGAGCCGAAGGACCTCCTTGATGCCGATCATCATGTGATCGGCAGGCACGTAGCCGTCCTGGAGTCCGATCGCGCGGGTGAGCAGGTTGTTAACGCCTTCGGCCAGAATCACGACGTCGGAGAAAAACGTCTCCTCGCCGGCTCGAAT
>CAZMXY010000023.1:21945-31808 GCA_964570345.1 uncultured Rhodothermales bacterium | reverse complement strand
TTTTGGCACCCGCGAACTCGCCGCGCTCGATCAGCAGGAAGCTTCGCCCCGCGCGTGCGAGCGTGAGGGCGGCGCTCAGGCCGGCGATCCCCCCTCCGACGATGATGCAGTCAAACTTCTCGTCCATGCGCGGAGATTAGCGTTACGTCCGGCGTGAATCAAATCGGCTCATGCGCCGCCGGAAGAACGGGCGTCAGCTTTCTTGAGGGCCTCGATCAGCCTGGGGACGACGTCGTACAGATCACCCACGATACCATAGGTGGCGTATTTGAAGATTGGCGCTTCCGCGTCTTTGTTGACCGCCACGACGACGCGACTGCCGGTCATGCCGGCGACGTGCTGAATGGCGCCTGAAATGCCGACTGCCAGATAGAGGTCAGGCGAGACGACCTTCCCTGTCTGTCCGACTTGCGTTGAGGGCGGCAACAGTCCGGATTCGACGACTGCACGGGAGGAGCCGATCGCGGCATTCAGCAACGAAGCCAACTCCTCGACGAGACGCTTTCCCTCCGCGTCTCGAACGCCGCGGCCGGCGGCCACGACGACCTGTGCCTCCGTGAGCTCAACCGTACCCTCGACAGCCGATTCGATACTCCGAACCTCCTGCTTTAGATTCGCGAGATCGAAGTCGAACGGCAGCGGCTCGACGTGGGCATCGATGGGTCGCTCTTCGGCCGCGTAAGATCCAGCCCGGACCGAAACCAGAACCGGTCTGCCTTCCGCCCTCGTGCGCGCCAGGAATTTCGCAGCAAGAACCGGCCGTACGGCCTCGATCCCTCCTTCCACCCGATCAAACTCCGAGACGTCCGGTACGGCCGATCCCTTCAATCGCACGGCCAGGGCTCCGAGCACGTCTTTTACAGATTCGCTCGACGGGAAGGCGATGAGGTCCGGATCGGATCTGCGAGTCGTTACGGTCAGGGCTTCGATGAGCAGTGCGTTGACGTGCATCTCGAAGACGTCATTCGAAATCGTGTAAATACGGCTCGGCCCGTGGCGCGCAATCGTGTCGGTCGCCGTCGATGCGTCGCGAGCGATCGCCACTGCTTCTAGATCGTCGCCCGTAGCGTCGGCGATCTGTCTGCAGCGGGTGAGCACCTCGAGAGACGACTTCTTCGGCTGTCCGCCTTGAATCTCCACGTATGCTAGAATTTTCCCCATCGACCTGCTAGAGTACCTGAACCTCGTTCCTCAATAGATGGACCAGCTCAGCGACGACTTCGGCCGGCTCGCCTTCTAGGATCCGGCCCGCAGGGCGTTCAGGCACGGCATCGTACCGGCGAATGCGAACTCGTGGGAGCTCGTCGATCGTTTGGAGGTCGACCTCCCGCACGTCGATGGTCTTCCGCTTGGCGGCCATGATCCCTTTGAGGTTGGGTATACGGGGATCGTTCATGTCGTTGGAGCAGGTAACGAGGCACGGCGTCGGGAGTACGATTTCCTCCCGCCCGGTATCACCCTGGCGCGTAACCACGAGTCGTCGCTCGTCCAGCGCGAGCGCGACCGCGTTCGCGGCATAGGGCAGATCAAGCAATTCGGCCAGCATGCTGCCGGTGAGTCCGGCGTCCGTGTCCTGAGCCTGCTTCCCACAGGCAACGACGTCGAAGCGCTCGCCGCGCAGGTAATCGGCGAGCAGCTCGGCGTACGCACGTGAATCCAGATCAGCTTCTTCTGTCGTCTGAAGATGGGTCGCCGCTTCGGCGCCCATGGCCAGAGCCTTACGGATCGTTTCCTGCGCGCGCGGCGGACCCACGAGCACGACGTGTACCTCCCCGCCCGCGGCCTCCGTCAGCACGAGAGCCTCTTCTACGGCCGACGCGTCGTACGCATTGAGTATCATCCGTCCGCTCTCGGCTGCAATCGCTCCATCTCGAAGGTGGATTGGAGCGGCTACGTCGGGGACCTGTTTGATGCAAACGATGAATTTCATTCGTTATCTCATGTCTCGTCAAGTCGGTGCTGGACAATGGCCGTACCGATCGACCCGCGCGCGCTTGCGAAAAGATGCTATTATTCCGTTCGTTCTCCTATTATGTGCGGGCCGTTTTACGTGCGATCCGCTGCCGTGCAGGCGGACGGCTCGGAGAAGCTCGACGCCACAGCCGTAAGGAAGCTCAACGCCACACCGTCGACCGCGCCGGCTGAAAGCAAGGGCCGCCGTGCTCAAGTGCGCGACAACTTAAAGAATCGAGCAGCCCGATTTAAGCGAATATTTGCCCAATCCAACGACCACCGCGGATCGATCTCCGCCGGCCGGACGTCTATCCCAACCTATTCGTGACACTTTTCGTCTTTCATATGAAATTCGCGTACTCCACGGGCCGGCTGCTCGTGTTCGCTTTGATCATCGGTCTCGTGCCGCCGGCGACGACGGACCAGGCGGCCGCCCAGTCACCGCGCCTCGGCGTCGGTTTGAATTCGATGCTCAGCACCGCTGACGGATTCGGAGTCGGCTTTCGAGGCCGTGCGTCGGCTCCGGTAAACCGAGACGTGTCGATTGCGATCGACCTCGGATTCACGGGCTTCGTGTTTAGCGGACGGCGGAATGCCGAGTACGTCTTCGACCCACAACTTTCCGCAATCGTCAGCCTGCCGTCGCAGCCGGACCGACTTGGTTACGTCCTGTTCGGGCTCGGGGGCTACGTTCCCGTCGGAGGCACTATCGAGGATCAACAGAGCGGGCCTACGGTGCACGTTGGAATGGGATGGGTGCGCGCTCTGCAGGAAACGTCGTTGTTCTATGAGGTCAATCCGGCACTGATCGTCGGAGAACACAGCGTCGACGTCGCGATTCCGCTTCGGATCGGGATCATTTTCTAGCTTGGGAGCGACGAAAACTTTCATTGGCGCTGAGACGTTCTCGACGCCGTCATGTCCTCACTCTATCTCCATATCCCCTTCTGCAGCCGGCGCTGCGTGTACTGTGATTTCTATTTCGTCACGACGCAAAAATCCTATGGGACCTACGTCGAAGCCCTGCGCAACGAGGTTGAGTACTATGCGTCTCAGTACGCCCAGCACGAGCCGGTCGAGACGATCTATTTCGGAGGAGGAACGCCGTCACTCCTGGAGCCGGAAACACTGGGTGGACTCCTCGAGACCATTCATCGGCATTTCGACACCTCCGAGCTGAAAGAGACGACTCTTGAGATTAATCCCGAAGATGCCACGGTCGACGACCTCAGCAGTCTGCGGTCCCTCGGCTTCGATCGGCTGAGCATCGGCATTCAATCGTTCTTCCCGAGCGATCTGGCGTTCATGAACCGAAGCCATGGAGCGGAGCAGGCGGAAGCCTGTATCGAATATGCCGTCCGAGCCGGCTTCGACAATTTCTCGGCGGATTTGATTTTCGGTCTCCCCGACCAGCCCGAGGAGTACTGGTATGCAAACGTCCAGAAACTCATCCGCCTGGGCGTACCTCACGTCTCCACATACGGCCTCACGATCGAGGAAAGGACGCCGCTCGCCAACATGGTGAAACGCGGCCTCGTTCAGCCGACTCCGGAAGACGAACTGGCAGATCGCTATCGCTTCACGATGGAATTTTTGCAGGAACACGGCTACGAGCATTATGAGATCTCGAGCTTCGCAAAGCCCGGACGTCGCTCGCTGCACAACCAGACGTATTGGAATCACAGCAATTACCTGGGCTTCGGGCCGTCCGCACATTCCTTCTGGTGGAGGGGCCTGCCGGCGTACCGCTGGTTCAACGAGCGAAACCTTCCGCGCTACGAGGCACTGTTAAGACGACGGGACTTGCCCATTGGCGGCCGGGAGGCCATGTCGATCGACATGCTGGCGGACGAATACATCCTCCTTCGTCTGCGTACCTCCGACGGGCTTGATCTGTCTAGATTGGAGCGTCGGTACGGAGTCGACTTAGTCTCTGAAAAAGAGGACGAAATCGAGTGCCTCGCGTCGGAGGGCCTGATCGAGCACCTGGACGGCGACCGAATCCGTCTGACGGACGACGGCAAGCTTCTCTGCGATGCGATTACGTCAAAACTGCTGCTAGACCCGGGCGAATAGATGCGGACTCTACTCTACTCTCTTTTCGCTGCTGCGTTCGTACTGACCGGTGGATGTCGATCCGACGAGAGAAAACTACCCACGATTCAAACGGAGATCCCGTTTCGCGTGGACGGCCGGCTGGCATTCCTCGGATTCGGCGGGGACACGCTGGCCACCATCGACGTCGAGATTGCCGAGGACGACCAGGCCCGGTCGCGCGGGCTGATGGGGCGGCGTGGCCTTCCGCAGCGAAGCGGCATGTTGTTCATCATGGATGCGGCCGACACGACAGGCTTCTGGATGCGAAACACGCCCCTTCCCCTTGACATCATTTTTGTAGGGGCCGATTCTCAGGTCGTGAGTATCGCGAAGCGGACTACGCCCTATTCTAATGCGACGATTTGGCCGGCGGGACCGAAAAAATACGTGGTCGAGGTGCGTGCGGGCTTCACCGATCGGATCGGCATCGACGACAGTACTCGTATAACCTGGGTACGTACGGCTGCGCTCGCCGGCTGAGACTCTACCGCATGCGACTCCTCTTCTGCATTCTAGCCGCCCTCGCGCTCGTATCGGCATGCGGCGGGGACGCGACGCCGAACCGCCGGTCCACCGAGGTCGAAATCCCCTTCCGCAAAGACGGTACACTTACCTTCGTACGCAACGGCGCGGACGTGTTGACGATCGACGTCGAGATAGCCGAATCGGACTCCGCTAGAGAGCGCGGCTTGATGCAACGCCGGTCCTTGCCCGAGAAAAGCGGAATGCTCTTTGTCTTTGAGGAGGAACGACCACAGAGCTTCTGGATGGGCAATACGCCTCTCGGACTCGATCTGATTTTCGTGAACGCCGATTCAGAGATCGTGGACGTCGACAAGTACAACCGTCCATACGATCCCTCCAGTATCGTGTCCGACTTTCCCGCGCAGTACGTCGTGGAGGTACCGGCCGGCTTCTCCGACAGGCACGGGATCAGTGAATCTCACAGGATTCGCTGGGAGCGCTCGGTCGACACGCCGTCTCCGGCGCTGTGATGAGGAGTGCGTCTGAAGCGACGTGCTCGTTCCGGCGGATTCGGGAGAACCGAAAGGGAGTTATTCTCGCCCCGTCAATTCCAGGACGCCGGCCCGGCTAAAGGCCGAATGACTCTCCGCACGCACACGTACGCGCCGCCTGCGGATTCAGGAAATGGAATCCTTTCCCCTCCAGGCCTTCGGTGAAATCGAGCTCCGAACCCCTCACATAAAGATAACTGCGCTTGTCCAGGACGACGCGCAGTTCGCCCAGTCGGAAGATGCGGTCGCCGTCCTGCTCGACCGTGTCCCACCCCAGATCATACGTCAGTCCGGAGCATCCGCCCGGCACGACGGCAACGCGTAACATGGTCGAAGCGAGATCCACTCCGTCCTTCCCTGCAATCTGGTGGATCCTCTCAGCGGCGCGGTCTGTAAAGTGGATGTCTTCCATCTCGACCTTCGTGAAACGAGAAATTCGTCGTTGTTCCGCGTCTGCTAATGCCGACTCGGGCTCGGAGGTTTCACGTCGAAGAAGCTCTGATTAAGACTCCTATTCGAGAGGAACGTAGATCTCGTGAATTGGTTTGTAACCAAGCGTTGACACGTTGCAGTTGTGTAAACGCGTGTTTACACTGCATGGGTCGGCCCCAGGATAAGAATGCCGGCGGGAGGCTCGTCTAGGGCTCCCTCGTTTTGGACGTCTGCATTAAACGAAGCGGATCAGCATGCCGATAACGGAAACCGAATTCCTTCAGCAAGTCGCCGATACGGACTATAAGTACGGGTGGGTCACGAACGTCGAGGCGGATACGATTCCGATGGGCCTGAGTGAAGACGTGGTCCGGATGATTTCTGCCAAAAAAGGAGAGCCGGAATGGCTGCTTGAATGGCGTCTCAAGGCGTTCCGACACTGGCTGACGCTGGCCGAGAACGCAGAGAAATATCCGCGCTGGGCTCACATCGATTACCCAAACATCGATTTCCAGGGCATCACCTATTACTCCTCGCCGAGCAAAAAGCCGCGATATGAGAGCCTGGATGAGGTGGATCCCGAGCTGATCGAAACGTTCGAACGCTTGGGGATTCCGCTGAACGAGCAGAAGCAGCTGGCCGGCGTGGCGGTCGATGCGGTGCTCGACAGCGTCTCGGTCCATACTACGTTCAAGGAAGAGCTCGGCAAAAAGGGGATCATTTTCTGCTCGTTCGGTGAAGCCGTCGAGAACCATCCCGACCTCGTCCGGAAGTACATGGGCTCGGTCGTGCCGTACACCGACAATTTCTACGCATCGCTGAACTCCGCCGTGTTCAGCGACGGATCCTTTTGTTACATACCGAAAGGCGTCCGCTGCCCGATGGAGCTGTCGACCTATTTTCGCATCAACCAGGCGGGCACGGGCCAGTTCGAGCGTACTCTGATCGTCGCGGAGGAGGGCAGTTACGTCAGCTACCTCGAAGGGTGCACGGCGCCGCAGCGGGACGAGAATCAGCTTCACGCAGCCGTCGTCGAAATCGTCGCCGAGAAGGACGCCGAAGTCAAGTATTCGACGATTCAGAACTGGTATCCAGGCGATGCGGAGGGCAAGGGAGGGATCTACAATTTCGTCACGAAGCGGGGCATCTGTAAGGGGCCCAATTCCAAGATCTCGTGGACCCAACTCGAGACCGGCTCCGCGATCACGTGGAAGTACCCGAGCGTGATTCTCAAGGGCGACAACTCGGTGGGCGAATTTTACTCCGTGGCCTTCACCAAGGCCCGCCAACAGGCCGATACGGGGACCAAGATGACGCACCTCGGGAAGAATACGAGAAGCACGATCATCTCGAAGGGCATTTCGGCCGGCTATTCGAATAACTCGTATCGCGGCCTCGTGAAAATCAATCGCGGTGCAGAGAATGCCCGCAATTTCTCTCAGTGCGACTCGATGCTCCTGGGCGACAAGTGCGGTGCACATACCTTCCCTTACATTGAAATCAACAATCCCACGGCGCAGGTCGAGCACGAAGCGACGACCTCGAAAGTAGGCGAGGATCAGATTTTCTACTGCAACCAGCGCGGCATCGGGGAAGAAGCGGCAATCAAGCTGATCGTCAGCGGATTCTGCAAGGAAATCCTGTCGAAGTTACCCATGGAGTTCGCCGTCGAAGCGCAGAAGCTGTTGGACATCGAGCTCGAAGGCTCCGTCGGCTAGGAGGGACGGTCCGTGCGTGGCGAGCATTCGCCTCGGCCCTCCCTACCGTTCTCGAACGCAACGAATAAACCATAGACGAATGGCATTACTGGAAGTCAAGGACCTGCGCGCGAAAATTGAGGATCAGGAGATCCTGAGAGGGGTCGATCTGGCCGTGAACCTCGGTGAAATCCATGCGATCATGGGTCCGAACGGCTCGGGGAAGAGCACGCTTGCCGCGGTATTGGCCGGACGGGAAGAGTTCGAAGTAACCGGCGGCGAAGTACTTTACGAGGGCGCGGATCTGCTCGAAAGGTCTCCGGACGAGCGAGCGCTGGCCGGTATTTTTCTGGCCTTTCAGTATCCGGTCGAAATGCCCGGCGTCAGCATGAACAACTTCTTGAAGCAAGCCGTCAACGAGCAGCGTGAACATCGGGGGCAGGCGCCGCTCTCCGCCGGCGAGTTTCTCAAGATGATGAGGGAGCGGGCGGCGATGGTGGACCTGGATCCACAGCTCATGAGCCGTTCCGTCAACGAAGGCTTTTCAGGAGGCGAGAAGAAGCGGAACGAGATTTTTCAGCTCGCGATGCTCGAACCGAAACTGGCCATTCTCGACGAGACGGACTCGGGGCTCGACATCGATGCACTTCGCATCGTCGCCGACGGGGTCAACGGCCTCCGGAGCGAGGACCGCGGATTCGTCATAATCACGCACTACCAGCGGCTCCTCAATTACATCATACCTGACGTGGTACACGTCATGGTCGGTGGTCGAATCGTTCGTTCCGGAGACAAGGACCTTGCGCTTGAGCTCGAGGAGAAGGGATATGAATGGGTGCGCCAGGATACGGCCCTGGTCTGACTCGCGGCACGCTCACCTGCGCCTCCCACGATTTAGTTTGATACGTACGAATGCAGAATAGAGTTGACGCATCACGCCTGGAAGATCGTTTCGTGTCCGCGTTCGAGATGAACGTCGGGCGAACGCTCAACGGCACCATCCGAAACTTGAAAGAGCTGCGACAGACTGCGATCGAACGGTTCCGCACGCTCGGTTTTCCTACGCCCAAGTCCGAGGCATGGAAATACACGAACATCAACAAGGTGCTTCAGCGGGACTACCGCGTGCATCTGGCTGCGCCGGAGACGACGCTGACGAAAGAGGACGTCGAGCCGCATCTGATCCCTTATCTGGATGCACACGTCGTGGTACTCGTGAACGGACGGTTGGTGCGCGCGTTGTCCGACGTGGGCGAACTTCCGTCGGGCATCATCATCACGAGTCTCGAAGCGGCGTCTCGGCGCCACAGCGACCTCGTAAATGCGTATTTCGGACGTTCGGCCAGGTCGGACGAGGTTTTCACGGCCTTGAATACCGCCTTCACGCTCGACGGCCTTTTCGTGTTCATACCGGAGGGGAGGGTTATGTCCCGCCCTCTCCACGTCGTGAACCTGATGGACACCAGGGACGACGTATTTCTTCAGCCTCGGAATCTCTTCGTGTTTGGTAAGGGCAGCCAGGCGCGTGTACTCGAGACCGGTGCTTCCTTCGGCACGTCCCATACGTTCACGAACGCCGTATCCGAGGTCTTCGTCGGCTCCCGAGCCGTAGTCGAGCGCTATTCCGTGCAGGACGACGGTCCGCGCGCGTCGATCGTGTCGAACGTCGAGGTACACCAGGAAGGTGAAAGCGTGTTTACGACCCACACGGTCACGCTGTCGGGCGAGGTCGTGCGCAACAACCTCACGATCGTGCCTGATGGGGACCATTGTGAAACGCATCTGTTCGGCCTCTTTCTGCCACAGGGTGACACACACGTCGACAATCATACGCTCGTCGACCATACGAAGCCGAATTGCGTGAGCAACGAACTGTACAAGGGCGTAGTCGACGAGCGCGGATCGGGTGTGTTCAACGGAAAGGTATTCGTACGACGCGATGCCCAGAAAACGAATGCGTTTCAGGAAAACAAGACGATTCTGCTCTCAAAAACGGCGACCATGAACGCCAAGCCCGAGCTCGAGATTTATGCGGACGACGTGAAGTGCAGCCATGGCGCAACGACCGGCCAGCTCGACCGGGAAGCGCTGTTTTACTTGCGTTCTCGCGGAATCCCGGAGAAGCAGGCCCGCGGCATGCTGCTCCACGCGTTCGTCCGAGACGTCATAGACGAAATCAAGCTTGAGCCGCTGCGAAACATGCTGGATCGCCGATTCACGCAGCGATTCGGCTGGTAACACGCCGGCGGAGAGACATTATGGCCGAAGCTGATATCCAAACGATCGAGCGCGTGGGCGCCGAGGCATTCGACGTCTACCGGATTCGAGACCGCTTTCCGGTGTTGAAAAGGGAGGTCCACGGCCGACCGCTCGTGTATCTCGACAACGCAGCGACGTCCCAAAAACCGCAGGAGGTCATCGACCGCGTCGTTCGCTACTACGCGGAAGAGAACAGCAACGTCCACCGAGGCGTGCATTATCTCAGCCAGCAAGCGACCGACGCGTACGAGGAGGCGCGAAGCCGAATCGCAGGATTCATCAACGCCGAGTCGATTCGCCAGACGATTTTCACGCGTGGAACGACCGAGGCCATCAACCTGGTGGCATCGACGTTCGGCCGGCGGCGCGTCCGGCGAGGCGATCAAGTGCTCATCTCCGAGATGGAGCA
>CAZMXY010000023.1:0-21845 GCA_964570345.1 uncultured Rhodothermales bacterium | reverse complement strand
TCGGCCGGCGGCGCGTCCGGCGAGGCGATCAAGTGCTCATCTCCGAGATGGAGCACCACTCCAACATCGTCCCCTGGCAGCTGCTCTGTGAAGCCGTCGGAGCCGATCTTGAGGTCGTTCCCGTGAGTGACGATGGAGAGCTTCGCTACGACGAGTTTGAGCGGCTGCTTTCCGGGCGCGTCAAGCTACTGGCGTTGACCCACGTTTCGAACACGCTGGGCACGATCAATCCCATAAAACGGATGATTCGCAGTGCCCATGACCTGGGCGTTCCCGTACTGGTTGACGGTGCGCAGGCGATGCCGCACATGCAGGTGGACGTACAAGATCTCGACTGTGATTTCTACTGCTTCTCATCACATAAGATGTTCGGCCCCACGGGAACGGGCGTTCTGTACGGGAAAGCCGAGCACCTCGAGAAGATGCCCCCGTATCAGGGTGGGGGCGACATGATCGAGACGGTCACTTTCGAGAAGACCACGTATAACGATCTTCCGCATCGTTTCGAGGCCGGTACGCCGAACATCGCCGGTGGGATCGGATTTGGGGCCGCCGTCGATTTCATGGTCAGGGTGGGTCGCGATCGGATCGCGACGCACGAGCAAGGTATCCTGCGATATGCCACGGAACGGCTCGAGGCGATCGACGGCGTGCGCATCTACGGTACGGCGCCCGAGAAAGCGAGCGTGATCTCCTTTCTCGTGGATGACGTGCATCCCTACGACGCCGGCACGATCCTTGACCGCCTTGGTATCGCCGTTCGTACGGGACACCACTGTACGCAGCCACTCATGCGGCGATTCGGCGTCCCCGGTACGATACGAGCTTCCTTCGCGCTCTACAACACGCGTGAAGACGTCGATGCGTTGGTGGAGGGTGTGAGGAAAGTGAAAGCGATGTTTGAATAGGGTTTCAAATCCACGAAATATGGGGGCACCGGCAACCATACGAGATCGCGCACGAGAGATCGTCGAAGAGTTTGCACTCTTCGACGACTGGATGGGTAAGTACGAGCATCTTATCGAGCTGGGAAAGTCGGTCCCCCAGATTGAAGAGCAATACAAGACGGAGGATTACAAGATTAAAGGCTGCCAATCGCAGGTCTGGATTCGCCCCGAAATGCGCGAAGGCCTTCTCTATTACAAGGGAGACAGTGATGCACTAATCACGAAGGGACTCGTCGCGCTACTGATCCGCGTGCTGAGCGGCCAGCCGCCGCACGCCGTCGTCGGGGCCGATCTATCGTTCATCGACGAGATCGGCATGAGAGAGCATCTCTCTCCGACGCGGAAAAACGGTCTGGCCTCTATGATGAAGCAGCTCAAACTATACGCACTGGCTCACGAGACGGCTAACCGAAACTGATTGCAGCATTTCGAACCATGGACGATCAAGCACAGACGAAGCAGAACGACCGCCTCACGTCGGAATCGGACGTCATTGCGGACGCCCCCGTGGCAGAAGAAGCGGCGGTCGTCGAATCGATGAGTGACGGCGCGATTTCCAAGGATGATCTCGAACGGCACGTGATCGAAGCACTGAAGACCGTCTACGATCCGGAGATCCCGATCAATATCTACGACCTGGGACTCATCTATGAGATCACGGTGCGCGACGATCGATCCGTCTACATTAAGATGACGCTCACGGCGCCGAACTGTCCTGCGGCAGAAATGCTTCCGCAGCAGGTGGAGCAGGCGGCCGCGAACGTGCCCGACGTAACCGAGGCGCGCGTTCAGTTGACGTTCGATCCACCCTTCACGCAGGAGATGATGTCCGACGAGGCGCGCCTTGCTCTCGGCTTTATGTAGTCTTCCGCATTGTCTGGTCGACGCGATTCGTTGTTCGAGTTAAGCCTTCATCGATCGCCGCGATTTGAAACACGGTCAAACCATAGCGATGGCCCGTAGCGTTCTGGCCGATGGCCGGACGCTCGACGCTGCCCGGATGATCGAACCCTTGATTGGGGACGACGCCGGTGGATCCGAGGTCGGAGACGTCCTTCTTCGCTGTCTCATGGCCCGAATCCATCTCCTGGGTCGCGATGACGTAGAGGGCGTATTCCGTGTCCTCGGTGATTACGAAGACTCGACACTCCGGAGTCAGCTCGATCCTGCGGTACGGGCGGAGGTCGCGCTCTGGCTCGCGTGTGCCCTCGTGTGGCAGGATGGACCGAATCACGACGCTGCCCGCGCATTGAATCTCCTGGACGAGGCCGCGCGCACGTTCCGCGACAATCTGAACGCGTCGGGCCTTTGCTGGGCGCTCATCGGGCAGGCGCAAGCCTATCTCACGATAGACGAATATCAGTTGATGCTTCAGGCGCTTGACGAGGCTTCTGCTCTTCGTGTGAAACTGAACGACATACAAGCCGCAACCTGGATCGCCCATCTGTCTGTAACCGGCGCGCGGTTTCGAGGCGAATACCGTACGGCCGAACGACACGTCGACGAGATGCTCTCTCTTGCCGGAGCGTTCGAGGACGAAACGGCCGCAGGACGGGCACATGCACACCAGGCGGTTGTCGCATACGATCTCGGACAGCCTCCGGCGGTGATTCTTGCTGCGGCGCACCGAGCGGAGGCGATTCTCAAGCGGGCGACCGGTCGTCCAGGATACACGCTTCTGAGCGCTTACCATGCGCACATCGGCGCGCTCGTGCGGCAGGGAGAGTGGGATGAAGCCGAAAAACTCGCTGAAGCAGCCTTGATGCACCTCGGCCATCTGGAGGGAGCCCCGGCTTACGTCTCGCTACACAGAGCGAGCATTTTGATGTATCGAGGGGACCTCGATCGAGCAGAGCGGATCCTGGACGACATCATGGCGTCCGTACAGCGTCAGCACAGGCTGCTGGCGTCAACGGTCGCGCGCTTCTACAGCGAACTGATGCTTCGAAGAAAGCGATCCGCGGCAGCCCGAGAGTGGGCGGACCGGGCCTATCGCGGCGCGCGCGAGACCGGCTACGACGCGTATGAATTAAAGGCTCTTCTACAGCTTGCTCGAGTTTCGGTGCAATCGGCGGATCTCGACGACGCGCGACGGCACTTGCGGGAGATGGAGCACTACGGCCGCTACTTTAGCGTCCTCCCGTTCGCAGCCGAACAGTTCGACGTACAGGGGCGCCTCTCCCTTCTCCGCGGTCGACCGGATGAGGCGCGTGCCCTTCTGACGCAAGCCCTTTCTACGTGGTCGATGATCGGCGACGCGTATGAGACGGCGACGACTCAGTACGAATTGGCCCGCCTCACCCGTACGTCCTCGCCGAACGAATGTCGCCCGCTCGCCGAAGCTTCTTTCAAGACGTTCGAGCGGCTCGGCGCCCGACGGGAGGCGCGCCGGCTCCGCGATCTGCTTCGCGCGCTCCCCGGCTCGCGTGGCCGCGCCGAGCAACTCAGTGAAAGCGACATTTCCGCCGTGCTCTCACGCTCGGCTCTGTCCGTCGATCTCGTCGCCGAAACGTGGCTGCGCCTCGCCGAGCGCATTGCTCCTGACCGGTGGATGGGCGTCTTTCAATACGACGAAAACGACGGCTGGAGCGCGGTACGAGCACACGGCGATCGTTCAGTCGCCCTAGAATATCCGGATCCCCTCGTCGATCGTCTCTGTAGTGGGGGCACAGACTGGATCCGTCTCAAAACGATGCCATCGTCCGCCTTTTTCTTTGCCATGGAATGTGGAGGAGAGGACGACCCTGCATGTAGAGTGATCGAAGACCGCCTGTCAGCGTGGGTGCCGGTAGCCGGATTGGCTTTTGAGCACGCGCTGCTCAGAGGATCGAGTACGACGAACACGAATGGATCGCGCACGACCAGGGACGAGCGGCACGCCGAGCTCGATGGTCTCGTATATTCGAGCGAGGCGATGCGAGTCGTAGTCGACAAAATCGACCGCTTGCGCTCGAGCCACAGTCCGGTGCTAATCACCGGAGAACGTGGCGTCGGAAAGAACCTCGTCGCCGCTCTCATCCATCGAACCAGCGATCGGAGCGGCACGCCGTACGTCGTATTCAACTGCGCGACCGCCTCCCGAAAGCGCTTCGCGCACCAGCTCTTTGGAGACCTACCGGCTGCGGATGACCCAGATGGAGACGAGAATGACGTTCAGGCGTCCGCTCTTGATGGACGCGGCGCCCTTGTTGCGGCGGACGAAGGCACGCTCTTCCTCGACGCCATCGACGAGACGCCTCTCGACCTTCAGCTCAGGCTTTTGTCCTTTGTAGAGCACGGCGAAATCACGGCAACCGGTCATCCTGAGCCGGTAAAGTTGAACGTGCGCATCATTGCGGCGACGAATCAGGACCTTCAAACACTCGTCGGCCGCGGCCAATTCAGCGAAGATCTTTTCTTCCGACTGAATGTCGTTCCGCTACGCATTCCGCCGCTCCGGGATCGTCGGGACGACGTCCCCCTACTCGCCCAACACTTTCTCCGCAGTCTTCAAACCGACCGTATCCAACGAGTCTCGATATCCGGGCGTGCGCTGGACGCCTTAATTCGGTATACGTGGCCCGGAAACGTACGCCAGCTCCGAAATGAGATAGAGCGTGCTCTCGTGTTCACGCGGAGTGAACCGGCCCCGATGATCGACGTCACGGATCTTTCCGAACCCGTGGCGGCCGCGCTGCCGGCCGACGTCGCTCTCGGCGAGCGGCCGAACCTGCTGATCGAGACATCCATGAACGGCAGCGGTCTCGACGACATTCTGGCTAGCGCCGAGAAGTCGGTGATCGAACGAGCCCTAGCCGTACACGATGGCCAGGTCTCCGCCACGGCGGATACCCTCGGCCTTACCCGCCAGGGTCTTTACAAGAAAATGAAGCGACTCGGCATTGAAGCGTCCCGATTCCAGACGGGCACGGGCGCGAATGCCGCACCACACTGAAGTTGAAGACCGTCACTTCATAACCGTTTCTCGCTAATGGAAGACCCCGCAACCGCTTCCGGCACGGCGTCTCGGCTCCGTCTGACACACGCCGCAATAATGACGGCCCGGCTGGACGATTCGATGGCGTTCTATCGTGACGTCCTTGGACTGAAATTGCGCGTTATCGAGGATGATCCTATCCGGAAGGGCCGCCGACGAGCGTTGTTGATGGACGCGGAAGGACGAGATCTCGTCGAAATCATCGAGATGACTGAGATGGCTCATCCGTCGATTCCAGGGAGAGGAGGCATTCATCACATCGGCTTCACCCTCCCTGCCCGCGATTGGCATTCCCTTCGCTCTAGAATGGATGCCCGAGGATACGCCTATCAAGAAATCGACGGCCGACTTTTTGTCAGGGACGCCGACGGCCTCATTCTTGAAATCGAAACGCGTTGATCCGGAGAGCCGACCGGCCGCTACCAGCCACCGGATGCACCTCCGCCTCCGAAAGAGCCCCCTCCCCCGCTAAACCCACCTCCGCCTCCACCGAATCCGCCCCCGGAGCCGCCGCTTCGCATTCCTCCGACGTTAATAGAGAACGGTCCTACCTTTAGAGGCACACGTTCGCCCTTCTTAGCCGCCTCCGACATCCTCTCTTGCAGCCGGATAATCCCTTTTCGCTGGGATAGAAACGCGAACAAGGAGACGTACAGGACGATCGCCACCGTACCCGCTACGGCCGAACCTCCGACGAGGAATCCCATTACGAAGACAAACACCGACAGGAACGTCAAGAGGATTCGTCCCCCTACTCTGCCCGCCACTAATGCAGCAAATCCACCCGATAGGAGCGCGAAGCCGAAGACGAGGCCGAAAATGAGGCGGACCAGTATCGGCGGAATGTCCGCGCCGACGTCCGCATGATACTCGCCCTCGACCGCATCGAGAAGTGCCGTGGTACCCGCCTCGACCCCGCTGTCGAAGTCTCCCTCGCGAAAACGTGGGATGATTTCGTTGCGAATGATCCGCGCGGCGACGACGTCAGGCACTATGCCTTCGAGACCGTATCCGACCTCGATACGTACCTTTCTCTCTTGTGGAGCTACGACGACCAGAATACCGTTGTCGCGTTCGGCCGTCCCAAGCTCGAAAGACCGTGCAGCTCGCAGTCCGAACGACTCGATTTCCTCACCGCCAAGTGACGCCACCGTCAGGACGACGATTTGGTTTCCGGTTGAATCCTCATGCGCGCGGAGCAAGTCCGTCAGCGACTGCTTCGTCTGATCCGAGAGAATGTCCGCGTGATCCATCACGCGGCCCGTGAGCCGCGGAATGGAAGTCTGACCGTGCACGGGCATGCACGCCGTCACCGAACACAGCACGACGGCCGTTACCAGCAGGACTCGGTGCGCATCGCGTCGATCAATCATCTCGCCTCAACCGAACCGCGTCCGAGAGTTCGTTCGTGTCGTCCGGTCGAATCTCCACACCGCTCTTCTCGAGCAGATGCCCGCACATTTCGATTCCCTCGATTACGCCTTCGACGAGCCGACCTCTTTTGATGCCGTCGCGAATGTGCTCCACGACGTCCACCCACTCGTCGGGGGACACTTTCTCGTTAATCCCGGCGTCGCCCATCACCTCGATGCGATGCTCAAAAAGCGAAACGAACACTAGAATCCCCGTTCGCTCGCGCGTTTTGAACACTTCCTCTTCCACGAACGCCTTCATTGCATTCAAATGGACGGTCCGTACCAACCGGTTCGTGCCGGCGAGAGCCCTTCGGACCGGACGTGCAAAAGCCGCAAGGACACCGCCCGCCCCACCGGCCGAAATGGCGACGAGCGACGTCCCCCAGCCCGTGTGGATCCACCCGAGTCCCCATCCCTCATAGAAATTGAAAATCAGAACGACTATGAGCAGGGCCAGCGCCGCCGCCAGGACGATGCCTCTCCAGATGGCAACTTCGTACGTCGCACTCTGCTTCACGATGTAGGGTACGATCTCGCCGGCCGTCCGCGCCTCGGCCTGTTTTACGGCTTCACGAATGCGTTGAAGATCGCTGTCGGTCAGAACGTTTTTCATCTTCGGCGTTAGGAACGTGATGCTATGGATCCAACAAAATACCATGTGACGGCCACCCGCGCAGCACGGAGCGCACGTGCGGAAACGTCAGTTGAGACGTGCCGTGTCGGATGAACCGGAAAGCCTCCTTCGCAGCGCGGAATGAATGAACAGGCTGGCCGCCGACAGCAGAATTGCGATGAGAACGAGCCGTACGACGGCGTCGCCACCCTCGATCCGATTAATGTTCGTAAAAATGGCCAGCGGGATCGTCCGCGTTTCCGCCGGAATATTGCCGGCGATCACGATCGTCGCGCCGAACTCGCCCAGCGCCCGTCCAAAGGCGAGAACAACGGCTGCCGCCATACCTTTCGAGGCCAGCGGAAGCGTCACGTATCGAAATACCGTCCAGCGACTGCCTCCGTATACGTAAGCGGCCTCCTCCCAGGCCGGATCAACCTGCTCGAACGCGACCCGCATTGTCTGGACCAGAAGCGGGAACGCCACGATACCCGCTGCGATCGCGGCTCCCGTCCAGCTGAACACGAGCCGTACGCCGAGCGCATCGTCGAGCCATCGTCCGACCGGGCCTTCCGGACTGAATGCAATGAGCAAAAGCCAACCGGTAACGACGGGCGGCAAAATCAGAGGGAGCTGAATCAAATTTTCGATGGCGAACGGCAGCGGAATTCGACGTCGGGCAAGTAAATACGCCAGCACGATGCCGATGGGCGTCGTAATTAAAACGGCGACGGCAGAAATCCGCAGCGACAGCTGAACGGCATCCCATTCCGCGGGGGTCAAAATCATTGAGTCGCCCCACTTCGATAAACAAAGCCAAATGCCGACCACGTCGATTCGCGAGAAGGCTCGAGCACATAGTCGACGAATGCTCCAGCCGCTTCTCCGGCTTCCCTTACGATGGCGATCGTGTACGTGACGTCCGGCTGACAATTCGGTGAAAATGGCATCGACGTCTTCAATGTGGGAGTAAACTGGACGTCGGACTCGTACACGATTGCCGCGTCCGCAGCCCCTCCGCCTACGGCGGCGAGCGCGGCCCGCACGTCCACGACGGCCGCCACCTTGCCGGAGAGCTCCGTCCAGAGCCGCTCGCATTCTAGCGCTTGCTTCGCGTAAATGCCGGAGGGGACGTGCTCGGGATCGGCAAGAGCAAGTCGTTTGACGTTTCGAAGCGACGTTGACGAGTCCCTGGAAACGAGCACGAGTCGAGTCGTGATCGGAAGCTCGACGGGCGCGTCGATCAGACCGCGCTCATAGAGATAATCCGTCCATCTGGGATGGGCAGACACGAATACGTCCGCGCCTGCTCCGAATTCCATCTGACGCGCCAGTAGGGACGATCCGGCCAGATGCAGTCGAACCATCGCGTCGCCGGCCTCGCTCGATTCAAAGGAATCGGCGACGGCCTCGAGGACGTCGGTCAAGGACGATGCGCTGAATACGCGTATGGATGGTCCGCTGTCGTCCGCGACTCGACAGCCTAATGCGAACAGCACGGTAGAGAGAAGCAGATTGGATGCCGAAAGGGCGCGCCGCACCAAGTCAACTCGCCTCCCGCTCCGCCTGTGCCTGTCGAATGGTGTCGATCCACGCCTGCGCCTGCTGGTGATATGGCGAATCGACGCCCGCAATCTCTTTTACCCTCTCGAACTGTACGAGGGCCTGCTCGAAGCGGTTGATGCGCATGAGAAAGACGCCCTTGTTGTAGTTAGCCATGAGATGATCGGCGTCGGCTTCGAGGACGAGGTTCGTCTGCCGAATCGCTTCCATCGGGTTCTGAGGATCGTACTGGTAGGCCCAGCCGAGACCCGCTCGGGCTTCCAGATCGTTCGGATTCTTCTCGAGGACTTGCTTGTACGCTTCAATGGCCAGGAGTGCGACTTCGGGTTTCGTCTCCGGATCGGACCTTTCCATCCAGTCGAGGAGCAAGCTCCCTGCGCTTTTCCATTCGTTCGCGGTGTCGGTCAGTCTGGCCAGACGCATTTGTTCGATCGCGGCGCGATCGACGCGGCCGATGTCCGTCAAAAAACCGACGAGCCGACGCGTTGCCTCGATGACCGCCTGCGCCTCCGAGGCCTCGATCGCAGACCGGATTGAATCGACGCGTTCCCGGTACGGAGCAGCGATGGGAATTGCTTCGTGCGTCCGGATCAATTGGGCAGCACGGGTTTCGGCCGGAAGGCCCACGCTGTTTCCGGCCTCAGACGCCGGCCGCTGCTTGGAAATCACCGTGACCATGTACAGGGCAACGACGACCATCACCGCCAGTCCGACGAGTACGGCAACGTGCCGCGTGAGCGCACGGGCACGGTCCGGACGCGACGGCGACCGACCGTAGTCGTCGCGCTCAGGAGGTCGTCTGGAAGACGGGGAGGGCGGCGGCGTCGACCCTGAATCGGTTGAACGCGCCTCCGATCGGCGCGTGCCGATAACGTCCTGCAGTCGAGCGCCGCAGTCGCTGCAAAATCTTGCACCGGGCGGATTATCCCACCCACATCGATCGCAGACGACGACGTCGGGCTCCGTGGAAGGCTCCGGTATGTCATCTCGGACCCGCGACGCCGGAGGAGAATCGTGCGGGCTCGCGCCCGGCTGAATTTCCGATTTCTGAGGCGCCCCGCAGAGATCGCAGCGCTCCGCACCCTCGGCCAGGCGAGCACCACATTCCGGACAGACTGTGCGCTCCATCTCTCTCTAACTCCCGCTTGTTTTCCGTGCTTTCGTCGCCTGATCCACCATGCGACGCAATTCTTTCGAAGGTCGAAAGAGCGGCACGTAGCGTGGCCCGATCCGCACCTCCTCGTTCGTCTGGGGATTGCGCGCCTTTCTCGCTTTTCGATGTTGCACGCGAAACGATCCGAGGCCACGAAGCTCGATGCCCTCGCCCTCCTTGAGAGCATCGATAATCGTGGCGATGAAGCCGTTTACGACGGCTTCGGTCTCGATTTTCGTTAATCCCGTTCCCGAAGCGATGCGATCGACGATATCTGCTTTGGTCACTTCCTGTATGGATGACGGTCCAGAATGGCGGTGTAACGTAAGAGTGAAGTCTAAACGCGATCTCATCGCGCATGATTCCGCACGTCCGCATTCGCTCGCGCCAAAGAAACGTCCCGTTCCCCTTGCGCGTAGTCCGATTCCCGTGTCAGACTTCGTCCCTATCCGCTCCGCTGTTCAACGAGACCAGATGCTGCCCTACCGCTCGTCCGAATTCCCTAGGTGCTCGCCTGGTTCTTGCCTTCCATTTTTTTGCACGCCCCTGCCGACACTCGTTTGCCTGTTCTCGTCGTCGCTTCTTCTCGCCGATACGAACGCCCAGGGTTCACCGTCGTGGCAGCAACGGGTTGAGTACGAGATGGACGTCCGACTGGACGTGCAGCGACATCGCCTGAGCGGCCGTCAGCTCCTCCGTTATCACAACAACTCGCCCGATACCCTCCACCGCGTCTTCTATCATTTGTATTTCAATGCATTCAACCCCCACTCTGCTATGGCGGAGCGGAACCGTCATCTTCCCGATCCCGACTCCCGAATCGTTCCGCGCATCTTTCAACTGGGGCCCGACGAAGTCGGCTTTCATCGAATCGAGCGCCTTACGCAAGATGGCGAGGGGGTCGAGTTTCGCATCGAGGATACCGTAATGGAAGTCTCTCTGGCACGCCCGATTCTTCCCGGCACCCACGCGCGTTTCGAGCTAGATTTCGATTCGCAGATTCCGCTGCAAACGCGGCGCAGCGGACGAGACAATCTCGAGGGTATTGACTATTCGATGACCCAGTGGTATCCGAAGATGGCGAATTACGACGAACGAGGGTGGCACGCCGACCCTTACGTCGGCCGCGAATTCTACGCGCCGTTCGGGACGTTCGACGTTCGGCTCACACTTCCCGCCAAGTACGTCATCGGGGCGACCGGCGTGCTTCAGAACCCCGAAGAGATAGGCCACGGATACGGCGATTCACCCGATGGACCGGCTACGGGCAGCGACCTAACCTGGCACTTCCATGCCGAAAACGTGCACGATTTCGCGTGGTCGGCCGACCCGGACTACGTCCACGACGTCGTCCGACACGATGGGATCGAACATCACCTACTCTACCAACCTGACGTAGCCGAGAACTGGGTGCGGCTGCGACAATGGCTTCCGGCCATTATCGAGTTCTTCAGCGAGCGTTACGGTCGCTATCCCTATCCCCAGGTGACCGTCGCCCAGGGCGGGGACGGAGGGATGGAATATCCGATGATCACCCTCATTACCGGCCGTCGCTCGCCCTCTTCGCTCCTCGGAGTCACCACGCATGAGCTGGCGCATATGTGGTATTACGCCGTTCTCGGATCAAACGAGGCAGACTACGCCTGGCTAGACGAGGGCTTCGCCAGCTACGCCGAGGCCGAATTTCACGCACACCGGTCCGGCAGTCCGCGGGCCCCGCACCTCGGCAACTTCCACGCCGTACTCTGGGGCCACGACCGCGGCCTTCTCGAGCCCATGAGCACGCCCTCGGACTGGTTCAGAACCAACGTCGGATACTCAATCGGAGCGTATCAGTCGGGGGCAATGGTCGTCGACATGCTCGGATACGTCATGTCCGATTCACTTCGAGATCGTTTTCTCCTCGAGTATTTCGAACGATTCAAGTTTCGGCATCCGAATCCGTACGACGTCGAGAAAGTTGCAGAGGACGTTTCCGGTCTCAGTCTGGACTGGTTTTTCGATCAATTTACCCGCACGACCTGGAAGCTCGATTATGCCGTCGGTCGTGTAACGAATCGGCGATCGGGAGACGGCTGGGACTCGACGATCTCCATTGAGCGAAGAGGCGACGTCGTCATACCGGTTGACTTGCTGATCACCTTCGAAGACGGCAGACGGCAGTGGGTCACCATCCCCCTCCGTGACATGCGCGGCCACAAGCCGGTGCCCGACGGTTGGATCGTGGCGGACGACTGGTCGTCGACGTCCCCCGAGTACCGGCTCGATTTCGTCGCAGGTCAACGAGTCGTACGCGTGGACGTCGACCCGTCCATGCGAACTCCGGACGTCAACCGCTTGAACAATCGCAGCCGCATTCCCGTCGGCTTCGCCTTCCTCGAACCGCCGCAAGCGACCTGGTCGCGATACGCCATCGGATGGCGACCACTCATACAATACGCCCGTAACTTCGGCGGCGGCGGCGGCGTCCAGTTTCGCGGCACGTACCTCTTCGATCAATTTCGGACGAAGGTCATGCTGAAATTCTGGCCTGAAGTCATCCTGAGTGACGGCGAGAAGCCCGAACCCAGCGGAACTACCTCGTCCGTTCCGAACGCATCGTCGAGTTGGTTCGACGGCATCGACTTTGATCTGCAGTATGTCGATCGTCTTCAGCAGTTCGGTCCGTATGGCATCGTTTCACTGCGATCCGAGAAGCACCTCGGTATTTTGGAGAATGAAATCTCCTTTACCACTCCGCTCCATCGATTCCACTTGTTAACCGAGGACGAGCATCGAATCACGGTCGGGATCCGGCACCAGGTTCGTACCACGGATCGGGCTCCGGCAACCGAATCGGTCTCCGGTTTCATCCCCGACGACGTTCTCTCGGCCCATGCGACGTACACGTATACCGACGATCGCACCCGCCTCGACGTGCGCGCCGATCTCGGCGGGGCCATCGACGGCGGCTTCGGAAGCTTTAGTGCCAACAGAGTGTATGTGGATGCAGCGCGGGCCGCCGCATTCGGCTCCTTTACGGCGGGCGCTCGGGTGCGCGTCGGATTGGGCGCCGAAAACTTGATTACGCAGAAGAAGTACCGTCTTGGCGCATCGACGTATGAGGAGCGATGGGCCAACGATGCATACAGGAGCATCGGGGCCGTACTCAAGGATCCGCTCGCCGAGCCCGGCTGGGTGGCGTTCGCCGGTCCCGGTCCCGTGGCGTATGCGCGCCGCACCGTCGAGCCCGCGGGTGAGCTCACGATTGATGCTCCCCTCGGCAACCATACGGCTGCGGCAAGCGCCGTGCTCGTCACGAACCCCGTCCCCGACCGCTCGTGGCTGGCGCCCTTGCAGGTGGAGCTCTTTCTGGGCGCCGGCGAGGTCTGGAGCGGGAGTGAATTCATCGACGGGTTCTCCGCGTCCGAAATCCTCTTCGATGCGGGAGTCGGATTTCGATACGACGTGGCCCAGGTCCCAGGGTTGCGGAGATGGACCGCACAGTCCGACGTACTCTCGAGCTTGAACCTGACGGCGAAATTCCCAGTGTGGGCGGGCGACCCACAAGGGAGCGTTTCCGCGAACGGATTTGATTTCCGATGGCTCATTGGGATCACCACTGACGATGCACCGTGGTACTAGATCGATTCACGGCCTACGCGCCGGAGGGAGCACACCACTACGCATCGAGTATGACCTCATTTAACGATCTTCCCGAAACCGTGGCGACGCTCTCGGCTGCCTTCGGACTCGACGAACGCAATCTACCGTCGCCAATAGAGCAGCTGACTCTGAAGGACGTTCACGCCTTCGTTGCCGTCCACGTCGAACGGCTTCTGCAGCACAATCGCGGTCGCCTGATGAGTATCCTCTACCGCATCGACGTTGCTGAGCCACGTGTGCGCCATGTGTTAGAATACGAACCTCATGAATCTCTCGCCGCCGCCATCACCGATCTAATCATCGAGCGTCAGCTGCAAAAGTTACAGACGCGTCGGCGCTATCGCGATGCCGGAAACGATTGATCCGCCGCCCTTCCACGTCGTTCGTCACGATGCCCGCTTCGAAATCGATACTCCTCACGACCTGCCTCGCCGGCATTCTGGCCTACGCCTCGTGCACGGACGCGGACAACGACCCTCAGCGAATCGTCGATCGCGCGATCGAAGCCCACGGCGGGGCAGATCGGCTCGATGGAACGGTCATCCAATTCGATTTTCGAGATCGACGCTTCAGACTCCGCCACGACCGCGGACTGTTTCGATACGAGCGCACGTTCCCGGATTCGAGCGTCGACATCCGCGACGCGCTCACGAATGACGGCGTTTCGCGCTATGTTGACGGCGAACGTATCGAGCTGTCCGATCGGATGAGACGTTCGGTTACGTCCGGTGTCAACTCCGTCGCGTACTTCGCCTTGCTGCCGTTCAAGCTTAACGATCCGGCCGTTCGAAAGCGCTATCTGGGGGCCGATTCCTTACGGGGCGAACCCTATCATAAGGTCGAGATCACCTTTGAACAGGAGGGCGGCGGCCGCGACTACAGAGATCGTTTCGTATATTGGTTCCATCGCGAACGCCATACGATGGATTTCTTCGCGTACGACTTCGAGGAAGACGGCGGCGGTACTCGGTTTCGCGAGGCCGTTCGACCGCGCGTGGTCGGCGGCCTGCGATTCGTCGACCATGTCAACTATGCATCCGATCTCTTCCCGTCACCGGGAGATGCGATCGAGCACTACGATCGAGCATTCCGCTCGGGAGACGTGAGAATCCTTTCGGAGATAAATATCGACAACGTCTCGGTTGAACCGATCCCCAACGAGTAGCATCGTATATTGACCCCGGCGTGACGCCCGCATCCGACAATACTTATGCTTTACCAGCCACTGCCATGATCGCCGCAAAGATACGTCTGATTTCGTCCTTCGCCGTTCTCACGCTTCTCTTGCTGTCGGCGGCCCACCCGCGGAGCGCATCCGCGCAGGACACGGAACCGGCACCCGATCCGCGCCCGAGTCCTTTGGCCCTCGCGCAAATAACGCTGGACGACGGAACGTACGTCAAGATACATTACAGCTCGCCTCGCATGCGGGGCCGTGAAATCTTCGGCGGATTGGTGCCGCTCAACGAGGTCTGGCGATTTGGAGCCAACGAAGCGACCGAATTGACCTCGACGCAGCCGATTCGCTTTGGCGGGCAGGAACTACCGGCCGGAACCTACGCGATTTTCGCAATCCCCGGTGCGGACACGTGGACGATTATCGTGAACGAAAGCCTCGGCCAGTGGGGCGCCTTCTCCTATTCCGACGACTACGACGTCACGCGCATGGAGGTCCCTGCACAGGCGGCTCCTAAATCGCATGAAGCGTTCACGATCCGTCTTGAAAAAACCGACGGCGAGCCCGGTGCGACGATGGTCGCCGTCTGGGATGACACGCAAATTAGCGTGCCGATCCAGCCGCTCGATTAGTGTGCGCGTCGAGAGCTCGATCAGGAGATGAAGAAGTAGTCCGGCAAGGAATGTCTGGTGGACCGCATCGAGGCCTCAACGTAGAAGCCGAAGGTACGGGTATATCCCGGCCCCTGAGCCGTCAGGTTAACCTTCTCGGATCGCTCCTCGGACAGGCCGTCGAGCGACAGGCCGGCGAAGACATGCTCCTCCTCATTGAGGAGCTGCGCCTGGCCTGCAAGCGTGCCGCGCAGGAGCATGATCCTGAACCGCGCGAGAATACCGCCCGCCGTATTTCGCGGCTCGATCACGAGGAGATCCTCTGGCTGCTGCGATCGTACACCGCGTTTTTCCACCTCGTCAACAAGGCGGAACAGCAGGAGATCATCCGCATCAATCGGGAGCGGGCGCGGCAGAGCACGCCGGAAAATCCGCGATCGGAATCCATTGCCGAGGCCATCGCGCAGCTCAAGCGCAACGGCTACACCCTCGCGGAGGTGGTGGAGCTGCTTGGCAAACTGGATATCCAGCCGACGCTTACGGCACATCCAACCGAAGCCCGGAGACGGAGCATACTCTATAAGCAGCAGCACATCGCGCACCTCCTCTCGGAGATGAGCCGTTCCCGGCAAACGCCCGAGGAAGAGGAGTTTTCGTTCACCGAAATCCGCAATCAGATCGCCCTCTTACTTTCTACGGACGAGGTGCGAGCAGAGCGGCCTTCCGTCGAGGATGAAGTCGAGCAAGGACTCTACTTCATGCGCAATGCGATCTGGCGGACGATCCCGGAGGTTTACGAGGACGTACGTCGCGCGATCGAAACCTATTATGACGCGGTCGCGGATCCGCCCATTTTCCTGCAATATCGTTCGTGGATTGGCAGCGACCGAGACGGTAATCCAAACGTTACCGCCGACGTCACGCGGCGAACCTTTGCCCGTCATCGCGTCTCGGCGCTAGATCTTTTTTTCGACGAGCTGCGCGAGCTGCGGCGCGAAATCAGCATCTCGAGTCGTCAGGCACCGATTCCGCCGGAGCTCTACGACGCCATCAGCGCGGATCGGAGAGAAGTCACGCTCGACGACCAGCTTCTCCGCATCTATCAACAAGAACCATACCGGCTGAAGCTCAGCTACGTAATGGCTCGCATCGACGAGATGCGCTCGGAAGCTCGCTCTCACATCGACAGCAAACGAGCCTTGCCGGCGGCGGATGGGGAAGCGACGAGGCGCTGGAGGTACGATACCTCCGCGTTCGTTCGGGACCTGGAGCTGATCATACACTGTCTCGAATCGACGGGCTTCGACTCATACGTCGCCTCGAGCCGACTCAGTCGAATGCTCATCCGCGCGAAAACGTTCGGCTTCCACATGGCCGCACTCGACGTTCGCCAACATTCCGGCGTGCACGAGGAGGCCGTTACGGCGCTGCTTCAAGTGGCCGGCGTGCACGAGCAGTATGCCTCTCTCGAAGAGGCCGAAAAGCTGGATCTCCTCCGGGCCGAGCTGTCCAATCCCCGCCCCCTCCTGCCCCGGGGCACCGATCTCCCGGATTCGGCCCGTATCGTAGTCGAGAGCTTCGAAGTGATTCGAGAGATAAGGGAACAGGAGCCGCGAGCGATCGGCAGCTACGTCATCAGCATGACGCATGCCGTCAGCGACATGCTCGAGGTCATGCTGCTCGCAAAGGAAGCCGGACTCTGGAAGATGGCGAACGGCGAGGTCGAGTGCCCCCTCGACGTCGTCCCCCTCTTCGAGACCATCGAGGACCTCGACGACGCCGACCATCTTATCGAGCTGTTGTTCACCGATCCTATCTACCGAAAGCAGGTAAATGCCCGCGGCAAGTTTCAGGAAATCATGCTCGGGTATTCGGATAGCAACAAGGACGGCGGTTATTGGATGGCCAATTGGGCGCTCCACAAGGCGCAACAGAAGCTGGGCGACGTTTGCCGAAAGCACGACGTGAGCCTGCGCCTTTTCCACGGCCGCGGTGGAACCGTAGGTCGCGGTGGTGGTCGCGCAAATCAGGCGATCCTGGCAATGCCCGCCGTGGTCCACAACGGACGAATCCGATTCACCGAGCAGGGTGAGGTCATCTCATTCCGCTATGCACTCTCCGACATCGCGCGTCGCCACCTCGAACAGATCGTCAACGCGATGATCACGAGCACGGGTGCGGCCGTTCGACGTGACGGCCAGGTCGGATCCGAGCTCGACGACGCCGACGTCCGATTGTTGGATGACGTCGCCGAGCGAGCCATGGCGAGCTACCGCCGCCTCATCGAAGACGAGGAGTTCTGGCCGTGGTATACGAAGGTGACGCCGATCGAGCAGATCAGTCGGCTGCCTATTGCTTCGCGGCCCGTGTCACGCAAGTCGGCGCAGGAAGTTGATTTTGAGAATTTGCGGGCCATCCCCTGGGTTTTCGCCTGGACACAGACGCGGTATATCGTTCCTGGCTGGTACGGCACCGGCAGCGGACTGATGGACGTTCTCGAGCAGTCGAACGAGCGTGCCGAGCTCCTCCGGGATCTCTACGCACGCTGGACCTTCTTCCGCGCCGTCGTCGATAGCGCACAGCGGGAGATGGCACGGTCACGGTTTGAGATCTCGGCTTACTATGCCGCATTGGCCGAAGGAGAGGTCGGTGCCCACATCCATGACACGATTAAGGAAGACTACGACCGTGCGCGCTCAGCCATCTTGGAGATCACGGGACAGCAGGAGTTGCTCGGCAATAGTCCGGTCATCCTCAAATCAATTTCTCTCCGGAATCCCTACACAGACGTGCTGAATTTACTTCAGGTCGAGTTGATTCGCCGATATCGAGCGACCGCAGACGCCGACCGCGACTCGATACGACAGGCTCTGTTTCTGAGCATTAACGGGATTGCAGCAGCGATGCAGAGTACCGGATGAGTCGAGAGGCGCACGAACGCGGTCCCCGGCCGCCTCGTATTTACGTGCACGAGGGCGCCTCAGAGCCGCCGCTCGAAAAGCAGCAGCGTGTGACGGTACACGCCTGTCGGCGCGAAAAAATCGTCTTCGCGCACGAGCCTCAATCTTTCGTCACGCAATAGAAGCCGTATTTGTTCTTTCGGCGGACGAATGTAGTCTCCGCGATCCGCAGCATAGAGAAATCGTGAGACGGGATTCCACGTGACCGGATACAAATCCAATACGAAGAGGTAGCGGATGCGCGGGACGACGGTCCGAAGGAGCGCCTCGATCTCTGCGTCCGAGAGGTGATGCAGGACGCTCACGAGTTGCGCCAGATCATAGGTGCCGGGCAGTGGATCGGAAGTAGGATCCAAAAGCATGAACCGTTTGGAAGGGTCGGCCGCGTAGCGGTGTTGAGCCGCTTCGACGAATTCCGGTGCGACGTCGACGCCCAGATACCTGCCTCTCGCAGTGATCGCCCAGTTTCCCGTGCCACAGCCGACGTCTACGACCGATTCGTACGGTACGTCGACGAGGAACCTTCGAATCCTACGCCCTTTTCCGCCATCGACCAGCAGCTGATACGCGTTGAAGACGGCGGGATGATCGAAAAGGCGATAGATTCGACGGTATAGACTGGAAGCCGTGAATCGCATGGTCGCGGGCCGAGCGGGTGAAATCATCGTTCGAGACGCATCGTGGACGTGCCCGGGGCGCGATTTCAAGCGCGAAGATCGACTGCGGTATGCCGCCTTCAGAACGTTCGCCAACGTGCATGGTGCCGAGCGACCTCAATGTTCACCTGCCGTGATGCGGATGAGTTCCGCGATGGAAGTTTCGCCCTGCATGACGACCTCACGAGCCGACGCACGCAGCGTCAGCATGCCTTCACTTTCGGCTTGCCGGCGGAGCGCGTCTTCGTCGATCATGTTTTGAGCCAGCACGATCTGGCGGCGAATCTCGTTGGAGAACGCCATCGTTTCCGTAATCGCCCGCCGGCCCTTATAACCCGATCCTCCGCACGTCTTGCAATTCGGTTTGTGCCCTTCGTCGAAAAACCGGGCACGGGCGAGTTCCTCGGGCTTGAATCCCAAACGGACGAGCATCGCTTCATCGAAGCGGTCCTGCGGCTTTTTGCAGCTCGGACAGAGTACCCTGACGAGCCGCTGCGCCACGATTAAGTTGATGGCGTACGCAATCAGGAAAGGTTCGACGCCCATTTTGTACAAGCGGCTGATCGCGCTCGGCGCGTCGTTCGTGTGCAGCGTCGAGAACGTGAGATGGCCGGTATTTGCAAGCTTAATTGCAAGGTCCGCCGTCTCGCGGTCGCGCATCTCACCGACCATGACGACGTCGGGATCGTGCCGAAGGATAGATCGAAGCGCCTGCTCGAGATTGAGCTTGTGGCTGAGCTTCACCTGTCGAACGCCCGGAATGACGTACTCGACCGGGTCCTCCACCGTGAGCACGTTGAGTTTCGGCGTCACGACCTGACAGAGCGCCGCGAAAAGCGTCGTCGTCTTGCCCGATCCGGTCGGTCCCGTGAGGATGACCATGCCGTGTGGCTGAGAGATCGCCCACTCAAACTTGGCTCGCGCGCTTTCCAACAGACCGAGCTTACTCAAGTCGGTGATGACCTTCCGGTCGTCGAGCACCCGTATGACGATGCTTTCGGATCGCAACTCCTGATTCGCGTTCGCGACCGGAAGCACGGAGACACGGTAACGAATCAACGTGTCGTCGATCCTTCGCTGGATGAATCCGTCCTGCGCGGCGTCCCGCTCGAAGCGATCGACGTTCAAAGCGTTGTCCTTGACGACGGCCAGAAACGCCTCGGGATGAATTCGCTCCTCCCGATGCCAGCACTCGAGTTCACCGTTGACTCGAAAGTGGATTTCGATCTGCTTCCGGGGATTCGGGAAGATGTGAATGTCGGAGACGTCGCGGCGTACGGCCTCGACGAGAGACGCCTCGAACAAGTTGATCAGCGACGAACGGCTGATTTCCGCCTCCAGTGCGTCCTCGTCGATGAGTGCGTCTTCGTGGTCGTAGCTCGTGCCGAGGTCAAAGGCGAATTCGCCGTCGCTGACGCGATCGAGGTATTCATTTCGTGCGGGGAACGCTTTCGAGATGAGGTCTTCGATCACCGCCTCGGGCGCGTACTGCATCTCGTAACTTTCGCGCCTCAACTCGCGCAGGAGCCGGTTCACTTCCGGTCGCGTCGGATCATGGGAAACGAACAGGACCCGCCTATCCTTCGAATTCGGCTGCATCTGATGACGGATCGGAATCACGCGCAGCTCGCGCATCCGCTCGAAGAGCGACTCCTCGAACGCGTCCTCGTACTTTTTGAGGAATTGGAGCGCGCTCGCTTCGTCGATCGCGGCTTCCTTGAAGGCATAAACCTGCGCGGCTTCAGCAAAGATGAGTTCGCGATCGAAAGACGGATCCGTCGTCATGAAGCGCCAGAGCGGCTCCTTCGAGCGCCCTCCGGGCTGCTCCTGCCACCGACTCCAGGCCTTTTCGACGCCCTCGATTGGAACGAGCTGCTTGAATAGCAACATGATGACGACGCGGTCACGCATGTCGAGTATCGAGAAGCCGTCGTCCCCCTTGCCCTGCGCCGTTGGGCCCGACTGCCCTTGCTCTTCCTCGCGAACGGCATCGCGCGCGCCGACGCCCGATTCGGAATCCCGTGCATCCGAGTCATCGCTGTCGGCGTTCCAAGCCGAGCTTACGCTTGACGAATCGCCGGCGATCTCAAAGTCCCCACTGCCCACGGACATACCCGAGATCCCGGAGATCTCGTCGAGCTGAGAATCCGCGTCGCCGAAGGGCTCCTCTTCGTCTTGTTCGACAGCGTCATCGGCAGAAGCCCATCCGTCAGGATCAGGGCGGTCATCCGATAATCGTTCTTGGTCTTCATCGTAGACGTCACCGGCGAACGACTCCTCTTCGTGAGTCGGCCGGGGGGACGTTGGCCATTCTTCGCTTTGATCTGAGCGATCAGGGAGAGGCTGCTCTACTTCTTGCGCGTGGTCGTCAACGGAGGAGGGCTCCTCGTCTTGATCGACGTCTTCGCCGGTAAACCATCCTTGAACTTGATCGGCAACTTCGTCGGCTATCCATCCTTGGTCCCGGTCGCATCCGCCGTCAGTCAGCGATTCTTCGTCTTGATCCGGCACGTCCGCGCCGGACGCCGCTTCGTTCTGATTGAAATCGAGGGCGTCGAAAGGCACTTCCCATTTTTCCTCCTCCTCTTCTTCCTCCTCCTCGGTATCCTCGCCAGTAAACCACCATTCGTCTTCGTCCAGGGCTGCGCTGCGAATCTGCTCTTGGGCTTGATCGAACCCGTCGTCGGTGAACGGTTCGTCGTCGCGTGTTGATCGAACCTCGATCGACGATTCGTCCTCGTGATCCAAGGGGTCGGCGAAGGGCCGCTCCTGGATCTGAGCGAAACCGTCGCCCGCAAACCGTGCCTCGTCTTCATCCAGAACGTCGCCGACGGATGACTCGTCATCCTGATCGAATAGGTTGTCCGAGGACGACCCTTCGTCCGGATCCGTAGCCACGTCGACCGACCGTTCTTCCTCTCGGTCCAGATCCTCGGTGCGAGTCGTATTAGCGCGTTGATCGAATTCGGCATTCGCGAACGACCACTCTTCTCGAGCCAGTCGGACGTCTGTTGACCATTCCTCGTCTCGATCCATACGCTCGCCGGAGAGCCGCTCCTCCTGCTTGAAACCATCACCGGCAAACGGCTCTTGCTCCCGACCGAAACCGTCACTGTCGGACGGCTCATC
>CAZMXY010000022.1:26408-34845 GCA_964570345.1 uncultured Rhodothermales bacterium | reverse complement strand
ACACCACCGTGATCATGGTGACGACTAAGCCTGCACGCCGCGTCGTCCGCCACTCACGGAGAGCTAGCGAGCCGGCTCTTTCCGCATGTCCACCCGAGTAATCGATCATGTCCAACACCATGCGCTATCCGGAATCCGATGCCGTCGCGGACGGTAGGACGGTTCACGTGCTGTTCATCGAGCAAGGCTCCGGCAGCATCTTTCACACCCACTCCGACGATGCCGGCATCTGGCAGCCATCGACGCTTCAGGTGGATGGGATCCGCGGTCAGTGGATTCGGGGACCGCTCACGCGCGGCGACGCGGCGAGCGTGTACGGCTACGTCTACGACGCGGGCTCGGACGGCGGCTCAGGAATGAACCGGTTCGCCGAGGTGCCGCTGGGTGGCCGCTGATCGGCAGCTGTCATCACCTGGCGTGGCCGGGATCCCCTTGACTGCGTGACTTGAATCCCATAGTTTATGCACACGTGTGCAAGAAATGCCTGTCAGGGCGGGCAACGGATGCCCGCCTCCACGCCGATGGCGAACGATTCGGAACCAGTACGTATACACCGTGGCTGAAGGTCGGGTATCGATAAAGGACATCGCGGAAGCAGCGGGCGTGTCGCATCCCACCGTCTCGCGAGCCCTGAATAACAGTCCGCTCGTCAGCGGCGATACGCGCGATCGAATTCGGCAGCTCGCCGATGAAATGGGCTACACGCCCGACGCCGTCGCGCAGAGTCTCCAGAAACGCCGCACCCACATCATCGGCCTCGTCGTCACGTCCATCGGCGACCCCTTCTTCCCGGACCTCGTCAAGGGCGTGGAAGAGGTAGCACGTGATGCCGGGTTCAGCGTGTTTCTGAATTCGTCCCACAACGACCCGAATCAAGAGATCCAGGTGATCGAGACCTTTCATCGCCAACGGGTCGACGGCATCGTGGTTGCTTCTTCGCGCATCGGGACGAATCACGTCGAGCGGCTCGCCCGCATCAAGGTGCCGGTCGTGCTCGTGAACAGCCAGGCCGAAGGGGAGTACGACTTTCTGCACTCGGTCGCCGTGGACGATCGAATCGGAGCGCGGCGCGCAGTGCAGCACCTGATCGAGCTGGGCCACCGCCGCATCGGGTACGTGGGCGTCACGAACCGTCCCAAGTCGAACATGCGACGGCTCTCGGGCTACCACGATGCGCTCGAGGCCGCCGGCGTCGAGGCCGACTACCGTTGGAGTCGGATCGTCGACCTCGATCCGTCTTTGGAGGACAGTGACGCACTCGCCGGCAAAACGGTGACGGCGCAGCTTCTCGACACCGACGTGACCGCCGTCTTCTGTTACAACGACATGGTGGCCGTCGGCGCGCTTCTCGCCTTTCGGGAGGCGGGGATCGCCGTTCCCGAGCACGTCAGCGTGATGGGGTTCGACGACATTGAAATGGCTCGCTACGTCTGCCCGTCGCTCTCCACCGTCGCGCAGCCGAAACGGCAGATGGGCAGCATCGCCATGCACATGATCATCGACCTGCTCGATCAGCAAGCGGTCGCGAATCGGGTCATCGAGCCGGTGATCATGAAACGCGACAGCACGAAACCTCCGAATTGACACGCCACAATATGAAACGCGACCTCAATATCGCCGTCATCGGACTCGGCCGGATGGGCAGGATCTATGCCCGGACGATCACGGAGATGGACGGGGCTCGCCTTTTTGCCGTCGCCACGAAGGCGTTGGCGGCCGAGATCGACGAGCTGACGGACTACGACGTACCCCACGTGTACGATCATGCATCTGAGGCCTTCTCACTCGAGGACGTCGACGCCGTCGTGATCGCGACGCCGACGAGCACGCACTGCGACCTCGTCCTGGAAGCCGCGGCCGCGGGCAAGGCCGTCTTCTGCGAGAAGCCGTTGGCCCTGTCGCTCGAGGACACGCATCGCATGATCGACGCCGTCGACGGGGCGGGCGTGCCGCTGCAGGTCGGCTTCATGCGGCGTTACGATCCGTCGTACGTGAAGGCGAAAGCCGCCATCGAGGCCGGCACGATCGGCCGACCGGTTTCCTTCAAGGGCATCGGCCGCGATCCGTTCTGCCCGCGTCCCGAGTTCGCCGATCCCGCGCTCAGCGGAGGCCTCATCATCGACATGGGAATTCACGACATGGACCTCGCCCGCTGGCTGATGGACTCCGAAGTGCAGCGCGTGACCGCGGAGGGCACCAACATGGTATGCCGCGATCTCGAGGCCGTCGGCGACATCGACAACGCCGTGATTAATCTGCGTTTTGAAAACGGCGCCATCGGCAACGTCGAGGTGAGCCGGAACGCCTTCTACGGCTACGACGTCCGGACGGAGGTGCTCGGGTCGAAGGCGGCCGTCCGCGTCGGCAACGACCTGCCGAGGGCCGGCTTGCTGCTCGCATCGGACGGCCGGTCCGACGGCGAGGGCTCGTATCTCGTTCGGCGGTTCGGCACCGCCTATCGGGAGCAGATTCGCGATTTCGTCGCGTGCGTCCGTGAAGGCCGCGAACCGAAATGCACGGGCCCGGACGCGGCCGCGGCGTTCGAGATCAGCCTCGCCGCAACGTACGCCGCACGGACGGGTGAGCCGGTCGCGCTCGACGCCGTCCGCACGGGCTGGATCCCATCAACGAAGGTCGACTGAACGATGCGATACACCACCGACAACCTGATCATCCGCGGAAGGGGCGACGATCCTTCCGGCATTCTCGTCGAAGTCGATCCGCCGACGGCCGGGTGGGACTACGTCCATTTTCAGGCGCGCCGCCTCGCGGCCGGCCGTGCGTGGACACGGGAGACGGAACGCCACGAGCTCGCGGTCGTCCTCCTGGGGGGGACGGTCGACGTGGCGTCGAACCGAGGCACGTGGCGCGGCGTCGGCAGGCGTTCGGACGTGTTCGACGGCCTGCCGTACGCCTTCTACCTGCCTCGAGACACGTCGGTCACGGTGACGGCGACGCGCGACGCGGAGCTCGCCGTCGCCTGGGTGCCGACGGACGAAGACCATCCGGCACGACTCGTCACGCCCGAGGACGTCTCCGTCGAGATTCGCGGCGGCGACAACGCGACGCGGCAGATCAACGGCATCATCCCGCCCGGATTCGATTGCCATCGCCTCGTCGTCGTGGAGGTCTATACGCCCAGCGGCGGATGGTCGAGCTATCCTCCGCACAAGCATGACGTCCACAAGACGGACGACCGGGGCAACGTCCTCGAGGCCGACCTCGAGGAGGTTTATTACTATAAGATTGATCGGCCCGAGGGCTACGCCTACCAGCGGATTTATACCGATGTCGAATCACCGCTGCACAAGGCGGGACGGCCGATCGACGCGCTGGTGGTGGCACGGAACGACGACGTCGTGCTCGTGCCCGAAGGCTATCATCCCGTGGTGAGCGCGCCCGGGTACACGACGTACTATCTGAACGTCCTCGCCGGGAGCGCGCAGTCACTCGCCAACACCGACGATCCGGCGTATGCCTGGGTAAAAGAGTCATATACAGGGCGGAATCCGGCCGTGCCCGTATACGAGGTACCGTCGTGAGCTCCTACGACCTCCTTACGATGGGACGCTTCTCGATCGACCTCCACTCCAACGACGTCGGTTCGCCGTTCGAGCAGATCGAGTGCTCCCGATAATCGCCAACATGCAGATGGACCGAACAGTTAGACTTACGACGGCCCAGGCCGTGATCAACTATCTCAAGAATCAGTACGTCGAGCGCGACGGGGCTGAGCGACCGTTCTTCGCCGGTTGTTTCGGCATCTTCGGCCATGGCAACGTGGCGGGCATCGGCCAGGCGCTGCAGCAAGAGCTCGATTTCCGGTACTACCAGGCGCGAAACGAGCAGGCCATGGTGCACACCGCGGTGGCGTTCGCGAAGATGAAGAACCGGCTGCAGACGTTCGCGTGCACGTCGTCGATCGGTCCGGGTGCGACCAACATGATCACCGGCGCGGCCGTGGCGACCATCAACCGCCTGCCGGTACTCCTGCTGCCGGGCGACCTTTTCGCGCGGCGCAACGTGGCGCCCGTGCTGCAGCAGCTCGAATCCGAGCACTCGCAAGACGCCTCGGTGAACGACTGCTTCAAGCCGGTGAGCCGCTACTGGGACCGAATCAACCGCCCCGAACAGCTCCTCACGGCCCTGCCCGAGGCCATGCGGGTCCTGACCAGTCCCGCCGCGACGGGCGCCGTCACCCTTGCGCTGCCGCAGGACGTGCAGGCCGAGGCCTTCGATTTTCCGGCCGCCCTGTTTCAGCGCCGGGTCTGGCACGTCGGCCGAATCCGACCCGACCGCGAGGCGCTGCGGCGCGCGGCGCGTTGGATTCGAGAAAGCAAGCGGCCGATGATCGTGGCCGGCGGCGGCGTGATCTACGGTGACGCCACCGACGCACTCGCCGGCTTCGTCGACCTTACGGGGATACCCGTGGCCGAGACGATGGCCGGCAAGGGCAGTCTGCCGTTCGATCACCCACTGAACCTCGGCGCCGCCGGCGTGACGGGTACGTTCGCCGCAAACCGGATCGCGCGCGAGGCGGATCTCGTCATCGGGATCGGCACGCGATACAGCGACTTCACGACTGCCAGCAAGACGGCGTTCGAGCATCCGGGCGTCCGATTCGTCAACCTGAACGTGGCCGAATTCGATGCCTTCAAGCATGGTGCACTGCCGCTCGTCGGCGACGCGCGGGCCGCGCTGCAGGAGCTCGGGCCTGCACTGGACGGATGGAGCGTCGAACCGGCCTACCGCGCGACAGCCGAGTCGCTGCACGACGAGTGGGAGCGCGAGGTGGACCGCATCTACGGCATCCGCCACGACCCCCTTCCCAGCCAGGGCGAGCTCATCGGCGCGGTCAACGAACAGGGCGACCCGGACGCCGTGATGGTCTGCGCGGCGGGCAGTCTGCCCGGCGATCTTCACAAGCTCTGGCGCGCCCGCCATCCGAAACAGTATCACCTGGAGTATGGATTCAGCACGATGGGCTACGAGATCGCCGGCGGGCTCGGCGTCAAAATGGCCGACCCCCATCGGGAGGTCTACGTTCTGGTCGGCGACGGCTCGTATCTCATGCTCTCCGCCGACGTCGTCACGTCCATTCAGGAGGGTTACAAGCTGACGATCGTCCTCATGGACAATCACGGATTCAAGAGCATCGGCGGACTGAGCCGTTCGCTCGGCCAGGACGGCTTTGGAACGCGTTACGCGTACCCCGCCGACGGGGCGCTTCCGGGCGACGGAGTCGAAGAGATCGATACGCTTCCGGTGGATCTGGCGCTCAACGCGGAGAGCCTGGGCGCCCACGTGTTCCGCTGCGAATCGTACGACGATCTGGTCGACGCGCTGGAGAAGGCGCGCGCGATCGAGCGGACGACCGTGATCTACGTCCAAAACGACCGCTACGAAAACGTCCCCGGCTACGAGAGTTGGTGGGACGTGCCCGTCGCCGAGGTCAGCGAGCGCGCCTCGGTCGCGGCGGCGCGCCGGGAATGGGAGAAGATGCGCGAGAAGGAACGCTATTTTCTGGGATCCGAGAACGAGAACTCAACCGCAGGCTGAATCCATGAAGTATCTCACCCTATTGGCTGCGCTCGCTCTCATCGCGACCTCGGCCTGCAATCGGGCCTCGAGCGGCGGGGGCGACGACGCCCGGCGCCCGCTCCGCGTCGTATTCGTGACGCACGGCCAGGCTTCCGACCCCTTCTGGAACGTCGTGCAAAACGGCGCCCGCCAGGCCGGCTCCGACGTGGGGGCGCGCGTCGAGTACCAGGCTCCGGAATCCTTCGACATGGTCGCCATGTCGCAGCTCATCGACGCGAGCGTGGCCTCCTCGCCGGACGGCCTCGTGATCAGCATGCCGGACGCCGACGCCCTCCGCCGGGCCGTTGGCAAGGCGATCGCCGCCGGAATCCCGGTCGTGTCGATCAACTCCGGTTACGACGTGGCCAAAGAGCTCGGCGTGATGGCGCACGTGGGGCAGACCGAGTACGAAGCCGGATACGAGGGAGGCAAGCGCCTCGCCGAGGCGGGCGTGACGCAGGCCTTCTGCGTCAACATGGAAGTAGGCAACACGGCCCTCGACCTGCGGTGCCGCGGAGTGGCGGACGCGCTGCAGGAAGCCGGTGCGTCGTCACGCGTGCTGGCCGTCGAGCTGGGCGATCCCACCGAGTCTCAGCAGCGCATCCAGGCCGGCCTATCGTCGAATCCGGACGTCGACGGTATCATCACGCTCGGACCCACGAGCGCGCTTCCGGCCATACGAGCGCTTCGAGCTCAGAATCTGCTTGGCACGATGAAATTCGCCACCTTCGACGTGACGCCGGAGATCCTCGACGCAATCGAAGAGGGGCAGATTCTCTTTGCGATCGATCAGCAGCCCTACCTGCAGGGCTATCTTCCGGTGACCCTGATCGCGCTCCACCTGCGGAACGAGAACGTCGTCGCGAACGACGTCATACGCACCGGTCCGGGCTTCGTCACGCCGGAGAACGTCGAACGCCTTCAGGAACTGACCGTCGCGGGCACGCGCTGAGATGAGCACCTTGCTTCATTCGGACGAGCGGCTGCTGCAGACGACGTTTCTTCGGCGGGTGATCGCGCGACCGGAACTCGGCGCCGTGGCGGGCGCCGCGGTCGTCTGGATCTTCTTCGTGATCGTCGCCGGTGATCGCGGTTTTCTGTCGCTGGCCGGCACGGCGACCTACCTCGAAGTCTCGGCCGAGCTGGGCATCCTGGCGATCGCCGTCGCGCTGCTCATGATCGGCGGGGAATTCGACCTTTCGGTGGGCTCGATGATCGGCGCCAGCGGCATGCTGCTCACGATTCTCAGCGTTCAATATGGATGGAGTCTCTGGGCGGCGCTTGTCGCTGTCTTGGCCTTCGCCGTCGTGGCGGGATTGTTCAACGGCTATCTCGTCATTCGTACGGGCCTGCCGTCCTTCATCGTCACGCTGGCCACGTTGTTCGTCTTTCGCGGAGCCACGATCGGGCTGACGCGTTTGATTACGGGCCGCACGCAGATCGGCGGACTCGCCCGCGTTCCCGGCTACGACGCAGCGCATACGCTCTTCGCCAGCGACGTGACGGCGTTCGGCGTCGGTTTTCCGATTTCGATCCTCTGGTGGATCGGGCTCGCCGGCGTGGCCACGTGGGTGCTGCGCCGGACGGCATTCGGTAACTGGATCTACGGCGCCGGCGGCGATCCCCACGCCGCGCGGAACTCCGGCGTTCCGGTGGCTCGCGTGAAGATCGTCCTGTTCGTCCTGACGGCGGTCGCCGCGAGTCTCGTCGGCGTGATCCAAGCCGTTTCGTTCACCGGCGCGGACGTGCTGCGCGGCGAGCTGCGCGAATTCTTCGCCATCATCGTCGTCGTCATCGGCGGGACGCTCCTGACCGGCGGGTACGGAACGGCCATCGGTGCGATCTTCGGCGCCCTGATCTTCGGGATGGTGCGCCAGGGCATCGTCTTCACCGGCATCGACGCGGACTGGTTTCAGGTTTTTCTCGGAGGGATGCTCCTACTGGCCGTCCTCATCAACAACTGGGTACGCCGCCAGGCGATGGAGGTGAGGCGATGAGTCCGGCGAGCAGCGGGAAGCCAGGAGAGAAAAGCGAGAAGAGGGACGGGGTGGCGCTGATCGAGCTGCTCGGCGTTTCGAAATTCTTCGGCAACGTGATCGCGCTCAATGACGTTTCATTGACGGTTAAAGCGGGGGAGGTGATGTGCCTGCTGGGCGACAACGGTGCGGGAAAGTCCACGCTCATCAAGTGCCTGTCGGGCGTTTACCCTCCCGACGCGGGCACGATGAGGGTCGACGGCCGCGAGGTCCGCTTCGCCTCACCGCGCGAAGCGCTCGAATGCGGGATCGCCACGGTCTACCAGGACCTCGCGATGATTCCGCTCATGAGCATCGCCCGTAATTTCTTCCTGGGCTCGGAGCCGACGCTCGGATGGGGACCGTTTCGACGCTTCGACGTCCGCAAGGCGGATGCCGTAACGCGCGAGGAGCTGAGGCGAATGGGCATTGACGTCCGCGACACCTCGCAGCCCGTCGGCACGCTCTCGGGCGGCGAGCGCCAGTCCGTCGCCATCGCGCGCGCCGTGCACTTCGGCGCCCGTCTGCTGATTCTCGACGAGCCGACCTCGGCGCTTGGCGTCAAGGAGGCCGGCGTCGTGCTCAAGTACGTCGCCCGCGCCCGCCGGCGCGGCGTGGGCGTCATCTTCATCACGCACAACATCCACCATGCGTATCCGATCGGCGATCGCTTCACCATCCTGAATCGCGGTCGGTGCTACGGAACGTTCGACAAGTCCGAGATCACGCGCGAGGAGATGCTCGCCATGATGGCCGGGGGCGAGGAGCTCGAGGCGCTCGGACACGAACTCGACGAATTCGCACGAGACGAGTGAGGACGTGAACATGGACGTACTCAATTT
>CAZMXY010000022.1:4352-26308 GCA_964570345.1 uncultured Rhodothermales bacterium | reverse complement strand
ACTCGACGAATTCGCACGAGACGAGTGAGGACGTGAACATGGACGTACTCAATTTTATTGACGGCCGGTGGACGCGGGCCGGTGCCGGCCGGCATGCGGACGTGACCAATCCGGCCACCGGCGAAGTCCTGGCGACCGTGCCGATGAGCGCCCGAGAGGACGTAGCCAAGGCGGCCGAGGCGGCGGCCCGCGCCCTGACGTCGTGGCGCCGCACTCCCGTGACGGAACGCGTCCAGTACCTGTTCAAGCTCAAGGCGCTGCTCGAGGAGCACGTCGACGAGCTGGCCCGCATCGTCACCGACGAGTGCGGGAAGACGTACAAGGAAAGCGTCGGCGAGCTGCGCCGCGGCATTGAGAACGTGGAGACCGCTTGCGGCATGCCGTCGCTCATGATGGGCTCGAATCTCGAGGACGTAGCCGGCGGGATCGACGAGCATATGATCCGCCAACCGGTCGGAGTCGTCGCGGCCGTCACGCCGTTCAACTTCCCCGGGATGATTCCCTTGTGGTACCTCCCCTACGCCGTGGCCGCCGGAAACTGCTTCATCCTGAAACCGAGTGAGAAAGTGCCGATGACCGGGCGGCGCCTCGTCGAGCTCGTCGCGGAGACCGGCCTGCCCCGGGGCGTGGTTCAGCTCGTACACGGCGGAAAGGAGGCCGTCGACGCCCTCCTCGAGCATCCGACCGTTCGCGCCGTCAGCTTCGTCGGGTCGAGCCCCGTGGCGCGCTACGTCTACCGCCAGGCCGCCGAGTACGGCAAGCGGGCGCAGTGCCAGGGGGGAGCCAAGAACACCGTCGTCGTGCTCCCCGATGCGGACCTGGAGATGACCACGCGGATCGTGGCGGATTCGGCGTTCGGGTGTGCGGGGCAGCGGTGCCTGGCCAATTCGCTCGCGATTTCCGTGGGATCGGCCCGCGACACGTTCACCGAGTCGATCGCGGAGGCGGCCGCGACCCGCCGCGTGGGTTACGGGCTCGACGAAAACGTCGAGATGGGCCCCGTCATCACGCGCGAGAGCCAATCCCGAATCGAGCGGCTGATCACCGAAGCGGAGAGCGAGGGCGCGCGCGTCCTCGTCGACGGACGTGGCCGGCGCGTAGCGGGATTCGACGGCGGCCACTGGGTCTACCCGACCATTCTCGACGAGTTACCCCCTGAAGGAAACGTCGCCGGCACCGAGATCTTCGGTCCCGTATTCGGGCTGATGCACGTCGATACGGTCGAGGAAGCCATCCGCGTCATTAACCGGCGCGCCTTCGGCAACATGGCCTGCATCTTCACCTCCAGCGGCGCCGCCGCGAGGCAGTTTCGCTACGAAATAGACGCCGGAAACGTCGGCGTCAACATCGGCGTGGCCGCGCCGATGGCCTTCTTCCCCTTCAGCGGCTGGAAGGACAGCTTTTTCGGTGACCTGCACGCCCAGGGCCGGCATGCGGTCGAGTTTTACACGCAGACCAAGGTCGTCGTCGAGCGGTGGCCGGACGAATGGAACCGCGTATTTTGAGGCGGAACGACCACCTGCATATCGGCAACGCACCTTGTTCCTGGGGTACGCTCGAGTTTGACGGATTCCAGGGTCGCGAGATCGGCTTCGAGCAGATGCTCGACGAGCTGGTCGAGACGGGATACGGAGGCACGGAGCTCGGAGACTGGGGATTCATGCCGACCGATCCGAATCGCCTCCGCTCCGAGCTTGAGCGGCGGCGTCTCACGATGCTCGGCGCCTTCGTGCCCGTCGCCTTCGCCCGTCGCGAGGCCCATGCCGGCGGCGAGCGGCACGCCGTCGAGGTCGCCCGTCTTCTCGTCGACGTAGCCGAGGTGGGCGACCCGGACCATCGGCCCCTCATCGTGCTCGCCGACGACAACGGGAAGCATACCGTCCGGACCGAGAATGCGGGGCGCTCCACGCCCGACATGATGCTCGACGACCGCGGATGGAGGACGTTTGCGGAGGGCGTCGAACGCATCGCGGGCGCCGTACACGCAGAGACCGGCCTCCCGACCGTGTTTCATCCCCACTGTGCCGGATTCGTGGAAACGCCCGCGGAAATCGAGCAGCTCATGGGTCGAACCGATCCCGACCTCGTCGGTCTAGTCTTCGATACCGGCCATTACGCCTTCGGATCGGGCAGCTGCGACCACGTGGCGGACGGCCTGACACGGTTTGCTGAGCGGATCCGGTACGTTCATTTCAAGGATTGTAGTGCGGAAGTAGCAGACCGTTCCCGTGCCGAGGGTTGGGATTATTTCACGTCACTGAAGCACGGTATCTTCTGCGAACTGGGTCAGGGTTGTGTGGATTTCAAGGAAGTGGCGGAACGGCTGCGCGAGATCGGCTATCGAGGATGGATCGTCGTCGAACAGGATGTTCTGCCCGGGATGGGCGAGCCGCGCGAAAGCGCCGCCCGCAATCGTCAGTATCTCCACCGGATCGGTCTCTAAACCGGCGTATATTCGGGCATGCTTACGCCTCCTCTCAAATCCTCCTCTTCTCATCGAGTCTCTTCTCTTCTCATCTCATCTGGAATCGTCCTCTTCTCGACTCGAGTCCTCTACTTCTCATCTCGAATCCTCCTCTTCTCGTCACGAGTTCTCCTCTTCTCGTCACGAGTCCTCTTCTATGGTCCGTTCACCGAAGTAACGAGGCTAAAGCCATGGCATCTTCACCTTCTCACCTGTCGATAGGTCTGATCGGAACCGGTCGCATCGGACGCGTGCACGGCGGCAACACGGTTCGCCGAATCACCCGGGCGCGGCTTGCGGCCGTCGCGGACGTCGATGCCGATTCCGCGTCGGCGTGCGCACGCGAGCTCGGCGTCCCGTTCGTGGCCGCCGATTACAGATCGGTCCTGGACAACGATGCCGTTGACGCCGTCTTGATCTGCACATCCACCGACACTCATGCCGAGATCATCGAAGCAGCGGCCGCGGCCGGCAAGCACATCTTTTGCGAAAAGCCCATTTCCCTCGACCTCCCGACGATCGACGACGCGCTGGCCGCGGTGGCGGAGGCCGGCGTTCAGCTACAGATCGGCTTCAATCGGCGATTCGACCCGCACTTCCGGCGCGTGCGTGATGCCGTAGCAGGCGGTGAGATCGGAGAGCCGCATTTGCTGCATCTGATCAGTAGAGATCCCTCTCCTCCCCCCATCGAATACGTCCGCCGCTCCGGCGGAATGTTCGTCGACATGACCATCCACGATTTCGACATGGCGCGTTTCCTGATCGGGAGCGAGGTCGAAGAGGTGTTCGCGGCCGCCGCCGTTCGGATCGACCCCGCCATCGGCGAAGCGGACGACGTTGACACGGCCATCGTGACCCTGCGGTTCGCCAACGGCGTGCTCGGCACCATCGACAACAGCCGAAAAGCGGTCTACGGCTACGATCAACGCGCCGAGGTTTTCGGCAGCCGGGGCAGCATCCGGACAGACAATGTGTATCCGAATGTCGCCCTCGTCAGTGGCGACGGCGGTGTACGGCGCGATCCGCCGCTCCACTTCTTCATCGAACGTTACGCCGAGAGTTACGTCGCCGAGCTGCAGGCCTTCGTCGATGCGGTGCTCGACGGTCGTCCCGTACCGGTTTCCGGTCAAGACGGTCGGATTCCCGTGGTGATGGGGCTTGCAGCGCGCGCATCCTACGGCAAGAACCGCCCGATGCATGTCGCGGAAGCGCTGACTAAGAGCTTCTGAACGTGCGGCCGTTATTGTCGACGCGGTCCACGACTCCGACGATCGTGGCGTCGCTGGGAGTCATCCTGTCGAAGGGGATCGCGGCCTCGCGGGAGGTGACGTAGATGACCACGTCGTGTTCACCGGCATCGACCGAGTCGAGCGCGACGAGGGGGCGGCCTTGCACGTCGCCCGAGAACGTCAGCGGCTGCACGAGCAGCAGTCGCCGCCCTTCGAACGCCGCGACCTTCCGCGTCGCCCAGAGATTGCCGATGACCCGTCCGATGTTCATATGAGGAGCTCGATTCGCCGGCGGCGAGGCTCACGCTTCCGCCAGTTCCGGGGCTGCCGCGACGGCCTGGTTGACGTCGATGCGATCCACGATCGCCGTGATCACGGCGTCCACCGGCTTGTTTTGCGTCATCGCCGTCTGCCGGGCACTCGACCCCTGCACGACGAGTACGATCTCGCCGACTCCCGCTCCGACGCTGTCGACGGCCACGACGAATCCGCCCCTGTCTGCGTAGTCGACGTCGACTTCCTGGACGATCTGCAGCGTCATGCCCGTCAGCTGCTCGTCCTTGCGCGTCGCCCAAACCGTACCGATCACTTTGCCGAGTATCATGAGAAGACCTCGAGAGGCTGTCCGTCCGTGTTAAATCGTACGTGGAAATAGGCGGCCACGGTGGCCGCGTGGTCGCAGAACGAGCGTCGCGTTCCCAGATTGCGACCGGATTCGGCTCCGTAGACTAACAAAGGTACGAATTCCCTGCTGTGATCGGTGCCGGGCGTCGTCGGATCGTTGCCGTGATCGGCCGTGACGACGAGGACGGCGCCGTCGGGCAGGGCGTCCGTAACGGCCGGAAGGGCCGCGTCGAATTCCTCCAGCGCACGCGCGAAGCCGTCGGGGTCGTTGCGATGGCCGTACTCCTGATCGAAATCGATGAGATTCGCCCAGACGAACGTCGGCTCGTCCATCCGCTGCAGGCGGCGCACGATCTCCTCGATCCCCTGACCGTTCGACTTCGTCTTGATCGATTCGTCGAAGCCGGCACCCGCGAACAGGTCGCTGATCTTCCCGATCGCGACGGTACGCACGCCCTCAGCTTGCAGCGCCTCCTGGAGCGTCGTCACGGGCGGCGGCAGTGCGAAGTCTTTGCGCTCGCTCGATATGCGGACGTACGCGCCTTCCGTCCCGACGAACGGCCGGGCGATCACCCGACCGACGGCATGATCGCCCACGCAGACCTCGTCTCTCGCGATCCGGCATATCCGGTAGAGCTCCTCGAGGGGGACGACGTCTTTGTGCGCCGCAATCTGCATGACCGAGTCCGCAGACGTGTACACGATCGGATAGCCCGTGCGCTCGTGCGCGGATCCTAATTCCTCGATGATCGCCGTTCCGGAGGCGTGTTTGTTGCCCAGGACGGCGGCCCGGCCCGTGCACGCCGCGAAACGTGCGAGCAGCTCGTCGGGAAATCCGTCGGGATAGGTTGGGAAAGGCCGCTCGAGGCGCAGGCCCGCCAGCTCCCAGTGGCCCGTCGTGCTGTCCTTGCCGGCCGAGGCCTCCTGCATCCGGCCGTAGGCCGCGCACGGTTCGTCTACCGGCGGGACACCCTCGAGCGGGGTGACGTTGCCCAGCCCGAAACGGCGAAGGTGCGGAAGCCGCGGGGCGGCCGATTCACAGACGTGCCTCAGCGTATGGCTGCCTTCGTCTCCATACCGATGGGCGTCGGGCTGGGCGCCGATGCCCACGCCGTCCAGAACGATCGTAAGAAAGGCTACTCGACGATGGTGCACGTGCCGGTCTCAAAAGCCTCACGAAGCGCGTCGGTGGCATCCTGTCGGAAGGCATCGGCGTCTTTGTGGCGCTCCTGTAGCATGGCGATGCCGATGCTCACGCCGCCTTGAATCGGACCCGTGTTCGATTCGAGGTCGCGCTGCAGCTCGACGGCCCAGGCTTCCACTTCCGGCCCGCCGGCGTAGAAAAAAACGCCGTACGTCAGCTCGCCGAATCGCTCGACGCGGGCCTGGCGGGCGGCGCGTCTCAGCGTAGACGCGAGGGACCGCTCGGCCGACCGGATCTCCTGCTCGCCCTGGTCGGCGACCGCTTCGGCATTGTTCAGGTGGACCAGCGCGAGGGCGAGCGGCATCTCTCTGCTGCGGGCGTGCTCGATTTCATCGGAGATGATCTCCCGGCGAGGTCGAACGTAGTCGTACGCGTCGAGCATCTCAGCACTGTCTCCCTGGTGAAGGATCGCCCCGAGCAGCCGCGCGAAGTGTCTCAGCAACGTGCGCTGGCGCGGCTTGTCGAGATGGCCGTCCTGCATCGAGTCGGCGAGGAGAAAGTAGGACGACGCCGCATTCGGGCGCGGCACGGCGGCGACGATGAGCTGTTTCACCGCGATCACCTCGCGGTAATAGCCCAGGTTACCGGGCGTGAAGTCGTCCTTCGAGACACGGTGCACGCCGACGGCGGATTTGGAGTCACGGGTCTGAATCAGCGGCACCTTGGTCGCGAAGTCGCCTCCGCTGCGCGCGTACGCGTTGAGGCTGACGACGCCTTCGATGTGGTAGTGGAGCGACTCGTCGGACTGTTTGAGCAGACATACCGTTTGCGCGCCGAGGGCGGCACGAATCGACTGGAGGTAGGGCACGAGGACGTCCTTGTACTGGCCTTCCGATTCCTCGTCGATCGATGAGCGGACGGTCTGCGACCGCTCCTTGATCGTCAGCGTCGACTGCGGTCCGCTGCGGACGCGAGTGCCGTTCGACTCGGCCGAGGCGGATTCGGACGTCGCCCCGGAATCCGCCCTCGTTTCCTCTTTCGGCTCGGCGGCTTCGACCGTTCCGGCATCCGCCACCGATCCGCCCTCCTCCGGTCTGATCATACCGGCCGCAGCGGGGCCCTCCCGGTTTCTAGGTTTGATCTCCAGGATGCCCAGCGCGTTCAGGTCGTCGTCCAAGCCGGAGTGATGCTTCGCATACGCCGACGAGGCCTGCTTGTGATTTGCGTGTCGACGCTGCGCCTTCTGCAGCGCGAGGCCGACCGAGACGGCGAGAGCCAGTCCCGCCGCGACGAACAGCATCGGCTGCTTGAGAAGCAGGGCCAGGATCGCGGCGACGGCGGCCACGATCATAAAGAGGACACGGATCATACGGCTCGTGCGATGCCGAGGAGAGAGGTAACGGCGGGATAGGTTGGATTAGCCTGTGAATCTACCAGCACATATATGTAATGTCAATAAACGTCCCCTGCGCGGACACGGGATATATCAGATTGAGTACAATCACGCGCCCGCTCCCGGATGCGTGGGAAGCGACCGGCCCCGGAGCGTACGAGATCTCTCCACGGCCTCCTCGTCGGCGTCCGTTGATTCCGTTGCGTTGAAGTGGCAAATTGGACGTTCGGCACACGCAACCGTCCGCGACCTTTCTCACCGCCCCCGATGACGTCGATGGCCACTCGCTGCACGCTTCTCCTTCTCTCCCTCTCGCTCCTCACGGGCTGCGGGCCGAACGGTCCGCGAGATTCGGAGGAGCAAGAAACGTCGACGGTGGCGCTGCCTTCGACCGACGTCGTCGACCTGACCTATCCGTTCAATGCGGAGACGATCTACTGGCCCACCTCCGCCCCTTTCCGGAGGGAGGTAACGGCGGAAGGAATGACCGATCAGGGCTATTATTACGCCTCCGGCGCGTTTTCGGCCGCCGAGCACGGCGGCACGCACGTCGACGCTCCGATCCACTTCGCCGAAGGGGGACGGTCGGTCGACGAGATACCGATCGACCAGCTCATGGGCCCGGCGATCGTGATCGACGTCCGCGATCACGTCGAAGCGAATCCGGACTATCAGATCGGGACGGACGACATCCAGGAATGGGAAGCGAGCCGTCGGCCGATACCGGACGAGAGCCTTGTGTTCTTCCGCACTGGATTCGGCGCCTTCTGGCCCGACGCGGGGCGCTACATGGGTACGGCCGAACGCGGAGACGACGCGGTGAGGGAGCTTCATTTCCCGGGCCTGGACCCCGCTGCCGCAAGGTGGCTGCTCGAAAATCGGAACGTCAAGGCCGTCGGAATCGACACGCCCAGCATCGATTACGGTCAATCTCGAATGTTCGAGACGCACCAGGTGCTCGCGGCCGAAGAGTTGCCGGCGTTGGAAAACGTGGCCAACCTGGACCAGCTTCCCGAAGAGGGCGCCGTCGTCGTGGCGCTTCCGATGAAGATAGAAGGCGGCAGCGGCGGTCCGGTGCGTATCGTGGCGTTCGTGCCTTAGCCGTCGACCGAGCGCCGTGCGTCTCGTACGGTGGTGTCGGACGGGGCGAACGACGCGGTATCCAACGGGACGGACGCGGCTGCATCTTCAGGGGCGGATGCCGCCGTATCTGCAGGGACGGCGAGGGTATCAGGGGGCTGAAGGCGATCCATCCGGCCTTCCATGAGGTGGATTGCTCCGTTCTCCGTGCGCAGCCGGATCGTCGCGTTGCCCCGGCCAAGCTGGGCATTGAATTCGGCGCCGGCTCCGATCGGCTCGAGTCGGCGGTCCACGAAAGAGAGCCCGGTAGTCTGGATCTCGCCGGCGGCCGTTTGCGCGGCGATCTGTGCCGACGTTCCCGCAGGAAGCGTCAGGTTGATGTCGCCGTTCGACGTTTCCAGGACGATGGACGCACCGGAGGGCAGATCTACGACGCCGACCATCAGGCCACCGTTTTGCACTCTGATCTCCGCGGTGGCGGCGATTCCCGCGGCCTCGACGCGTCCGCTGCCGTTCGTAATCCGCAGCGGGCCGTCGGGTCCCGAGAGCGAAATCGCACCGCTCTCCCATGCGATGTGCATGCTGGTCGCTTGCGGCACGCTTCCACGTACGTCAACGGCGGTACGCTGCTTGTCGGGGGAGTCGAAGACGTACCGAAATTCCTCGTCGCTTCCCTGCTCGGATATCGTGACGCCTTGCAGCAGCCGCCGTGCCCCCTCGCCGTCGTCCCCTCGTGCGATCTTTACAAACTCGAGGGCGGCGAAACGGTCGGGCGTCGCTTCGAGGCGAATGTTGCCGTGGAAGCCTTCGAACACGAGCTCTCGCCCGCCGGGTGCGACTCCTCGCTCGAGCACCTCACGCTCCTCCGTACTTCCGAGCACGAGGCGGCCCTCGTCGGCCTCCCCGACGCGGTCGGTGGACTGGCCGCAGCCGACCGACATGATGATAAAGAGGACGGCCGGCACGGCGTGGGTCGCGAAGCGAATGGCAGCGTTCGATTTGCGTGCGCGACTCAGAATAGTGTCCGGGGTGTCCATCGTGGCCGTTCGATTGGTTTGCAAGGGTAATATCGTCTTACCTCGTCATTCCCGCCGCTGATCCGGATGGAGAATGTGGATGCTTCCTGCCGCTGACCGCACGGGCGGTTCGCGTCCTTCCCGCCGCTGCCCGCATGGGCGATTCGATGCTTCCTGCCGCTGCCCGCACGGCCGATTCGATGCTCCTGCCGATTCGAACGGGCCGCTCACCGCTGCACCGCTTGATGGATGAAGCGCCGCACGGCGAAGAGGGACCCGATGAAACCGAGCGCCACGCCGCAGACGACGATCCCCACCGTCACGAGGAGCACGACCACCGTGGATGACCCCTCCGTTTCGGGAAGATACGCGGAGATCACGCTGTAGAGACCGGAAAGGATGAGCGCCGCCAGGACGCCGGCCAGGACGCCCTGCGCGATGCCTTCGACCAGAAACGGCCTTCGGATGAAGCTGTCCGTCGCGCCGACGAGCTTCATCGTGCGGATGAGCAGCCGGCGAGCGTAGATGGTCAGGCGGATGGTATTCGCCACCAGGAAGATCGACGCCAGCACGACGATTGATCCGAGCAACAGCCCGGCGATCGTGATGAGCCGCAGGTTCTGCTGCACTTTCACCAACAGCGGCTGGTTGAAGACGACCTCGTCTACGCGATTCCACGAACCGAACTCCTCGACCAGGGCCGTGAGACTGTCGGGGTTCGCGTAATTCGACCGCACGCGCACGCGGATCGACGCGGGCAGGAAGGGCTCGTCGAGGAACACCTCGGCTCCTTCGCCGAATTCCTCCTGAAAAATGGCCTGCGCCTGCTCGGGCGAGACGAACTCGGCCTCGTCGACGCCGGGCATCGTCGACGCACGGAAGTAGAGGGCACGGGCCGTAGACGCGTCGATCTCCTCTTCCAGAAACATCTCCATCTCCCCGACCCGCTGCCGCAGCCAGGAGGACACCTTCTGAGCCTCGTAACTCAGGACGCCGAAGAGGCCGATGAGCACGAGGGCGACCGTCATCGCGCTCGTCGCCGCCAGCACGGCGAACTTCGCGCGCTCAAATCCGGCCAGGCCTTCTCGTATGCTGTAGGGGAGTGCCACGTCAGGTACGTGAGGCTAATCGATCGTCTTTCCGCGAGGATAGGATCCGAGCACTTTGAGCTGCGACGCGATCTCGGCAAGGTGCTCGAGGGCGCGCTGTACGGGCTCGTCTACCTCCGACCCCTCCACGTCCAGATAAAACAAGTATTGGCCCGGGCTGCCCACGAGCGGCCGGCTTTCGATCTTGAACAGGTCGAGTTCGCGCAGCGCGAAGACGGCCAGGCTCTTGAAGAGCGCTCCGGGTACGTTCTCTTTCATCGAATATACGAGCGACGTCTTCCAGTCGTGGCGCGCGCCCTCCGCGTGCGGCTCCGGCAGGTTCTGCTCCCGCGTCAATGCGAGAAAGCGCGTATAGTTCTGGTGATTGCTCTCGATCTGCTCGGCGAGAATGGTGAGACCGTATTCGACAGCGGCCCGCGCGCTCGCGATGGCCGCTTCATCCGTCCGGCCCGACTCGGCGATCATCTTCGCCGCGCCGGCCGTGTCGTAGGCGGGGACGACCTCCGCCCGGGGCAGGCGTTCCTTCAGAAAGCGGCTGCACTGGCCGATGGCCTGCGGATGCGAATGCACCTTCCGCAGGCTCCCGATCGCCGCACCTTCGCGCGCCATCAGGTGGTGCCGAACGCGGAGCTGCACCTCGCCCTCGATGGACAGATCGTGCTCGCGCAGTAGATCGTAATTCGCATGGACGCTGCCGAAGAGCGAATTCTCGATCGGGATGACGGCGCGATCGGCCTCGCCGGCGGCCACCGCTCCGAAGACGGCCTCGAAGGTCGGGCACGGAACGATTTCGGCGTCTGGATAGAGGGCGAGGACGGCTTCCTCGCTGAACGCGCCGATCTCTCCCTGGAATGCGATTTTCATGTGAAGGGTGTATGCCTTCTCGCTCCTTCTGATCGGACCGCTACATCCGCTCCGGCGCCGAGATGCCGAGCACGGTAAGTCCGTTCTGCAGTACGATGCGCGTGGCGTCGGCCAGGTGCATCCGGGCCGTGGCGAGCTTCTCGTCCTCGCCGATAATACGGCAGTTGCCGTAGAACTGCGTAAACGCCACGGCGACGTCCCGAAGGTAATTGGCCAGCGTGTGCGGCTCCATCGTCTCGCACGCCCGCTCGATGACCTCCGGCAGGCGGAGGATCTCCTTCATCAGCGCGATCTCACTTTCGTGCTCGAGCAGCGACAGGTCAGCCTCCCCGGCGAACGTAAAGCCGACTTCTTCGGCCTTGCGGAGGATTGAGCAGATGCGCGCGTGAGCGTACTGCAGATAGAAGACGGGATTCTTCTCGCTCGCTTCCCTGGCCAGGTCGAGATCGAATTCGAGGTGCGCGTTGGGCGAGCGCATCATGAAAAAGTACCGCGTGACGTCTTCGCCGACCTCGTCCATCAGCTCGTCGAGCGTCACGTAGGTCGCCTTTCGCGTGCTCATCTTGACGGGCTCGCCGCCGCGGACCAGCGTCACGAACTGGTAGATGACGACATCGATCCTGGACGCGTCGTACCCGAGCACGCGCACGCCCTCGAGAACGTCGGGGTACGTGGCGATGTGATCGGCCCCGAAGACGTCGACGACCCGGTCGAATCCGCGTTCGAGCTTGTCGACGTGGTAGGCGACGTCCGGCAGCCGGTAGGTCGGCTCGCCGCTGCTCTTCACGAGGACGGTGTCCTGCTCCTTCCCGAATTCGGTCGTCTTGAACCAGACGGCGCCGTCTTTGTCGTAGACGTAGCCCGCTTTGCGAAGGGCGTCGAGCGTCGACCAGACCCGCTCGTCCTCGTAGAGGCCGTACTCGTTGAAATACGAATCCATCCGGATGCCGAGGCGCCGCATCGTGGCCTCGATGTCGGCGAAGATGGCCTTTTCGGCCGCCTCTTTGAAGGGTTGGATGTCGCTCGTGTTGAGTCCGTCGGCGTGTTCGTCGTACAAGCGTCGAGCGATCTCGTGGATGTATTCGCCCAGGTACCCGTCCTCCGGGAAGCTCTCGGGAACGTCGACCCATTCGTTCCCTCCGACCTTGAGCTGTTTGAACGGCACGTCGGGATCGACCAGCGCCTCGTAGCGCGCCCGTACGGACGCGCCGAGGATGCGCATCTGGCGGCCTCCGTCGTTGAAGTAATACTCCCGCGTGACATCGTAGCCCGTCCATTCGAGGAGATTGGCGATCGTGTCGCCCAGCACGGCGTTGCGACCGTGGCCGACCGTGAGCGGCCCCGTCGGATTCGCGCTCACGTATTCGACGATGGCCGTCAGGCCTTTGCCCTGGATGGTGCGGCCGTAGTTCGGGCCGGCGGCTAGGACGTCGGCCACTCCGGAGGCTAGATATCGTTCGGAAAAGCGGAAGTTGAGAAATCCCGCGCCGGCGACCGTTACGTCCGCCACTCGATCGGGGTCGAGCGGCCGAAGTCGCAGTTTCTCGGCGAGCTCGGCGGCGATCTCCCGTGGGGATCTGCGCAGGTGCCTGGCGAGCTGCATGGCGACGTTGGTCGAGAGATCGCCGTGCTCGGGATTGTTCGGCTTCTCGAATTCGGGGACGAAGTCCGCCGGCACGTCCTCCATCGTCGAGAGGACGTCGGTGAGCTGGGCGGTGAGGTACTCTTTCATTCGGCCTGCGAATTCGAAAGGGAACGCTGCGGGGGCGTCGACCGCGGAGGCGCGATCATGCGGGCTCTATGTAAGCGGAAATCGACGCGGGGTTTCAGCCGCCTATTCCGCCGAGAACCTCTTGACGGCAAACGCCGATAGGTCCGCCGCCGGCTCTTCGCCCACGGCCATCCGCACGAGGGCTTCGCCGACGGCACTCGACGCCTTGAATCCGTGACCGGAGCAGGCGGAGGCAAACACGACGCGCTCGAGGCCCGGGTGCCGATCGATTACAAAATGCTCGTCGGGCGTGTTCGTATAGAAACAGAGCGCCGTACGGTCGACGCGTCCGTCCGCCAAAGGCAGCAGCCTCCGCGTTTCGCGGCGCAGCGCCGCCACGTCGTGCTCGTGCACGGTTCGGTCGAGCTCGTCCGGATGATCGACCTCCTCGCCGCTGTGATGCAGGCCCGTCTTCACGCCCTTCCCCAGGTCGGGAAATCCGTACAGCACGGCGTCGGGGGCATGTTCCCACACGTAAACCGGACAGCGATGCGGCGCGAAGCGATCGTCGGTCGCGGTCGGGCGAAACCAGGCGTTCACCTGGCGCTCGATGCGGAGCGGGACGTGAAGCTCCTTGAGAAGCGGCGCGACCCATCCGCCGGCACAGACGACGAGTCGGCCGACGTCGAAGGTGCCCGCATCCGTATCGATCCGCAGGCCGTCGCCTACTACGCTCCAGGTCCGAACCGGCTCGTCGAATCGCAGCCGGGCGCCCGCTCGCGAGGCCAGATCGAGGTATGCCTGAATGCAAAATTCGGGATGCAGCCAGCCGGCCTCCGGCTCCCACAGCGCGGCCTCGTCGTTTCGCAGGTGAAACGCGGGAAACCGGTGCCGCACCGCGTCCGGTTCGAGGCGCTCGCAGGGGACGTCGAATGCGCGCGCGGTCGCATGCGCACCGTCGATGAGGCCGCCGCCGGAGCGTCCGATCGTGAGACATCCATTCAGATGCATTACCGACCGGCCGGAATGCTCCTCGAGCTCTCGCCAGAGCTCGTATGCGCGCGTCAGGAGTGGGACGTACGCCGCGCCCTCGAAGTAGGCGCGTCGGATGATGCGGCTGCCGCCGTGGGAGGAGCCCGCCGTGTGCGGCGGCGCGAAGAGATCGAAACCTACGGCGTCGAGCCCGCGGGCTGAGGCCTGATAGAGCGCCGCGCTCCCCACGGCGCCCAGGCCCACGATGCCGACGTCGAAGGTCGCTTTCACGAGAGAGGCTCCACCGTCATCTTGCCTATAAGAATCGTCGGCATGCCCACGGAAACCGGAACGACCTGCCCGCTTTTCGCGCACAAGCCCCGCCCCGGATCGTAACGGAAGTCGCTCGCGATCCCGCGCACGCAATTCAGCATTTCGGACGGCCGGCCGCTGACGCGGAGCCGCTGCACCGGATGCGCGACGCGGCCGTTTTCGATTTCGTACCCTTCGAGCACGTCGAAAGCAAACGCGTCGTCTGCCGGCCGGACGATGCCGTTGCCGATCATCGTGACGTAGAGCCCCGCGCCGGCTTCTTCGAGCAGCGACTCGGGATCGGCGTCACCCGCGGCGAGGAGAAGGTTGGACGTCCGCGGGAGCGGCTCGAAGCGATAGTCCTGTCGGCGTCCGCTGCCGCTCTCGGGCAGGTTCATTCGGCGGGCGGTCGCGCGATCGGTGAGCAGCGCCGTCAGGATGCCCGCTTCGATCAGCGTGGTCGTTCTCGCCGGCGTCCCCTCGTCGTCTACGACGGCCGACGCCCGCCCTCCGGCGAGCCGCGCATCGTCGGTGACGGTAACGAGCTCGCACGCCACGCGGCGCCCGATACGTTCGGGCGCGAAGCGGCCGGCGGCGAGATCCGCCTCGAGGAGGTGTCCGACGATCTCGTGAAGCCAGACCCCGCCCCATCCACCGGCCAGCACGATCGACGTCTCGCCCTGCAGTCTCCTCGCCGACGTCTCCGCATCCGCTCGTGCGCGAAGGAGGCGGATCGCCTCGCCGGCGATCGATTCGGGGGTCGATCGCAGAAAAAGACCCAGCCCGCCTGCCCCGCCACCGACCGCATGGGCCCGACGGCCTTCGTACCGAACGTCGACGCGCAGACCGACGACGGACCGCGACGTCGCCGCCAAGCGGCCGTCCGAGGAGGCGACGACGACACGACGCACGCGGCCCTGGAAGTCGACGCGCAGCTCACTCAGCTCGGGGCGCAGGCTGAGCGCGGCGTCGGCGGCCTGCTCCAGGAGGGCGCGTTTCTCGTCCGCCGAAGCCGCCGTCGGCACGTCGGCGGGGAGCTCGTCGCAGGCGGCGACGGGGCCGACGCGTACGGTGGGCGACCGGGCCGACGACTCCACTCTCTCACCCACGTCCGACGCGGCCTGCCGGAGCGTAGTCGCCGTCACGCCTTCGATCGACGCAACCGGGGCGTACCATGAGCCCGTGTCGTCGAGCACGCGAATACCCACCCCGCTTTGTCGACGGGCGCCTCCGTCCTCCAGGCGTTTTCCTCGCCGAAGCGACAAAGTCAGCTGCTCTACGGCCGTGTCTTCGGCGAAGAGGTCGGCGAGACGGCCGCCGCGGCGCAGCGCGGTCGCGAAGACGGCCGAAGCTTCCTCCGCCACGAGATCGACGTTCCGGTCCAAGACGTCCTCCATTCGGCGTCAGTAGCCGTAGATCGAAAAATCATCCCGCCGCATGTGGAGATTGAGCATGATGGCCAGCATCATCGAATTGGCCAGGAGGGCCGAGCCGCCGTACGAGATGAAGGGCAGCGGAATGCCGATGACCGGCAGCAAGCCGGTCACCATTCCGATGTTGATGAACACGTGGATGAGATAAATGCCGGCCGCCCCGGCCGCCACCATGCTGCCGAAGGGATGCTTCACCTGCGTCCCGAGTCGCACGAGCCGGATCAACAGAAGCGCGAACGCAACGAGAATGACCATTGACCCGATGAATCCCCATTCTTCGCCGATCACACTGAAGACGAAGTCCGTCGACTGTTCGGGAACGTACGCTCCCTGTGTCTGCGTCCCTTCCATGAAGCCCTTGCCCGAGAATCCGCCCGAACCGATCGCCGCCTTCGATTGCACGAGGTGGAAACCGACGCCCGACCGAAATTCCTCGGCTTCCGGGTTCGTGAAGGACACGATGCGTGCGATCTGGTACGGCTGAAGCACTCTCGTGAGCGCGAACGTCACGGCGGCGATCGTGCCACCGGTGAACACGCCCGCAAGCAGACCGTAGCGGCGCTCTTTCGTCTGCCAGAAGGTGGCCAACGTGAACACGGCGGCGAAGGCGATCGCGGCCGGCAGGTATACGATCGCGAGGTATCCGGTGATGGCCGGCGAGATCATCAGGAGAACGATGCTGATCGGCAGGCCGCTCCAAAAGAGCATGATCGGCACGAGCGCGAAAAAGACGAGCGCCGTCCCCATGTCGTTCTGCAGGACGATGAGCGACCCGGGAATCACGAGCAGGAGCACGGCGCCGGCGGCGTAACGCAGATTCTTCGTGTTCGGCCGCTTCGAAGCGATCAAGTGGGCCACGGCCAGGACGGCGCCCACTTTGGCGAGCTCGGAAACCTGGAATCCGAGGCCTCCGAAGTAGAGCCAGCTTTTCGCTCCGTTGATCTCCCGTCCGAAGAGCAGCGCCGCAACCAGGAGCACGATGGTGAAGAAATAGGCCGGAATGGCGGCCTTCTGAAAAAACCGGACGGGCAACATGAGGGAGGCCAGGATCACGCCGAGACTGATGCAGGCCCAGATGAGCTGCCGCTCGTAATTGCGCTGGACGCTCTCGAGCAGATACACCGATGCCGGACCGTGCGTCGTACTGTAGATCGCCACGAGTCCTATCCCCACCAGCACCATCCACGCGAAGAGGGACAGATAATCCAGATTTCGATACCACGTTCTCATTGCGACGTCACTCCGAACTGATCGGCAGGGGCTCGCTTCGAACGGCCAGGACGGCGTTCAATCGGTTCGTTCGCTGCGGCGTATCCGAAATCGTTCCCGTCAGATAGAGCTCGGCCATGAACGACGCGATCGGTGCGGCGGCCGTCGCGCCGAATCCGGCGTTCTCCACCTCGACGGCGATCGCGATCTGCGGATCGTCATACGGGGCGAACATGATGAACAGCGAGTTGTCCTTTCGCCGTCCGGGCGACTGCGCCGTGCCGGTCTTGCCTGCACTCGGGATTCCGGGAATCTGCAGCCAGTAGCCGGTTCCCGCTTCCATGACTCGTTTCATCCCTTCGCGAACCACGTCGAAGTGCGCTTCTTCGATCGGTATCTCCCTCGGAGCGGGCAGCGTCGGGTAGACGACCTCGTAACTTTCGGGATGCTCCAGCTTCGTTACGAGGTGCGGCGGCATCAGCTTGCCCTTGTTCGCGATCGCGGCGACGTAGCGGGCCAGCTGCAGCGGCGTAACCCCCATGTCCCCCTGTCCTATTCCGAGATTGATGCTGTATCCCGCCGTCCACCCGCGAGGGTACGCCCGGTTGTAGTAGGCCGAATCCGGGATGAGTCCGGGGGTCTGCTCGAGAATGTCGGTCGGCGCCTCTTCGCCGAACCCGAACAGGTGAGCGTACTTACTGAACGTGTCGACGTCCGAGCGCATCATCATCTCGAAGAAGTACGTGTTGCAGGAGCGCTGAATCGCCTCCCGCATCGCGATGCTGCCGTGGGCTTGCATGTCGCGAAACAGCGAAGCGCCGCCGAAGGGGTGATACCCCGGACAGCGATAGGTCTGCGTCGGGGTGATGTTGCCCTCTTGCAGCGACATCAGGGCCATGAACGGCTTCCAGGTGGAGCCCGGCGGCAAGAGGTTCATCGTCGCGCGGTTGTAGAGCGGTTTTTCGGGACTGTTGTTCAGGTAATTCCACGTTGCCGGATCGACGGACTGCGAAAAGAGCCCGGGGTCGAAATCCGGCTTGCTCACCATGGCGATGATGGCGCCGGTGTTCGGATCGAGCGCCACGGCCGCGCCGCGCTTGTTCACGAACAGCGACTCGGCGAGCGCCTGCACGCCGGCGTCGATGCCGAGATGCAGATTGAATCCGCTGAGCGGATCCAGGTCGTGCATGCCGTCCTGATACGACTTGACCTCCAGGCCGTGCACGTTGACCATCTTGAGCTCGCTTCCCAGCCGGCCGCGCAGATAGCCCTCATAGTTCTTCTCGATGCCCGACTTGCCGATCAGGTCGCCCTGGCGATATCCTTTTTCGCGAAGACGGGAGAGCTCGGACTGCGTAATCTCCCTGATGTAGCCGAGGGCGTGAGCGGCCGTCGCCCTCGTATGGTAGCGGCGCTTGAACTCTTCCTCGTAAAAAACACCCGGCAATCGGTAGAGATTTTCGACGACCCGGCTGAAAACGTCGAAGGGCACCTCTCGAAACGCCCTGCTCGGCTGAAACGAGCTGAACCTACGAGCTTCCTGAAGCCTGGCGACCACGAGGCTGTCCGGAACCTCGAGCAAATTCGCAAGAAGGGGGACGTTTTGCGGATCAAAAGTGCGGGGGGTAATCGTAACGGTATACGTGGGCTCATTGTCGACCATCATGATGCCGTTCCGGTCGAAAACCGCGCCTCGCGCGGGCTGCACACGCTTTTCGCGGACGGCGTTGGAGCGCGATTCGCCGGTGTAGGCCTCCACGTCGAGAATCTGAAGCTGCGCCAGACGGAGGCCCAGGACGCCAAGAATAGCGACTATAATTCCGACAAATATTCTGACACGAATTCTGTATTCATCCATGAGCGATCAGGTCTCGAATGAGCGGCCATCGTCGGATCGGCTCCGGGACCGATCTCCATCTCCCATCAAATCACGCGCCGACGAGGCTCCGTCGGCACGCCAATTTAAGCGCCGCCCGCACTTTTCAGTTCCGGCGCGCGGCGCGCCGGCGGCGGATGTAACTATCTGCATACAGGGCATTTCTACGACCCCAGGCAACCGACCGTCGCACAATACCGTTACACCATTCCGTCATACGACACGAACAGGGTGGGGATGCCTTCGTTCTAGACTGGGCACGTCGAGAGAGAGTTTAGCTTCGTGTGTGAATTGTCTTCGTTTGCGAAGACGCGCCATTGTGCGGCACCTTCGGGTCCGATTAGCATCGCAACTCGTATCCTCTCCTTATCTGAACATCCAGCCACGATGCGTCGACTAGGCTCCGTAACCCTTCTGTTCGCGGCCCTACTATGGACCGCCGCTTCGACGTCGCCCGCCGCGGCGCAATACTTCGGCCGCAACAAGGTCCAATACGACGATTTCGACTTTCGCATCCTGGAGACCGAGCACTTCGAGATCTATTACTATCCCGAAGAAGAACAGGCCGTGCGGGACGCCGCTCGGATGGCGGAGCGCTGGTACGAGCGTCACTCTCGAACCTATCTCCGGCAGTTCCGGGAGCGCAAGCCGATCATCTTCTACGCGAACGACGCGGATTTTCACCAGACGAACGTCATCAGCGGCTTCATCGGCGAAGGGACGGGGGGCGTGACCGAGGGATTGAAGCAGCGCGTCGTCATGCCGCTCACCGGCAGCTACGCGGAGACGGATCACGTGCTCGGCCACGAGCTCGTCCACTCGTTCCAATACGACATTGCCTTCAGCGACCGCGATACGATCCGCTTCAATCTGGGTCTGTTGCCGCTGTGGCTGATCGAAGGCACGGCGGAATACCTGTCGGTCGGCCGCGAGGATTCACACACCGCGATGTGGCTTCGCGATGCGGTCCTGCGGGACGATCTGCCGACGATCGATCAGCTCACACGCAGCCTCAGATACTTCCCCTATCGATACGGGCAGGCTTACATGGCCTACGTCGGCGGCAAGTACGGCGACGCCGCCGTGGCGAACCTGTACAAGCTCGCGGGACGCGCCGGCGTGGATTCGGCGTTCGTCTATACGCTCGGCATCACGACGGATTCGCTCTCGGCGGAATGGAAGCAGGTCGTGAAGGAGACCTACAAGCCGCTGCTCGAGGACAAGACGCCTCCGATGGAGACGGGTCGGATCGTCCTGTCGGCCGAGCTGGATGCCGGCGAGCTCAACATCGGCCCGGTCGTGAGCCCCGACGGCCAGTACGTGGCCTTCCTATCCGAGCGGGACATCTTCTCGATCAACCTGTTCATCGCCGACGCGGAGACGGGTGAGGTGATCAAGAGCCTGAGAAGTCCGACGGCCGATCCGCACATGGACGCGCTGCGCTTCATCAATTCGGCCGGTACGTGGTCGCCCGACGGAACGCGGCTGGCGTTCATCTCCTTCGCGAAGGGCGACAACGAGATTTCGATCCTGGACGTGCAATCGCGGAATGTCACTCGGCGCTTTTCGGTCGAGGGCGTTTCGGCGATGACCAATCCGGCGTGGTCTCCTGACGGGGAATCGATCGCGTTCGCGGGACTCGACGGAGGCATCAGCGACCTGTACGTGCTGAACGTGAACACGAACGCGGTTCGGCAGCTCACGAACGACCGGTACGCCGATTTCGAACCGGCATGGTCTCCGGACGGGCGCTACATCGCCTTCACGACGGATCGGGGGCCGGAGGGGACTGACTTCCGCACGTTGAGCTACGGAAAGCCGCGTCTCGCGCTGTACGACATGCAGACCGGACAGATCAACGTCGTCCAGCCGTTCGAGAACGCGCTGCACCACAACGCTCAATTTTCTCCGGACGGCCGCAGCCTCTATTTCATCAGCGACCAGGACGGCTTCAAGGACGTCTACCGACTGGCGCTCGACACGCAGCAGGTCTTTCGCGTGACGAACGTAGCGACGGGGGTGAGCGGCATCACGAAGATGTCACCGGCGATGTCGGTCGCCGCGCAGAGCGGCCGGATGATGTTCTCCGTGTTTCACGACAACAAATACACGGTCTTCTCTCGCGAGCGCACCGAAACGCAGGGCGAGCCCGTGGAGGCGCTCGTCGGCCAGGTCGCGACCGCCAGCATCCTGCCCCCGATCCGCGCCCTGAATCGCGGACTCGTCGGCAATTATCTGAACGATCCGATCACGGGACTCCCTTCGGAAACCCTGGATCTAACGCCGCGAGACTACCGCGCCGGATTGAGACTCGACTACGTCGCGCCTCCGACCGTGGGCGTCTCCGCCGGCGGTGTGTACGGTACGCAGCTCGGCGGAGGGGTCGGCTTTTACTTCTCCGACATGCTGGGCAACAAGAACCTGACGATCGCGGCTCAGGCGCAGGGAACCTTCAAGGACATCGGCGGACAAGTATCCTACATCGATCTGGGAAATCGGATCAATTACGGCGCCATGGCCGGGCACATTCCGCTGTTGTTCGGCTTTGCGAGGTCCGCCATCGTGCCAGGCGAGAACGTTCAGATCATCGAGCAGCTTCGGCAGCGGATCTTCATCGACCAGGTGTCGGGCATCGCGCAGTATCCCCTTAGCACGACCCGGCGCGTCGAAGCAGCGGCCGGATTCGTTCGCTACGGATTCGACAACGAGGTCGAGCAATTTTTCGTGAGTTTGACGACCGGGCAAGTGGGTCGACGACGTGTCACGCCCGACGAGTCGGAGCTATTCCGGGGCGTTCGCGAACGTGATCCTTTCTACTTCTTTCAGGGCAGCGGGGCCTTCGTAGGCGACTATTCGTTCTTCGGCTTCACGTCGCCCGTTCAGGGTGGCCGATACCGATTTCAGCTCGCGCCTCAGGTCGGTTCGTCGAATTACGTTTCGGCCCTCGCCGATTACCGGCGGTATCACTTCTTCAAACCGCTCACGTTCGCCTATCGCGGCCTGCACATCGGCAACTACGGAGCGGATCCGAACGACTTTTTCAGCTCGCAGTACCTCGGCTATGCGTACTACCCCGGCTTCATTCGCGGGTACAACTTCAACTCCTTCGAATTCGACGAGTGCACGATCATACAGGAATCCGACGGGCAGCCGGCGTGCGCTCAGATCGCGCGCATGCAAGGCACGCACATCGCCATGGCCAGCGTCGAGATGCGCCTGCCGCTCTTCGGAACGGAGGTCCTGGGCCTGATCAATTTCCCCTATCTGCCGACCGAGATTTCGCTGTTCACGGATGCCGGCGTGGCGTGGACGAAGGACTCTCCTCCCGTCTTGAAATTTGATCGCGACTCACCCGAGCGCGTGCCGGTCGTGAGCAGCGGCCTATCCGCACGCGTGAACATCCTGGGTTACGTCGTTCTCGAGACGTACTACGCTTATCCTTTCCAACGCCCGGGCCAGGGATGGCAGCTGGGCTTCCAGCTCTCGCCCGGCTGGTAGCGGGCGCCGGGAGTCCGCTCGT
>CAZMXY010000022.1:0-4252 GCA_964570345.1 uncultured Rhodothermales bacterium | reverse complement strand
CGCCGTGCGGGTCGTATATTGGGATGGAATTCGAGCCGCCTTTCGGATCAACCTCGTCGTGCGCCGTGAGCCATCCCATCTACCAGGTCGACGCCTTCACCGATAGGGCCTTCGCCGGCAATCCGGCCGCCGTCGTGCTCCTCGACGAGATGCCGGACAATGAGTGGCTGCAGCACGTGGCGGCGGAGATGAATCTGTCGGAGACGGCCTTCGTGGCGCCGCTGCAGGGTGGGCGCTACCATCTTCGATGGTTGACGCCCGTGGCCGAGGTCGACCTGTGCGGCCACGCGACCCTGGCGACGGCACACGTGCTCTGGGAAACGGGCGCCGTCGACGCCGACAGCCGGCCGGAGTTCGAGACCGCCAGTGGCCGGCTGGCCGCGGAGCGGGACGGGGATTGGATCCTGCTCGACTTCCCGGCAGAGCCGACCGAAAAAATGGACGAGCAAATGGGCCTTGCCGACGCGCTCGGCGCGGAACCCGTATTCGTCGGCAGCAGCCGCCTCGACGTGCTCGTGGAACTTCCGGACGAGGCATCGGTGCGCGGTCTGGCGCCGAACATGCACGCGATCGAGCAGATCGGGGTGCGCGGCGTGATCGTCACGGCCGCGGCTCGTGGGGACGCCTACGATTTCGTCTCCCGCTACTTCGCGCCGCGCTTCGGCATCCCCGAGGACCCGGTGACCGGATCGGCGCACTGCTGTCTGGGCCCCTACTGGCAGCAACGCCTCGGCAAGAGCCGGCTTCAAGGCTATCAGGCATCGGCCCGCGGCGGGACGGTCGGCGTCGAGGTGAGAGGCGATCGCGTCACGCTGCGCGGAAAGGCCGTAACGGTCCTATCAGGCACGCTCGGCGTTTAGCCCGACTGCACCCATGTACGACTTCATTCGATCGGCGCTCTTCCAGCTCGATGCGGAGCACGCGCACGCCCTGGCCGTCACGGCGGCCCGACTGGCCGTCGCCACGCGTACCGACTCCTTCATCGAAACCAACTTTGCGTTCGACGACTTCCGGCTGAAACAGACGGTCTGGGGACTCAACTTTGCGAATCCCGTCGGGCTGGCGGCCGGATTCGACAAGAATGCGTCGCTCGTCCGATTCTGGTCGGCGCTCGGATTCGGGTTTGCGGAGGTCGGATCGGTCACGGCCCGCCCGTCCAGGGGAAACCCCCGGCCGCGAGCGTTTCGTCTCCCGGAAGACGCCGCCCTGATCAACCGGATGGGCCTGAACAACAAGGGCGCCCACAAGGTCTCGCGCCGACTGGCCCGATTGAACGGACGGCGACAGGGAATCCTCGGCGTCAATCTCGCGAAGACGCACGATCCGGACATCCTGGGTGCCGATGCCGTCGACGACTTCCGCGAGAGCTTTCGCCTGCTCGCGCCCCATGCCGACTACGTCGCGCTGAACGTTTCCTGTCCGAACACCGCCGACGGCAAGACCTTCGAGTCTCCGGAAGCGTTCGAGGCGCTGATGGAGGCGATCAGCGAGGAGCGCCGCGTCATCGATCCCTCCGTCCCTCTCCTCGTGAAGCTCTCGCCCCCGTATTCGGTTCGGGTCACGTACGACAGCGACGTCGAAGGGCTCGTCGAGCTGGCCCTCAAGTACAAGGTGGACGGCCTCATCGCGACGAACACGGCGCCGGATCGCGAAAGCCTGCAGGCGGACGAACGCGTGCTCAAGGCCATCGGCGGCGGCGGAATGAGCGGCCGTCCGCTCGAAGCACGGTCGACCCACCTCGTGCGATATCTCTATCGCCTGACTGACGGCCGGCTCCCGATCATCGGCGTCGGCGGCATTTTTTCGGCCGAGGACGCCTACCGGAAGATCCGCGCCGGCGCGAGCCTCGTCCAGGTGTACACCGGCCTCGTCTACGAGGGCCCGGCGCTCGTGCGCCGCATCAAGGAAGGTCTCATCGAGCTGCTCGAGCGCGACGGTGTCCCGCGCATCTCCGATGCCGTGGGCGTCGACGCGTGAGACCGTCGGGCGCCGCATTTTTCTAGAGGGAAAGGCGCCGAACGACGTACCGCGTTGCCTTTCCTGACGCCAGCCAATAGATTCCTTTTCGTCCCGTGTACTTGCGCCGTTTCGAGAGCCGCTAATGCCCGCCATCGTCGATTTCAACACCATTCCGGAACTCTTCTACGGCCTCGCCGGACACTACGACGGGCAGGATCGCGAGGTCCTGCGCTACAAAGATCGGCATACCAAGAAATGGACCGCGCTTCGTTGGGCGGACCTGCTCGACCGCGTGCAAGCGATGGCCGGTTATTTCCACTCGCGCGGCGTGCGCCCCGGCGACCGCGTCGCGATCCTCTCGGAAAACCGACCCGAATGGGCCATTACGGACCTGGCCACGCAGATTCTGGGGGCGGTCAACGTTTCGATCTACACGTCGCTGCCGGCCGATCAGGTGCAGTATATCCTGAAGGATTCCGGCTCGAAGACGTTGGTCGTATCGACCCTGCTGCAGCAGCGAAAGGCCGTCGACGTCTTCAACGACTGCCCGCAGCTCGACCGGATCGTCACCATGCACGACATCAGCGGCGACGAGCCGGCGTACGTCGTGCCGTGGCACCGGTGCCTGCGTCAAGGCCGGGCGTATTCGGAGGGGCACGAAACGGAGCTCCGCGCGCTCTCCGACGCGGTACGGCCTGACGATCTCTGCGCGCTGATCTATACGAGTGGGACGACCGGTCTGCCGAAGGGCGTCATGCTCACGCACGACAACTTCTGCTCGAACACGAAGGCGGCTCTGGGGCTGGTTCCGTTCGGTCCGGACGATCATCATCTTTCCTTCCTGCCCCTCTGCCACTCCTTCGAGCGGACGGCGGGCTACACGGCCGTGCTGGCCTGTGGCGCCCTCATCACGTACGCCGAGAGCATCGACGCCGTGAGCATGAACCTGCAGGAGGTGTCGCCGACCGTGATGATATCCGTGCCGCGTCTCTTCGAGCGCGTCTACAACGTCATCGCGAAATCGGTGGAAGAAGGTTCGGCGGCCAAGCAGAAGATTTTTCACTGGGCCGTTCGCACCGGAAAGACGGTGGTGCGGCGGCGAGCGGAGGGCCGGCGTGTCGGGCCCGTCCTGCGCGGCCGGCAGGCGCTCGCCACGAAACTCGTGTTCGGAAAACTGCACGAAAAACTCGGCGGCAACCTGCGGTTCGCCGTCTCGGGCGGGGCGGCGCTTCCGAAGAAGATCGGCGAGTTTTTCCAGGCGGCCGGGGTGACCATCATCGAAGGGTACGGCCTCACGGAAACGTCCCCAGTGCTGACGATCAACCCGATGGATCGGCCGCGCTACGGCACGGTCGGCCACGTCATCCCGGACGTGACGGTGGCCATCCAGCGACTCTCCGACGGCAGGATCATCGGCCACTTGTCCGGGGACGACTACCCGTCGAGCCTGACGACCGACGAGGGGGAAATCATCTGCCGCGGTCCGAACGTCATGAAGGGCTACTGGAAGGCGCCCGAGGCCACGAAAGAGGCCATCGACGCGCAGGGGTGGTACCACACCGGCGACGTGGGCCGATTCGACGACGGGTATCTGATGATCACCGACCGGATCAAGCACATGATCGTCTCGGCGGGCGGGAAGAACATTTATCCGGGACCGATCGAAGACCGCTTCAAGACGGTGCAGTGGATCGACCAGATCCTCGTCGTCGGGGAAGGCCGCGAGTTCCTCGTCGCGCTCGTCGTGCCTGACCTCGACGTCTTGCGCACGTTCGCTCGGGAGGAGGGACTGGCCGGCGGTGACGACGACGCGCTGCTACGGGAAGAGGCGGTGCACGAGCTGTTCGAGCGCGAGTTCCGGGCCTATTCACGGACGGCTGCGGCGCACGAGAAAATCCGCGACTTCCGCCTGATCGCCGAGCCGTTCACCATCGAGAACGGCCTGCTCACGCCCACGATGAAGCCCAAGCGCCGGCTGATCGAGCGTAAGTACGAGGCGCTCGTCTCCGACATGTACGAGCTGTTCGCGCAGCGGTAGGGGGCGGGGGTGAAGGGCCGGTCGCGGCCCGGTGGGGGTGACGGCGCAGTGCAATTGCTCGAAGTGGCGCGGCGCGGCGGCAACCAAGGAGTAGAACGCGAGCCGCCTGCGGCGAGCTTACACCCTACCGAAGGTCTTGAAACCTGATCGAATACACGGCGTTTGGGTGGACCGCTCGCATCGGCGGGGTTACCTTTGCAGGAGTATTTTTCGGGGTGTGGCGCAGCCCGGTAGCGCGCTTCGTTCGGGACGAAG
>CAZMXY010000021.1:22036-35062 GCA_964570345.1 uncultured Rhodothermales bacterium | reverse complement strand
CGTTCCAACGTCCCCCCGTTCTCACGTCCCACCGTCTTCCCGTCTCCCCGTTCTCACGTCATCATACTGATCGGGAAGATCGTTCTCGTAGAGGACGACGTCGCCGGGGCGCAGATACGATTTCAAAAATGTCTGCGCTTCAGAGAGTGAGGAGACGACCTTCCACTTGTCGGATGGGAAGCTTCTGATTTTGAGGCCGTCCTGTATCGGACGGGTCTGTTGTGAACCGACCAGCAGCGCCAGATCGACGTGTCCGGCGATATGCTCGCCGAAGCGTTTGTTTTCTTCGTATTGGCGGTCGCCTAATTCAATCATGCCGGGTGTGACGATGACGCGGCGACCCGTGTTGAACTGACCGAGAATCTCGACCGCATTCCTCGCGCCGATCGGATTCGAATTGAATGCGTCGTCGATCACGGTGATTGCACCTTCCTTCCGGAGTTGGAGTCGATGTTCGATCGGTGCGAGGCGTTCGACGGCGTAAGCGATCTGCCGAAGGCGAAGGCCCAGGGCACGTCCGACGGCGACACCAAGGAGGATGTTTAGCACGTTGTGCTCACCGAGCAGTTGCGTTTTGAAGGTGCACTCCTCGCCCGTGTCGTCGCGCACGATGAATCGCGCTCCATCAGGACCATAAGAGATCTTGCGTGCGACGATGTCTGCCGTGGTCGATTCTTTCGCCGAGACCTCCCACACTCGCGAGGGAGCCTGATCGCTCATGGATCTCACCCTGTCGTCGTCGGCATTCAGCACGGTCGTTCCGTCCCTTTCCATGCATTCCAGTATCTCGCTCTTCTCGCTTGCGATCGCTTCGATCGATCCCATCGATTCGAGGTGTGCAACGCCAACCGAGGTAACCACGGCCAGGTCGGGCCGGGCGATACCGCACAACTCGCGCATGTCTCCGTGACGTCGGATGCCCATCTCGAGTATCAGCACCTGATGCTCCGGCTTCAACATCTCGTTAATGACGAGGCACAAGCCCATTGGCGTGTTGTAGGAGGACGGCGTGGACAGCACGTTATAGCGCTGCTGAAGAATCTCGTCGATGATGAATTTCGTACTCGTTTTGCCGTATGAGCCGGTGATGCCGATGATCTTCAGATCCGGACGTTCATTCAGGCGCCGTCGTGCGCGCCGCTTGAATCCGTCCTGAATGGCGGATTCGATCGGATGGACGAGCATTGCAGCTAAGACCACCCAAGCAGGTGCGAACAAGTCGGCGGCAAAGAGGCCGATCAAGAAATAGATCAAATTCTCCAGCCCGTCGCTCGCCCACGCGACGAAACCCACGATTACGGGAATTGCGGCCAACGTGACTGCCGCGGCGAGCAAACGCTTTAGGCGGTTCGTGTATTTCAGGGGCTTCTTTTGTTGTCGGCTCCGATAGATTCGGGAGGAAGCAAAGGTGACCGCCCACAGTGGAAGAAGGATGAGTGCCGTCCAGAATGGTGACCAATAATAGAATCCGACAAAGCCGCCAATGAGCTCGACGATCGCAAGCTTATGGGAGAGCCGGAAGAGGACGTGCCCGGACCGACCACGAAGCCACAGGAGATACTCAGACGGTCTGTAGCCCTCCAACTGGAAGACGTGCAAGAAATAGCGTAGTCGCCTCCATACCCGCCAGCCGGCGAACGACAAAGTAATGCAGGCGAGAATGTAGATCAGGATCATGTCCAGCGCTTATCGATCAAGAAGTCGAGACTGAGAGTGTGATGAGATTATTAGATCCCGGCCATGCAGTTCGTGGTATGCTCATGCGACGTCCAGGAAGTGGCGCGTGGCCGCGATGAACGTCTCGTAATCGTCGAGGTACCCGTAGTGGCCGGCATTCTTGAGTACGATGAGCCCCGCATCGGGAATGTTCTCTTCAAGAACCCGCATCTGGACGGCTGAAACGGCGGTGTCGTGCGTTCCCCACACAAGGAGCGTGGGTACGTCGACGTCGGCAAGGCGATCGTTGAGATGATGCGTGACGGTACGAACGAATGTCTCACGCATCACGCCATCAAGCGAACGATAATCCGACGAGCCCAGCAGCTTCCACACGAGAGAGTGCCGCAGCCAGTCGAGACCAAAGTCTCGGATAGGCGTCGGCATAATTTCGAACGGCAATTTGAGTATCTTGGCGCTGTACTTCTTGACGTAGTAGCCGGCGGATCTTTGGGGCGCGACGCCGGACGGACTGATGAGTATGAGGCGGCGGATCACGCGCTTCATTTCGGGATCCGAGGCCATGTAGAGCGAGATGCGACCGCCGTTGGAGTGGCCGATGATCGTGACGGGTCGTCCAACCCTTCCGCGGATGAGTTCGTGGACCAAACGGGCGTGTTCCGGAACGCCCATGGGCACGAGAGGAGGAGGTGACAGGCCGTGTCCGGGAAGGTCGACGTTATAGATGCGATGCGTAGTCGCCAGTCCGGAGGCGATGATACGCATGTTTTCGGCGCGGCTTCCCCATCCGTGCAGGAGGACAACGGGTTCCCCCTCGCCAATACCGGTTATCTCGACGTTCAAATGCGCGAGATCGAAGTACTGCACGGTCGGCAGAACCTCGGTGCGAGTGGAATGATCTTCCAAAGCCGAATCGATGGCAGTTGCTGCGTCGGGTTCAACGTTCCTTGATCCGGGCGGGGAAACCATGTAATTTGGCGATCGTTTCAGTAGGTGAATCGTGCCCCTCCTCTTTTTTACGTCCAGCCGGCTGGGCCTGGCGTATTTCTTTGAGCCGCGCCAGCGCGGCCTTTTGTTACGAACACGCCTATCGGCGCGTTCTCCGCAGTCGTCGCATTCTTCGAGGTATCAAGAGGCACTATCAGCCGAAGATATAGAAGAGTGAGGAAGTCAGCTGTTGCGCTCCGCCGCAGTTTTACGGGCGCGAGATCGTTTTCGTCAGCATGATTCCTCGAGACGGCGGCTTTTTTACCATCACCACTATCGTGGATTTATGTCGAACAACACATTTCGTGGAGTTCTCGAATTGATCGGGGACAAAAAGTTTGGATTCATTCGGGAGTTTCGTCCCGACCTGCCGAAAGGGGACGACGATCCCTTTGTGCCTCCACCGCTCATCAGAAAATACAAATTACGCGACGGTGTCCTGCTCGAGGGCACCCTGAAACCAGGCCGAAAGGGCGCCATGCAGGTGGCGCAGCTCAGTTCGATCATGGGGATCAAACCCGAGGTATGGGTCGAGACGGATGATTTCGACCGCGGCCAGATCATTTATCCGGATGAGAAGCTGAATCTCGTTGCCGGTCCGGGCGACATTTCTATGCGCGTCGTGGATCTGGTTGCACCGATCGGAAAGGGGCAGCGTGCGTTGATCGTCGCCCCTCCGCGCACGGGAAAGACGATTCTCTTGAAGAAGATCGCGGCCTCGGTGACTCAAAATCATCCGGACATCGAACTCGTCGCCTTGCTGGTTGACGAGCGGCCCGAGGAAGTAACCGATTTCAAGCGTTCCACCGATGCTATGGTCTTCGCGTCGTCGAACGATCGGGAGGACGACAATCACGTCCGCGTCTCGACACTGGCGCTGGAATATGCTCGCCGTCTCGTTGAAATGCGAAAGGACGTCATACTCCTTCTCGACTCGCTGACACGCCTCGGACGTTCATTCAATCTCTACCAGTCCGGCAGCGGTCGCACGCTGTCGGGTGGATTGGATGCGAATGCCCTGAAGGTGCCCCGGCGAATCTTCGGATCGGCACGTAATATTGAGGGCGGTGGTTCGCTCACCATAATCGCCACGGCACTGATCGAGACAGGAAGCCGGATGGACGACGTCATCTTCGAGGAATTCAAAGGGACGGGAAACGCCGAGATCGTGCTCGATCGCGAGATGGCGGACAAACGTATTTATCCCGCCATCAACCTGCGTAAGAGCGGTACGCGGAACGAAGAGCGTTTGATCGGAGACAGTATTGAGCAGCATCACCGTCTGTTCCGCGCTCTGAATTCACGCCATCCCGTAGAAGCAATGCAGGCGCTGCTCCGTCACCTGCAGCAATCACCCACAAATGCACATCTCTTGAACGAGCTCGTTCCCTCGTAGAGCTGGGCCCAGGTCGTGCGCTTCGCAGGGAGCGAAACATCACCGGGAAGTATGCTGATCCAAGCGGCATGCGCTGATGCCGGAGCATGAGCGAGGAATCGCGGACGTGCCGTCGTTTCTGTTGCGACGTTACGTTTTAGGCCGACCTGGTGTCTTCATCACAAACGCCCGCATGCTCCCAAAGATTGATCCTGCCGCCGAACCCGGCATTCTGTATCAAGTCCCCATTCGTCAGTGGGACAAATCCGACCGTCCGCGAGAGAAGCTCATGCGCGACGGGGCTGCCGGCCTCTCGGATTCGGAACTGTTGGGAGTAATATTCCGCTCGGGGACTCGGACGAAGAACGGTCCGGTGTCCGCCGTACAACTGGGACGCGCGCTTCTTCATGAATACGGCTCGCTTCGGGCTCTTTCCAGTCGTGACGTCCGAGAGATGATGCGCGTGACGGGCGTCGGGCCTGCCAAGGCGGCGCAGCTCGCGGCGGCGGTGGAGATCGGCCGCCGCATAGAAGCGGAGCACGATAATGCCGAGCGGATTCAAATCTGTTCTCCAGACGACGTCGCAGCGGTCTACGTGCCGTGCATGCGGGATCTGAAACGAGAGGTGTTCAAGATCGTGCTGCTAAATACGGCCAACGTCCTCGTGAGTGATTACACGGTGAGCGAAGGTGGCCTCGCGTCGAGCATCGTAGAACCGCGAGCCGTCTTTCAGAAAGCGGTACTCGAAAATGCCGCGGCGGTGATTTGCATCCACAATCATCCCTCGGGAAATCCCGAGCCGAGCCGCGAAGACATCCGAATTACCCGTCAACTGGTGGAGGCCGGGAAGTTGATGGGCATTCCCGTTCACGACCATTTAATCATCGCGGGGAATGCCTATACGTCGATGGCGGAACGTCAACTACTTTGAGTCAAGGAGGCACCTCGTCGACGACGCACCGATCGTGAGTACCTATTCTTCCCGCCGACGTGCTGGTGTTACGCCGGCTCAGCGGATCGGCTTGGGTGCGAGGTAGACGTCACTCTCGTGGACCTTGACCTCGCCGTCTCGTTCTTTGTTGCCGTAGGACGCCGGGCGCGAGGGAGACTGCAACTTGGACGACATCTGTCCGATTTTCTTGCCGGCAGGTCGTTCGCTCACGTCGAGACGCCTCATAGAGGTCGTCGTCAAATCGCGCAGATCCGATTCGTAGCGTTTGTAGGCCTCTCTCTGGAACGCATCGTACGTTTGAGCGAAGTGGCCGCCGAGTGATTCGACGAGTTCGTACTTTGCATTGTACAGGTCCTTGTACGTGCGAAATTCGTTAAGCGTGTCCCAGTATTCGATGCTCTTGATCTTGTAGAAATTGCTTTCGTACTCCTCATTCTGACGAAGAATCGAATCGATCTGGGCCAATCGGCTATCGATGTCGCGGTGTGCGCGCGTGGTTTTGTATGCATCGACGAATTGCATCGCATCCCACCGAATGACGCCGGCGATGATGGGAAGCATCATCGAAAGGGCGATGAAGCCGAAATAAAGCGTACCACTCGTCTGTGCCGTCCCCAGTTGGCCTGCACGAACTTCGGTAAGGCCGAGGATGGCGAGTTCGATGCCGACGAGAAGCGCACCCCAGAGAATCGCAACGGCTTGACCAATGTCTTTTGAGTGGCGCGTGGACTCGCGGCTCGGAATTAGCGTCTCGACAAGTCGCTCAGTGACGACGAGACCACCGCCGGTGAGCACGATGGCCAGCACGGCGGCTACCATCCACTGAAGAGTACCACTGACGCTGGAGTCTCCTTCCAAGAAGGCAGATACGGAGACGAAGATGATAACCACGGAAGCCGCAATGATGGCCATGATAATGAAACTATTCGCCCAGAGGCGTCGCCTGACGCTGAAGAATTCCCCGGCGATGAGCATGGGCTGTTCATACAGCTCGTCTGCGCGAAGACGAAGATTGGCCTTCTCCACGAGTAGATTCTCGTTCATCTCCCGGTAGGCGGCCGATTTCTTCGTGACCCGGCGGATCAGCTGCCCCATCGCCATCTCAGCGAATTTCTTTATACCATGGTCGCTTCGGAGATACGATCCATAGCGAAGCTTGAAATAGAGTCGGCGAAACATCGTTGTATCTCCAGTTATCGTGAGCGGATGGCGTGCGGGACCGGAATGGTCGATGGGCGACCCGCGATGCGGCCCGCCGTATCGCGCACGTACGTGCCTAATGCAGGTCTCTCCCAAATATGTCTCGCTCCAATCGGTCCGCCACGCGGGCGACCTTCTCGATCATCTCCCAGATCTCTTCGAAATCCAGGGTCACGACCAGATGGGAGGCACGAAGCGAAATATACGTCACGAGCTCATTTTCGTCGTTCCGAAAGTCTTCGATACAGATTGCGCCTACATCCAATTCGGCGTTTCTCCTCAGCAGTGATTCCAGATCGTACCGCTGTGGACGCGGCCCGATGGGACTGTCGACGACGATGCGCGACCGGTCTTCACCTTCCGATTCGAGGTCCTTGTAGATCAGGTGAACGAGCTGCGATCGCTGATCACCCGTCATCACCTCGAATACCCAGTGGTTGGGCTCGATTTCTTTCGCATTCGAACCGTAACGGTCCTGCAGGGTCGACGTCAGGTTCTCAAAACGCATCCGGATTATGGATTGTATCTTTCGCGCGAGCATCGGAGCTCCATCCTTCCCGTTAACACGTCGTTCGTATGCTTCCGTATACACGAGTACTACGCGCCGGTGACGGTCCGTAGGGGCCCGGGCGGCCGTGGTTCGCCACCCGTTTCCGTGTGTGAGGGTCTGGAAGCAACTCTGGAGCCGGACGGTTCCGACGGGCACTTTCTACCGCCGCCCCTTTAACAGGAATATTACCACGGTATCTAACGGATCATCTACATCGGTTTTTGCCGTACTTTTTAGCGGATCGCATGCAGATGACGCCTCGAGCGGAAGTCCCTCCCCGTGACGAGTCGCCCCGTCGTTCGAGAGCACGCGCCCGGTATCGACAGGCCCGACGAGCGACTCCGCTAAAGGGTAGTCAACGCGGTTAATGCCAATGCGCGACGAAATGAGCGCCACGAAATATGACCCATAATCTATGACCACATTCGTGGGTATTTGTGTAAAATCGCGGCGGGGTGGCATCGCCGCTTTTTCAAGCAGGATCAATGAATCAATAGGCCGTCCTGACCAGTATGACAGCGCCGTTGCAAGGGTATCTCAGCCGAACGAGATGCCCTTTTTCGTAACCGACTCTCGAGCTTATGTCTGACGTCATCGACAAAATAGTCTCGCTGTCGAAGCGCCGCGGATTCATCTTTCAATCTTCGGACATCTACGGCGGCCTCGCGGCGACATACGATTACGGCCCGCTCGGCGTCGAGCTCAAGCGAAACGTTCGTGAGCGCTGGTGGCAGCACATGGTGTATCGGCACGATAACATCGAAGGTCTCGATGCGGCCATCTTGATGCATCCGACCGTATGGAAAGCCTCCGGTCACGTCGATGCGTTCAACGACCCGATGATCGACGACAAGCAGTCAAAGATGCGGTATCGGGCCGACGACCTGATCGAGAACCACGTAGAGCGGCTTCGGGACAAAGGGAAGACGGAGCAGGCTGATGCCGTTCACCAGCGATTCGTCGAGGCTCTAAACAGCGACGATATGCCCCGGCGCCTTCACGAACTCATACTTGAAGAGGAGATCCGTGCTCCGGATTCGGGAGCGTTCGACTGGACGGACGTACGCCAGTTCAATCTGATGTTTTCTACCCACGTCGGCCCGTTGGCCGACGACGACAACCGTGTCTACCTACGGCCGGAAACCGCGCAGGGCATTTTCGTCAATTTCCGCCTGGCACAGGAGACGGCCAGACAGCAGGTGCCCTTCGGCGTAGCACAGATCGGGAAAGCCTTTCGTAATGAAATCGTAGCTCGTCAATTTATCTTCCGGATGCGCGAGTTCGAGCAGATGGAGATGCAATACTTCGTGAAGCCCGGCACGCAGATGGAGCATTTCGAAGCCTGGCGCGAGAAGCGGATGCAGTGGCACGTCGACAATGGTATTCGACCGAGTAAGCTGCGTTGGCACCAGCATGAAAAGCTGGCACACTATGCTGATGCGGCCTATGACGTGCAATACGAATTTCCGATAGGCTGGCAAGAAGTGGAGGGGATTCACTCGCGTACCGATTACGATCTGAGACGCCACCAAGAGTATTCGGGCAAGAAGATGGAGTACTTCGATCCGTTTACTCAAGAGCGATACATTCCTTACGTCGTGGAGACGTCGGCAGGATTGGACAGGACGATATTGATGGTCCTGTGCGACGCGTACGTGGAAGAGGAAGTGGAAGGTGAAGAGCGCGTCGTACTCAAGTTTCATCCGGACCTCGCTCCGATCAAGGCCGCGGTACTGCCTCTGGTGAAGCGGGACGGCATGCCTGAGCTGGCGCACGAGATCGAGAAGGACCTTCGTCGTCGGTTCAATGCCTTCTACGACGAAAGTGGTTCGATCGGCAAGCGCTATCGACGCATGGACGAGGCCGGCACGCCGTTCTGCGTGACCGTTGACGGTGAGTCACTCGAGGACGGCACCGTGACGGTGCGAGATCGCGATTCTATGGCGCAGGACCGCATTTCGAGAGAAAACGTCGTCCGCTACGTGCAAGACCGGATGGAGGCGTGGGAAAAGACGGGATCGTGATAGGAGCGTACGGGTGAATCAGTCTTGAGCTGCGTTCTCCACGGCAGCCCAGACACGTAGCGCATTCTCACCGAGAATCTTTCGGATCTCGTCATCCGAATAGCCCTCTTTCAACAACTCATAGACGAGGTCGGGATAGGTAGATACGTCCTGAAGTCCGGATGGCAACGCAAAGACGCCGTCGAAGTCGGAGCCGAGACCTACGTGATCGACGCCGACGAGATCGACGACGTGTTTGATGTGCATGACGACGTCGTCAATGGTGCCGATCGGATTCGCCTTGCGACGCTCCTCGAACCACTGCGCGGCCTCGCGTGTGCCGGGTTCGAGACCGGCGCTTCGCATCTCGTCGCGCAGCGCTGCGCTGATGGAGTCGCCGATGGCGTCGTATTCTCCTCGCAGGAACGACGAACCGTAATTGATCATAATCACGCCGTCGTTTTCGGCAAGCAACTCGACCATCTCATCGCTCATGTTTCGCTCCCATCCCGGCGTGAAGCGGCGGGCACTGGAATGTGTCGCCAGCACCGGGGCCCTGGAGATTCGCATGACGTCGTAGAACGCGCTGTCGGAAATGTGCGAAACGTCGACGATCATGCCGACGTCGTTCATTCGTTGAATGACCTCCTCGCCGAACGGGCTGATGCCGTTCCATACGCGCGTGCTGTCGTAGGAAGAATCGGAAATCTGATTCACGCGTGAATGCGTGAGGGTGACGTAGCGAATGCCGCGCTCGTAGAAGTAGTCAATCAGGTCGAGATCATCTCCAATCGGTGCTCCGTTTTCCATGCCCATCGGGAGAGAGATGACGGCCTCGCGGTGATTCCGCCGAACGTCCTCGACCGTATAGGCCAGAGCGAATTTGTCGGGCCACTGTTCCGCGAACCCTTCTACCATGTCGATGAGCGAATCGGCCTTTTCTTTGGCACCTCCGGTCTCCTGATAGGAAGCGGGAATGTAGATTGACATGAAGGGGGCGTCGATCCCGCCTTGTACGGCCCGCGGATAGTCGAAGTCGCCACCGATCGTTTCCTGTGAGATGTCCTCCCAGAACTCTTCGAGACGGTAAGGGACGTCAATGTGGCCGTCGACGATGATCAACTCCTGCGCGAGGTTGTTTGCACGAGCCAGGAGTGCGGCGTCCGAGGCCGATCTCCCGGTGGACGCGCAGCCGGTGGCTATGGTCACGAAGGCGGTAACAGGGATGAGGACGGAGAGCGTTCGGGCAATGATACGAATCATGACTCAGATTGAGGATTGACCGGCACGGCTCGCACGGGCTTCGATCGATATGAGAATTACACGGCTGTCAAGAATACACAAATCGACGGAAATGCGCCGAACGCCTCCCTCGGCGACGAGTCGGGACACGAGAGAGGGCTACGTCGCCGGGACGATATCATGACGGAGGCGCCGAAGGTAATCAGGCGTATGGATGAGCCGGCTACCGTACCACGAAAAAAGCTGGCCGTCCACTACGTGAACAGTAGCATTGGGCAACATCTCGCAAATCTCGGGAAGATGCCGTCGTCCGAATGGAAATGGTTCGGTCGAGAGCAGAACAACGTCGGGATCCGCATCGACCAGATCCGCGAAACTCAATTCGGGGTAGCGGACGCAGTTGGCGAAGGCGTTCTCGAAGCCGCCTCGATGCATGATCTCATGAATAAACGTGTCGCTTCCGACCGTCATGAACGGATCGCGCCATATGAGGTAGGCGGCACGAATGGGACGGGGAACGACGGCTGCGGTGAGCTCGCGCTCGAATGCCTCGAAAGCGCTCCTGATTACGATGGCAATTTCCCGACCCTCCGTACCACGACCGACGAGATGCGCAACCGACTCGATCATGTCGAGGGCGTCGTTGAGCGTGCGCACGTCGGTCACGAAAACGGGTGCGATTTTCTCGAGGCGTTCGACGTCCTCCTTCGTGTTCTCCTCGACGTTCGCGAGAACGAGATCGGGCCTGAGATCTTCGATTCGATTCCGGCGCAGCACCTTGGTACCCCCGACGATCCGCTTCAGGGACGTCCAGTCGGGAGGATGGACACAAAACCGAGTGATCCCGACGACTTCTTCGTCGAGACCGAGAGATGAGAGCAGCTCGGTCTGACTCGGGACGAGCGAAACGATCCGAGAAGGCGGGCGCTCCAGAGAAATTTGCTTTCCTCGGGCGTCGACGGCGGTTCGTTCCATAGTTTGACTGCGCGCGCGTGGTGTTAATTTCTCTCTTCGGACTGCAACAAAAAGCAAGTCTCGACGATGTTTCCACACCCTGGAGGCTCACCGGCTAGAGAATGCTTTTCCCCATGGTCGCGGTATCCTCGCGCAGCATCAGCGAGGTCATGAGCTTGTCGTGCAGTCCGTCGAAGCTTCCGTTACTCATGATGAGAGCGACGTCACCCGGCCTCAACTCGTTGAGCAGGGCGGGAAGGAGCGATTCGGCGCTCGGAAACGCCGATGCCGGGGTGCCGCGCCGTTCGATCATTTCGACGAGCCGCGCGGCGTCGAGCAAGTTCATGGCATCGTCGTTATGTCGCAGCGGAGGCGAACTCATGAAAACGCGTGCGGCCTCGTCGAACGATTTCGCATAAGCCCGTTCGAAGACTTTACGGCGGCTCGAATTGGAGCGCGGCTCAAAGATCGCGACGATACGGCGATCGGGCCAGCGTTCGGCGACGGAGCGAATGGTGGCGTGAACGGCCGTCGGGTGATGAGCGAAGTCGTCGACGACGACTACCCCCGCGGCCTCTCCGCGCACTTCCTGACGTCGCCGCATTCCTTTGAACGAGGCGAATCCGGCCGCGATCTCTGCCGGCGAGAGTCCCTCTTCGAATGCGACGGCGCACACGGCGAGTGCGTTCGAGAGATTATGACGCCCGCTCATGGGAAGGAATATTTCGATAATCGGCTCGTCGTTCAGCACCAACGTGAAGCGCTGTCCGCCGGACACCGGCTGGACGTTGCGAGCCGTCACGTCGTCATCTCCTTCCTCCAGACCGACGTAGCGGACGCGCGCATTCGTGTACTTGACGACGTCCCGCACTTCGGAGTCGTCACCATTGACGACGAGGAGATCGTCTCGGCCGAGCAGGCCGGCGAAGGAGCGGAAGGCTTCGCGGTAATCGTCCCAATTTTCGTAGATGTCGGCATGATCGAATTCCATGGACGTGATGATGGCGCACGCCGGTTCGTAATGCATCATCTTGGGCCGTTTGTCGAAATAGGCGCTGTCGTATTCATCCCCTTCGATAACGAAATGCGGCCCCGTGCCGACGGCATAGCTGGCGTTCTGATTCACCATTACGCCTCCGACGAGGAAGCCGGGATCCCGGCCTGCGCTGCGCAGCACGTGAACGAGCATCCCGGTCGTGGTGGTTTTCCCGTGCGTACCTGCCACGACCAGTGATCGGCGTTCACGCAGGAAAAAGTGCGCGATGGCTTCCGGCAGCGATAGCTGTGCAAGCCGATGCTCGCGTGCATAAGTGGCTTCGGGGTGCGTCGGTGTACATGCATTGCCGACGATCACGAGATCCGGAGCCGGATCGAGATGTTCGGGACGATAGCCTTCCAGCAGTCGGACGCCCATCTCTGCGATCCGCGTGCTCATGGGGGGATAGCAATTTTCGTCGGATCCACCGACCGTGTATCCTGCCTGTTGGAGCAGCCCCGCGAGCGAGCCCATGCCGGTACCGCACACGCCGATGAGATGCACCGTCTCCACGACGTCAGGCGCCGGCGGCGCCGGACGTTCGAACAGGCGCAAATGCGCGTCCGGTAAATCACTGATCTTCTTCATTCCCTGTGGACTCCGTTGAGTCGACGACCGCTCAGCAGCGACGTACGTTCGTCCCCTCCGTCAGGGCCGAGCCGTAGACTTCCTTTCATCTTGAAATTCACCTGTGTCGTCACGAGGTGCTTCCTGCTGTACGTCGGACCCGGGGTCTTCCAGCGGGAAGGCTCCACCGGCGCCGGTTATTCCGAACCGCAGGAGCGATTCCAGTTGCTCATCCTCGGACTCGTCAATCTGCGGCGGCACGATGCCCAGGCGGCGAGCTCGCGCGAGCCACTGCCGGCGGGCCAGGAGCTGCATGTCTTCAGCCGAGTCGGCTTCGTCGACGATTTCAAGGCCGAGGAGGGTTTCGACGACGTCTTCCATCGTGACGACGCCCGCCACGCCGCCGTATTCGTCGACCGCGAGGGCGATATGTTCAAGTCGATCGAGCATTCGTTCGAACAATTCGTGGAGGGGAAGGGCGTC
>CAZMXY010000021.1:1975-21936 GCA_964570345.1 uncultured Rhodothermales bacterium | reverse complement strand
GCTTGCGAGAGTTTGACGAGCGGCCAGGTGATCCAGATCGTCGGAACGAGCAGGCGCGTAACGGGATTGGCGAGCTGCCTCCAGTGCACGGCCCCCAGGGTCTTGGGAATGATCTCCGAGATGACGAGGATGAGCAGGGTGAGGACGGCACTGAATACGCCGATTGCGGCGTTCCCAAAAACGATCGCGGCCTGTGCTCCGGCTCCGGCTGCACCGACCGTGTGAGCAACGGTGTTCAAGCTCAGAATCGCGGCGAGAGGCCGGTCGATGTCGGCCCTGAGTTCGGAGAGTGTGCGCGCCGCGCGACTCCCCTCTCTGGCCTTCATTTCAATGAACGAAGGCGTGACGCTGAGAAGCACCGCCTCCATGATCGAACAGAGGAACGAGACGACCAGTGCGAGCAGGACGTAGGCGATCAGCAGGAGCATCCGCAGGGGTCGTCACGCTGAGAAAAACGGACAGGACTCTCCTTCATGAATGCCCCTGCCTTCGGCACGGTTTCTCAGCGCCGGAATTCGTAACGGTCCCGGCGCGCCGAAAGGCCTACGCCGACCCTGTCCTACGCCCGCTCGACCACCGAGTCCGCGCCGTTTCCTCCGGCGAGCGCCGTTTGCGTGTGCGCACGCCTCCTCGCAGCTCCGTCGTCCATTCCGTCGCCCTCCGGGTCGAGAGGCTGATCCGAGGACGAGCCGAAGAGTGCCGACAACTTCTCCGAAACGGAATCGAAGGTCGAATACATTACCGGAACGATTACCAGCGTCAGGAAGGTCGCAAACGTGAGACCGGCGATGATGGCCGTTCCCATCGGGCCCCAGAACTGGGTGTTCTCGGAACCGAACTGGAAATTGGGATTCCAGTCGGAGAGCAGGCCTACGAAGTCGATATTGATGCCGAACGTCAGAGGTATCAGTCCCAGGACCGTCGTCATCGCCGTCAGCACCACGGGCCGAAGGCGCGTCGCTCCGGCCTCGACGATCGCATCCTTCTTCGACAGGCCCCGATCACGGAGCTGCATGATGTAATCGACCAGAACGATGTTGTTGTTCACGACGATGCCGGCGAGGGAGATGATGCCGATGAAGGTGAACAGGCCGAACGGCGTTCGTGTGATGATAAGGCCGAGGAGTACGCCGATCAACGAGAAGCCGACCGCCACCATGATGATGAACGGGGAGCTCACTTTGTTGAACTGCGCGACCATGATCATGAAAATCAGTGCGATCGCAATCAGAAGGACCGTCGTAAGAAAGCCGAATGCCTCTTCCTGCTCCTGGCTCTCGCCCGTGTAAGAAAGCGCATAGCCGGGGGGCAGCGTCTCCTGATAGTCGGACAAGTACGCCTGCACCTGTGCGAGCACCTGCGGACCCGGAATGCCCGGCGCGGCGTCGCCCGTTACGGTTGCTACGCGCTGCTGATCCAACCGAGTAATCGATCCTAGCCCGCTGCCAATCTCGAAATCCGCGACGGCCGTTACGGGGATCTGCTCGCCCTCATAGAGAATCGTGAGGTCATTGATACTCTCGAGGCTGGCTCGGTCGGATTCCTGTAAACGCACTGTGATATCGTACTCGTTTTCACCGGTGCGGAATTTGCTGGCCTCGATGCCGTTGATCGCCGCACGGATGGTGGAGGCGATCTGGTTCGTATTCAGGCCGAAGCGCGCCGCACGTTCGCGATCGATATTGACCTTCAACTCGGGCCGACCCTCGTTCAAGTCGTCTTTCACGTCAACGAGCCCCTGAATACGCCCCGAATCGGCCGCGTCGTTGAGCCGCTGCTTGACTTCTCGAGTAATCCGACGGATGATTTCGAAATTCTGGCCGGCTATCTCGATGTTCACGGGAGCCCCCGTAGGCGGGCCCATCTGGTCCTTTTCGACCGTGATTTCCGTTCCCGGAATGCCCTGAAGCTGGCTTCGAATCTTCGACAGGGTCGTCGTGCTGGGTTCTTGACGGGCCGCGTAATCGGCGAGCGTCAGCGTGATGCGCGAGCGTTCGGCGCCGCGCGCGCCGCCGCCGAAGGCCGCGTCGCTGCTGACGCCGACGTTGACGAGCACGTTCTTGAGGTTTGCCTCGGATTCCGGGTTTTCGTTCAGCAGATCGACGATGCGGCCGTGCGCGGTCTTGGCGACCTCGTTGCTCGTTTCGACATTCGTCCCGAGCGCACCCTCGAGCGTCACCCAGACCTGCCGCGGGTCGCTGTCCGGGAAAAATTCTACGCCCGTCGGGGCGAGGTGAAACATCAAGATGATGGCCACGAAGGCTCCCATCGAACCGTTGAGGAGCCGGGCGCGGTTATCCGTGAGGATGAGACTCGCTTTCCGCTTCCGATTCAGGAATCCGCCCAGCGCGCCGAAAAGCACGATCACGAGTGGGAGGATCATCAAGTTGACGATCGTCGAGATCGCGACCTCCCGCGGACTGAGGTACATGAGAGTGAGTAGGAAGAGCATCACGCCGCCGAAGATCAGGCCGGCGCGCACGCTCTTCCATCCACCCAGATAGATGTTCTCGATGGAATGGACGACGACGCCGACGACGCCCAGAACGAACAGGAGCAACCCGGGCACGAGCAGCAGCAGTGCGCCTCCCGAAAAGCCTCCTGCCACGGCCGGTCCGACACCGGCCAGCAGCAGGCCCGCGAACACGAGCAGAAGTCCCATCGTGAATGCGGAGAGGGCGCCTGCATTTCGGAGATACCCGTGCTTCACCGTGTAATCTCGCTGGAGCATCCATCGAAGCAATTTCCGATAGCGCTCGACGAAGTGCGGCAGTCCGGTCTCGACGAAGTAATCGCCGATCGGCTTGAAGGCTCTCCTGTGCAAGAGGATGAGTAGCGGAACGGCCACCACGAGAACGACGAGCGTCTTGTAGTTCGACAAGCCGACGATCGCTGCGAGGACGAGCATGGCGACAGCCGCGGTCAGCTTCACCCGCCCACGCATCTTCGTCCGTTCCTCGGTTTCGAGCTTTACGAAGATGCCGGTGATCACCGGATTGATGACGAGTGCGACAAAGAGCGACGCCGACAGCGTTACGATGAGGGTCAGCGGCATGTTGCTCATGAACTCGCCGATGATGCCCGGCCAAAAAAGCATCGGCGCGAAAGCCGCCACCGTCGTGCTGGTGGATGCGACGACCGGGCCGGCGACTTCGGCCGTGCCGAGGCGTGCGGCGTCGTAGCGCGAATAGCCCTGTTCGCGGAAGCGGTAGATATTCTCGACGATCACGATCGCGTTGTCGACGAGCATACCGAGTGCAATGATGAGGCTGAACAAAATGATGAAGTTCAGCGTGTAGCCGAGCGCGTCGAAGATGATGAACGAGAGAAACATCGACAGCGGAATCGCGATGCCCACGAGCGTCGCCGTGCGCACACCGAGGAAGAAGAGCAATACCGCGACGACGAAGATGAGGCCGCTGATGATGTTGTTCTCGAGGTCCGTGACCAGCGCGACCACGTCTTCGCTTTGGTCTCCGGTAACGACGACCCGTGTCCCGCTTGGAAAGGGAAAGGCGTCGATCTTGGCGCGAACGGCTTTAGCCGTCTCGATGATGTTCTCGCCCGAGCGTTTCTTGACGTTGAGGCTGATGACCTGGAGCACTTCGCGGTCGGCGACGGGGACGAGATCTCCGTCCTCGTTTTCCGTGTGGAAGAGCTGGAGGCGTGCGTACGAGTCGACTTCCTTGTAGCCGAAATCGACTCTCGCCACGTCGCGCACGTAAATAGGTTGTCCGCCCGGCGCGTCGATGATCAGATTTTCGATCTCCTCGGGATCGTTGAAGGATCCGTCGACGCGCACCAAATAATTCAGCCGGTCGACGTCTACCGACCCGCCCGGCATATTGGTGTTCTCTTCCTGGACCGTTTCGACGAGATCCATGAACGTCAGGTTGTAACCCTGAAGCGCATTCAGATCCACGTTTACCTGAACTTCCCTCGTCAGTCCACCGACGAGGTCGACTTCGAGTACGCTCTGGATCTTCTCGATCTCATCCTCCAGGTCTTCCGCTACGTCCTTCAGCCTCGAGAGCGAATAATTCGCCGCCAGGTTGATGGTCATGATGGGGAACTCGGAGAAGTCGATTTCGCTCACAATGGGCTCCTCGACGTCGTTCGGCAGATCGGGCTTGGCCACGTCGACCTTGTCGCGCACCTTCTGATACGCCTCGTCCATTGAGACGTCGGGTTCGAATTCGATGATGACCGTCGAGACGCCTTCGGTGGAGGTCGACCGGATCTGCTTGATGCCGTTGACGGACTGGACCTCGCGCTCGATGGGCTGGGTGATGAGCGATTCGATGTCGTCCGGGCTCGCGCCGGGATAAATGACCGTTACGACGATATTCGGGATCTCGATGGAGGGAGACGACTCCTTCGGGATCGTGATGTAACTGAACAAGCCGCCTACGGCGAGCAGAAACGTCAGAACGACAACGCTCGTGCGGTAATCTATTGCGAGGTTCGTAATCTTCATGAGGAGAGAGAACAGGTAGCTACGGGCGCGATACGGAATCCGTTAGGGTCCGGGGACGATGGTGGAATCGGCCGGTTCGACCGCGTGAGCAGAGCCGTACTGTTCCATCACTTGAACCGGGTCGCCTTCGGTGAGGTTGGACTGTCCCAACACGATTACTTCGTCGTCGGCCTGCAGATTGGTCACGACGACGTTGCCCCCGAAGCTGGGTCCGACCATGACGTCACGACGCTCCGCGACCGGACGATCGGTATCCCTTCCGACGACGTAGACGACGTTGCCTTCTTCGGTGCGCAGCACGGCGGCGCGAGGCACGACGAGGGCGTCCTCGATCTCTTCCCTCGTCACTCTCACATTGGCAACCATTTCGGGTTTGAGGACACCTTCCCGATTGTCGAGGACGATTTCGATCGGAAACGTACGATTGTCTCGATTGATGGCGCTGCCGACGAAGCTGACGTTCGCCCGGACCGGTTGACCGCGGTAAGCCTGAAAATCGACGGTTGCGGGCGTACCGACCCGGATGTCGGCGGCGTAGCGCTCCGGGACGCCGGCGACAACCTTTACGCGGCTCGTGTTGATAATGCGAGCAATTTCACGGCCCGGCGTCACTTGCTCGCCGAGCTCGACGAAATGTCGTTCGACTCTCCCGCCGAACGGCGCCGCGACCCGCGTCTGTCGAAGCTGCTCCTGCGCCTGCGACAGACCGGCATTGGCCTGCGACAGACTGGCCCGTGCCTGATTGTACTGGGCGCGGACGTTTTCCCATTCGATTGCGCTGATCACCGAATCGCGGTAGAGCGGTTCCTGCCGCTGCAGGTTGTCTTCGGCAAGATCGAAGGCGGCTTGCGCGGCCTCGACCTGGGCTTCGGCCTGGGCCACCGCCGAACGGGCCATTGCAGGATCGAGCTGGGCGACCGTGCCTCCGGCGGCGACGTTCGTACCCAATCGGGCGAGGGACGTTACGGTACCCGCCGACTGGGCTGAGAGCGTCGCATCATCCAGGGCCGCGACGGTGCCGGTTATCCGAACGACGTCCTCAAATGTCGTCGGCCGAAGCAGGAGGGTCTCCACTCGCACCATGCGCGCATTCGACGCGTCATTCGTCGTCGCGCCCTGAGCGTCGCCGTCGTCGCCGGCGCAGCCTGCCGACAGGGAGGCCAACGTGACTAGCAGCGCCGTGCTCAGCCACGCGACGGCACGTCGGGACGGAGACGACACGGGCGTGCGCCATGCTCGCGACCGTGCAGGCAACGGATTGCCCGAGGCATCGCGAACCGCCGAATTACGGAGACTCAAGTCTGAAATCGATCGATGCATTATAGTGAGGCGTTAGTTGCTCGTTAGATTTAGCGTGTCGCTCTGAACCAGCGGCATTCCAATGGCGGTCTGAAAGGCGGAGCGAGCGACCAGATAGTCGTGTACGGCCTGGAGATAGTTGAGTCGACTGAGATCGAGCTGCTCGGAGGCGTTCCGCTCTTCGAGCTGGCTCGCCACTCCTTCGGAGAGCCGCGCTTGTGCGTATTCGTAATTCAGCTCCGCATTGGCCACGTTTTGCTCTTGCGACTGAATGCGTCGCCTGGCCGCTTCGAGATTCCGAAGTGCGTCATTGACTTCGAGTCGCACCATTTCGAGGGCCTGATCCAATTCGATCTCAGCTTTGCCGACGGCCACTTGCTTCTGTTGCAGCCGAGCCGACGTCTGAAAGCCGTCAAAGAGGTTCCACGTGAGCCGGAGTCCCGCTGCGACGGACGGATTCCAATAGCTCTGGCTAAAGAATCCGTACGATCCCCGGGAGAAACTGAACGGGTCGTCCTGATTCGATTGGATGAAGGTTCGATCATCCGGCACGCGACCCACGTAGTTGAAGTTGGCGAATGCACTCACGGTCGGCAGGTATTGGGCACGGGTCACGTCCGCGTCGATCCGTCGCAGTGCAATGGCGAGGCGCGCCTGGTCGAGATCGGGTCGATTCTCGATCGCCACGTCGAGCGCACTCTCAACCGAGACGTTGAGAAACGTAGCGGAATCCTGTGCGTCCAGGACGCCGCGAAGGTGAAGCGGCTGGTCGATCGGCATGCCGAGCTGCATCTTGAGCGCGTCGAGTGCCTGGGATGCCTGGTTCTGTACCTGAACCAGCTGCGTCTCGAGATTGGCGAGTTCGACCTGGGTGGACAGGCGCTGAAACTTCGGCGTCACGCCCTGGGACACGCGCTTGGCGACCTCGTTTAGCGTTTGCGAGGTACGAAGGACGCTCTGCCGCTGTACGTTCATCTGCTCCTGCGCCAGCAAAGCCTGGTAGAACCCGCGTCGGACGTCGTCGATGAGGACCTGCTCCTGGCGAGCCAACGCACGCCGGTTTACGTCCTTTAGTCGCGAGGCTGCTTTGATGGCGGAGAACGCCGATCCGGAAAAGAGCGTCTGCTCCAGCGTGATGCCGTTCATGAATTCATTCGGAACGGAGAACGGGTTGTCGCTTCCGCCGAAGGTGGCGCCGACCTCTTCCAGCCCTTCTCTGCGGCGTTCGTTGAATTCTTCGAAAGAGATTGGACCGGTCGTCGGATCTTGATCCGTGCGGGCCTCCTCGTTGTAGGAAAGCCAGTCGATGTATCCGAACGACGCAAACAGGCCGCCCGCCTCCGAGCCCGCAAATGGATTAGCGCTCTTCAGGTTGCGCGTATAGCTCGACTGCACGTTTACTTGCGGCAGCACCTGCCCCCAGGCTTCCCTGACCTGAGCGTCCGCATTACTGAGATCCAGCCGCGTCGTGCGAATGGCGTAGTTGTTTACAAGTGCGATTTGGAGGGCTTCCTCCAGCGTCAAAACGACGGCCTCGCCTTCGGCAGTGCCGGCGACCGGTGTCGAGGCGGCAGATTCGGCCGCCCCGCGGAGTGCCACATTATCGTCCAACTGTGCCAGAGCCGGCGAGGCAGCGCAGAGCAGAGCTGCGCCGAATACCAGGGTTCGTACGGACGCTTTCTTACCCGAATCGGTCCGATTCAATAAGGCCATGACAATATTCATCACTGATTAAGCATTCCATCGAGTAGGAACGTCGCCAGAAAACGAGCCGACTCCTGAGCCGAGGGCATAGTCCATTCGTCGCTCGTCGTTCCTGTGCGGTCGATCCGACACTCGCACATGCACATGTGCATGTGATAGCCCTTGACGTTGCCCATGATCATGTGCGCGATGGAGACAGCCGGGAAATCGCGCAGTTCGCCTTTTTCTTGGGCCGCGCTTATGCCGGCGACCAGTACGTCGATGATGCGCGTACCTTGCTTCAGGAAGTACGCCGATTTCTCCGGTTGCTCGTTGAAGGTCAGCCGGTGGCCTTCCTTCATGAGGATCATGAACTGATCGTTTCGGTCGAGGAAGAAGGCGAAGAGAGCGGTGAGGAACCCCTCGAACACCTTTCGAAAGGGAGTTGACCGCACGAGCTCGGGGCTGAAGGTGGCGTCGACGAGCCTGCACAGCGCGTCGTAAAGGTCATCGAAGATGGCGAAGAGAATTTCCTCCTTTCCCCCTTCGAAGTAATTGTAGAGCGTGCCCTTTCCGAACTCCGCTCTCGCCGCCACTTCTTCCAGGGTGGCATTGGCATAGCCTTTCTCCGCAAATACGGCGCGAGCAGCGTCGAGCATGAGTTGGCGGCGCATCAAGCGCTCACGCTCCTTCCGGGAGAGTTCGAGCTCCGCGTCGGGATCTACGAGAGCCTGGATGCTCGCGTAGTCATTTGCGCGGTCCGTCCTTCGCCCGGTCGGCTCGTTTCCGCCCGCGTAGGAAGCATCCGACTTCACGTGTTCCATTGCACTCAGAGATCAAGTAATGACTTGTGGGTCACCGAACGACCACTACGTCAGTACCTGACCAGAGATTCACGGCGGGTGTTAAGAAATGAAGAAGCCGACCGTGGTGGCAAGGCGCAAAGCAGCGACCCGGCGGAAGAGGCAGATGAAAGGCACGGCGTAAAAACGTACGATCGTCTTGACGGAGACGGCGCCTACACGTATTCCTCCAGCCGGTGCGCATGAAGGTAATCCACGACGTTTTTCACCTGCTGGGCCGACTCGCGATTGCAGACGAGCAGCGCATCCTCGGTATCCACGACGACGCCGTCATGAACGCCGACGAGAACGACGAGCCGTCGATCGGCCTGAACCAGGCAGCGACTGGAATCATGCACGATGACGTTCCCTTGCAATGCGTTGCCGTGTTCGTCCTTGTCCGACAGCTCATAGACGGTTCGCCAGTCCCCGATGTCCGACCATCCGAAAGAACCTGGAACGACGAACACCTTCTCCGCGCGTTCCATCACGCCGTAGTCGATCGAGATGTGAGGACTCTTCGAGTATGCTTCCTCGACGGCTGTCCCTTCGCCGGGCGCATTCACGACGGCCCGCACGGGCTCGAATGCCTCATGAACCTGGGGCAGGTGGAATTCGATCTGCTGTAGAATCGTATCCGCGCGCCAAACGAACATGCCGCTGTTCCAGAGAAAGTCGCCCGAGTCCAGAAAGCGCTCCGCCGTGGCGAGATCCGGCTTTTCAGCAAAAGTCCTCACGGGGTGCGCTCGAGGTTCGTCGGGCCCGTTTTCGGTCTGCGCTTCAAACTGGACGTAGCCGTAACCCGTCTCAGGGTGGGTCGGGTCAATTCCGATCGTGACGAGGGTCCCCGGCTCCTGAGCCTTGTTGCGCGCGGTCCTCAGGACCTCCTGAAAGCGACGGACGTTCCTGACGACGTGATCCGCCGGGAGGACGATCATCGTCGCATCCGGATCTTCGGCTATGAGCTTGAGGGCGGCATATTCGATGCACGGCGCCGTGTTGCGCGAGACCGGCTCGGCGAGGATGTTTTCTCTCGGGATGGCGGGAAGCTGGTCGGACGTCTCGTCGACGTATCGCTCATGCGTAACGACGTAACAGCGCTCCGGTGGGATCAGGCCCTGAAGGCGCCCCACGGTGTTCTGGATCAGCGTGAGGTCTCCGAACACGTTCAAAAACTGCTTTGGATGCGCCTGACGACTGCGAGGCCAGAAGCGGCTCCCGATCCCACCGGCCATGATGACGGCATAATCCATATCCCTTCGATCTATCTCAGCGAAACGTGTTAGAAAGACTACGCGCGGTCAACGTGGCGCCGGCGCCGGCCTGCCGGAGGTGGCGTAACACCCACTCTTGTCGGCGGATTGCTCGTGCGCCGGCGCGCTCAATGTACTATTCATGGCGAACAGAATCGAAGGTGGAATGTTGATGCCGGAGATTTCGCCGCCACGGGGGTCGAAATGCAATCACATGTGTGCTTTGCCCCGTCGAAGGCGCCGAATCCCGAGCGACGCGACATGAGATTCGCCCGGGTCACGATACCGACGTATCTTGATCTACAGGAGAGACGGAGCGACGCGATGATTGGAACATGAACGTTCGGGACGCCATCGGGACTTGCGAGACGTAAACACGTGAATTTAGGTAATAAGCACGCCTTGATATATGTGGCCGGGCATGAGGGTCTCGTGGGATCGGCGGTCGTGCGGCGCCTTCGAGCCGAAGGGTACGAGAATTTGGTCTTTCGTACGTCCCGCGCACTCGATCTGCGCAATCAGGAAGCCGTTCGAGCGTTCTTCCGGGAGGTCGGGCCGGACTTCGTCGTTCTGGCCGCCGCCAGAGTGGGTGGAATTCTCGCCAACGACACGTATCCGGCGGACTTCATCTCCGACAATCTCGCCATACAGGACAACGTGATCCGTACGGCGCACGATCGTGGCGTACAGCGCTTGATCTTCCTCGGTAGCTCCTGCATTTATCCGAAGCACGCTCCGCAGCCGATAAAGGAAGACCATCTGTTGACCGGTCCCCTCGAGCCGACGAATCAGTGGTATGCGATCGCCAAGATTGCAGGCACGAAATTGTGCGAGGCCTATAGGAAGCAGCACGGAGACGATTTCATCACGCTGATGCCGACGAATCTGTACGGACCGCGTGACAATTACGACCTTGAGACTTCGCACGTACTGGCAGCGCTTATCCGGAAATTTCATGACGCGAAGCGGGAGGACGGCCCGGACGATCCGGTCGTTCTTTGGGGCACCGGAACGCCTCGTCGCGAATTCTTGTACAGCGACGACCTGGCGGATGCCGTGCTGTTTGCATTGAGAGCGCCCGAAAAGGACCTCCATGACGCGGCACGGCACGGCATGCTGAACGTGGGCGTAGGCGAGGATCTGACGATAACCGAGCTTGCCGAATTGATCCGTGACGTCGTTGGATCCGCTAGCGAAATCCAATACGACACCTCCAAGCCCGATGGCACTCCGCGCAAGCTCCTGGACGTAACGCGGATGGCAGGTCTCGGATGGATGGCCAGGACTCCGCTTCGCGAGGGCGTCCGTGCGGCCTACGAGTGGTTCGTCTCGAACGTCGAGGCCGTGAGGCCCTGAGTTCGAGGAGCTCATCGACTATCCCGTGATCTCTGAACTTTTACAACCGCTAAAGTGCACATATCCGTAATCGGGACCGGCTATGTCGGACTTGTCACCGGCACGTGTTTCGCCGAGATGGGCAACGACGTCATTTGTGTCGACGTCGACGATCAAAAGATCGACAAGCTGCGCCGTGGAGAGGTGCCGATCTTCGAACCCGGGCTTGAGGTGTTCTTCGAGCGCAACAGGCGCGAGAATCGGCTTCATTTCACCACGGATCTCGCGAAAGCCGTCAAACGGTCGACCGTCATTTTCCTCGCTCTGCCGACACCACCCAATGAGGACGGCTCGGCCGATCTTTCGTATGTCTTGGGCGTGGCGAACGAGATAGGGATCCTCCTCACGTCCGACCCCAGGCCGGAGTACAAAATCATCGTCAACAAAAGTACCGTGCCGGTCGGTACGGCAGACAAAGTTCGTCTCACGATCGAGGCTGCCAATCTTGAGGCCGGCACCGACTTCGACGTCGTCTCAAATCCGGAATTTCTGCGAGAGGGCGTTGCGGTGGAAGATTTTATGAAGCCGGAGCGCGTGGTCGTGGGCACGTCCAGCGAGCGAGCCGCGGAAGTGATGACGGTGCTGTACGAGCCGTTCGTTCGCCAGGGAAATCCAATCATGATCATGGATGAGCGGTCGTCCGAAATGACGAAGTATGCCGCAAATGCGTTTCTCGCCATGCGTATCACGTTCATGAACGAAATGGCAAACCTCTGCGAGAGGGTGGGCGCGAACGTCGATCAAATCCGAAAAGGGATCGGATCTGACAGTCGCATCGGGAAGCAGTTTCTTTACGCCGGGATCGGATTCGGAGGGAGCTGCTTCCCGAAGGACGTCCAGGCACTCGTGCAGACATCTGAAGAGTGCGGATACGAATTCAAAATTCTGAAATCCGTTCTCGACGTGAACGCCTACCAGCGTGAAATGATAGTCGATCGGCTGAAGGCTTACTTTGGTGGATCGCTCGAGAACAGGCGGGTCGCAGTCTGGGGCCTCGCATTCAAACCGAATACCGACGACGTGCGCGAGGCTCCCGCGCACTTCGTGATCCGGGGTCTTTTGAGAGAAGGGGCTGAGGTCGCTGCCTTCGACCCCGAGGCACTCGAGACGTCCCGTCTCGTTCTCGGTGACGACCTCACGTACGCCGAAGACCTCTATGAAGCCGTCAGGAACGCCGACGCACTCGTCATAGCGACCGAGTGGCACGAATTCCGACGGCCGGATTTCGAGAAGGTGAAATCACTGCTCAAGCAGCCGATCATTTTCGACGGCCGCAACGTCTACGACCCCAAGAGGATGAACGAGCTCGGATTCGAGTACTTCAGTATCGGTCGGCCGACTGTGCCGCTGCGATCCGACAAAACGAATTTCAGAGAAGAAGGACGCCGAAGGCACGAACCATAGCGTGCTTGACGCAAACCACCAGTCGGGATAGGCACTCATGGGCAAGAAAAAAGCGCTGATCACGGGCATCACCGGACAAGACGGTGCCTATCTGGCCGAATTTCTTCTCGGGAAAAACTACGAGGTACATGGTATAAAACGCCGGGCCAGCCAGTTCAATACCCAGCGTATTGACCATTTGTATCAGGATCCCCACGAGAAGGGCGTCGAGATGGTCCTCTACTACGGGGACCTGACCGATTCGACGAATCTGATCCGAATCATCCAGGAAGTCCAACCTGATGAGATCTATAATCTGGCTGCGCAGAGCCACGTTCAGGTAAGTTTTGAAACGCCGGAATACACGGCCAACGCCGACGCGCTGGGCACGCTACGCCTACTCGAGGCGATCCGCATACTTGGGATGAAAGATCGCGTGCGATTCTACCAGGCCTCCACGTCTGAGCTCTTCGGGAATACAAAGGAAGTGCCCCAGACCGAGACCACGCCGTTCTATCCTCGTAGTCCCTACGGTGTGGCGAAGTTGTACGCCTATTGGATCACGGTCAATTACCGTGAGGCCTATGGTATGTATGCGTGCAACGGCATCCTTTTCAACCACGAGAGTCCTCTGCGCGGCGAAACGTTCGTCACCCGTAAGATTACGCGGGCTGCAGCGCGCATAAAGCTCGGGTTGGATCGCAAGCTTTACCTCGGCAATCTTGCTGCACAGCGCGACTGGGGACACGCCAATGACTTCGTCGAGGCGATGTGGCTCATCCTGCAGCAGGACGAGCCGGAGGACTTCGTGATCGCGACCGGCGTAACCCACACCGTACGACGGTTTTGCGAAATGGCGTTTAAGTGTGTGGACGTCGACCTGGCCTGGGACGGAGAAGGCGAAGACGAGAAAGGATACGACGCGAAGACCGGAAACGTCATCGTCGAGATCGACCCACGCTACTTCCGTCCGACCGAGGTGGAATTGCTGCTCGGAGACGCGAGCAAGGCGCGAGAAAAGTTGAACTGGCGACCCCGCTACAATCTCGATCGGATGATTCGCGAGATGGTCGAAGCCGATCTCACGGATGCTCGTGACGAAATGACGGTCAGCGCCGGTCGGATGGATCTAGACAAGTGATCTCGACGTCGGGTCCTGTAAAAGCGGATCTGAAAACCGATTTGGTCAAAAACACCTCGTTCCGCCTCACGCGCGGCAGAGTATTTGTTACACCGCAGCAATTAATCGACGGCTAATTCCGACTTATGTCAGATTCCCCCTTGAAAACGACCGTTCTCGACACTCCATCGCTGCAGCTCACCGGCAGCGCTCGACGCCTTGAGGAGAAAATTGCCGGCAGGACGGCCACTATCGGGGTCGTCGGACTTGGTTATGTCGGCCTTCCGCTCGCCGTTGAATTCTCCCTCCGCGGATTCCGAACCATCGGGATCGACTTGAACAGCGAGCGCGTGCTGCGCCTCAATGCGGGGCAGAATGTGATCGAGGACGTCGACGACAAAGATCTCCGCACGGTGGTCGAGAACGGTCGGTTTACTGCGGCCGACGACTTCTCATCGGGCAAGGACGTCGACGTGTTCTATATTTGCGTTCCGACGCCGGTGACGGCCGCGAAGGATCCCGACACGACGTACATCGAGTCCGCAACCGAGGCGATCGCGGAGCACCTTCGACCGGGACAACTCGTCATCCTCAAGTCGACGACCTATCCGGATACGACCGAGGGATTAGTGCAGCCCCGGCTGGAGGAGAAGGCAAAGCCGAATGGACTGCAGCTCGGGCGCGATTACTTCCTGGCCTTCTCGCCTGAGCGCATCGATCCGGGCAATCGTCAGTTCACGACGTCGAACACGCCGATCGTCGTGGGCGGCGTGACGAATGCGTGTACCGAATTGGCTGCGCTCGCCATGAAGCAGGTATGCGATCACGTACATCGTGTTTCGTCGCCCAAGGTTGCGGAGATGGAGAAACTGCTCGAGAACATTTTTCGCTCCGTCAACATCGCGCTGCTCAACGAGCTCGCGCAGCTCTGCGACCGAATGGGAGGCATCTCGATCTGGGAGGTCGTCGAGGCGGCGGCGACGAAGCCGTTCGGGTTCATGCCCTTTTATCCGGGACCCGGCCTCGGAGGGCATTGCATCCCCATCGATCCGTATTACCTGTCGTGGCTTGCTCGTCGATACGACTTCGAGACGAATTTCATCACCCTTTCGGCCCGGGTGAATGAGACGATGCCTTTCTATGTGGTGGATGCGATCGTCCGCGTCGTTGCGAATCAGCCCATACGGCTCCGCGATGCGAAAGTGCTCATTCTCGGTGTGGCCTTCAAACGCGACGTGTCCGACACCAGGCACTCACCGTCGTGCCGGATCATCGAGTTGTTGATGCAGCGCGGATTCACGCAGCTTGCCTACGCCGACCCGCACGTTCCGACGCTGGAGATCGACGGCGACGCCGGCCGCCATGCATTCGACGCGGTCGAAGTAACGGAGGAGACCCTGCGGGAATACGACGTCGTCGCGATCGTCACCGATCACAGTGCGTTCCCCTACCCGCTGATCGCGCAGCACGCAAGGGCGATCGTCGATACGCGCAATGCTTTGAAGCACGTGCCTCACGACGGAAGCAAGGTGATGGTGCTCGGCGGTGGCGATTTCTAGCGCCTGACCTTCTCGGCGTCCGCCGCATGTGGAACCCGGACGTTTGCGAACCCATGAGGTTATATTCGGCCGACGAATGGGTCTAGGAGACAAATGCATCTCCTAACCGGTTCGCCGCCATGATCTCATTCCAACGTCTCGTCGCCCTGACCGTCTGCGTTCTTGTCGGTTGGATCGGCACCGTTCCGTCCGCCCGCGCTCAGGTGGCCGTCTTTGAGGAACACTTCGACCTGACCGATGCTCCCATTGGATGGATGCTTGAAGAGGGCTGGTTCAAGAGCAGCTCTACCCCGTCGCCGGGATCGGGAACGGAAAGCCTCCAGAACAGAGGTAACGCACTTGCGAGCGCGATCACGCCTACGATCGACTTGAGCGCGGCAACGTCCGCGTCCTTGTCGTACCTGGCCCGCCGCACGGCGGCGTACGAGACAGGGAATCTCACGGTGAGCGTTTCCGTAGACGGCGGCGAGTCCTTTCCCGTCCTATTGTTGGAGACCGGGTCTGCCGTTCCGGATGCGGACTCAAAGTGGCAATTGATTTCGGTTGCGCTTCCGGACGTCGTACTCGGTTCTGGCGGGGTCGTGATTCGATTCGACGGGCAAGGCCTGAGTTCAGCCGGCGCGAACGTCCGGATCGATGACGTCACCATCACGGCCGACGTGCCGGTGTCCGTCTCGCCGCTGGTACTTTCGTTCAGCGCTTCCGTGGGCACGGCCGAGGCGAAATCCGTCAGCCTCACCAATCACACGTCGGAACCCCTCACCGTCGAGACGCCCTCTTTGACTGGCACGGGGTTCACCATTGATCCTGGCGATCCCGTCGTGATCCCGGGCGGTTCGACGAGGACGTATTCCATTACGTTTGGTCCAACCGTGCGGGGCGTCGTCACCGGCTCCGCCGAATTCGACTTCGGAGTGGGACGAGTGAAAATCTCCCTCTCCGGGACCGCGGCCGGTGGTGTGCTAGAGTTCAGCACGGACGCGAGCGACGTCGTTGCGGAGCTGTCCGGCGTCGCAGTGCCCTTGCGGCTAACGTTCATTTCCATGGCCGGTCTTCAGGGCCTTCAGTTTCGAGTCGCGTGGACGAGCGACGTGCTGACGGTGTCCGGCGTGGAGCGCGGAGAAGCCGTTTCGGACGCGGATGACTGGACTCTTTCTTTTGAACCCGGACCGGGATACGTGGACGTCGTCCTTCTGGGACAAGGTGCCCTCACCGGGGGAACGTATGACAATCTGCTGGTGCTGCACTTCAATGCTGCATCCGTCGACCTCCCGACTGAGATTCCGCTTTCGATTCAGAACGTCATTGGAGCGATGGCCGAGCCGGAAGGCTCCGATGCGGACCTCTCGGCATCTTCGAGCGGCCATCTCGTTACGGTGCGTCCGGGCGGCCGGTTTTTCGAACCCTCGGCAACGAATCTCGACGTCGGCCTCGTAACGGTCGGGGAGGTGGGCGCGGCCACGTTGACCGTGTCGAATCCGGGAGGCAATGATATGCTCGTCATCACACATGCGGCCGCATCGAACGCGCTCTTCGCCGTTTCGCCGGATTTCGCGGAGATTTCGCCCGACGAGAGTCAGGAGTTTGCGATCACGTTCACGCCTACGAGCACGTCGTTCGGCAGGCAGACAGGTGAGATCACCTTCACGCACAACGGGGAGGGGCAGGCAGACACGATTTCGATAACGGGGAAAGGTCGCGGCGGTCGGGGCGACGTCGTAGGTGACGGCACCGTCGACGCGATGGACGTCGTGCATGCCATCGACTTCGTCTTGCACCGCTTGACGCCCGATCCCGTGCAGGAGGTTGCTGCGGACCTTTTTCCATTTCCTGTTGGAGACGGCGCATTGGACGTTCGCGATCTTACAGTACTCGCTCGCGCGATCGTCAGTGGTCGGTGGCCGGATGACGTCGACCTGCCGGCGGACGAGTCAGACGCAGGGGGAACGAGTCCGAGCGGAATCAGATTGTCGGCAGGTCCGCAGACCATCGAGCTGACGATCGAACGACCGATCCGTGCCTTTCAAGTGGTGCTTCCGGCTGTTGGAGAGGCGTTTGTGAACCTGGACGCCTCCGATGCCGACGCCACCATTGCTTTCGGCGTGGATAAATCCGCCGGAGAGCTGCGCGTACTCGTCTATCGTCTCGACGGTTCGTCAATCGAACCGGGCGCGATCCGTATAGCAACGCAAGGCGTCCTGGGCCGTCCCCGCTACGTTGCGGTCATCGGCGAGAATCGTGACCGGCTCGTGGTGGACGCAAGCGTCTGGACCGGCATTGAATCACCGCCTGAGATGAAGCGCCCCGGCAAGCCCTTTCCCAACCCGTTTCGTGTCGGCGTGGACGTCCTCACGATTCCGACGGGCACCGAATCGACTAGCGTGCGAGTTTACGACGTGCTCGGCCGTTTGGTCATTCGACGCGATCACGCTCGTGAATTCGTCGAATGGACGGGTGAGGACGGCACGGGTCGCTACGTCGGTGCGGGATTATACATCATTAAAGTCTCAACGGCGCACGGGCACCAGATTCACACGATTCAGGTCATTCGGTAGCGTCAGGTCCGGGGTTCGTGAATGCGCCGTCCGTGTCGTAACCGGCTGCTCGGATGCGCGGTCAGTTCAGCGCAACGGTTGCACCGCGGTTGATCAAGGATTCTTGCGCCGCCTCCAAGATCTTGACGACAGCAAGGCCGTTACGGCCGTCCGAACGTGGCGTTAGTCCGGTGCGAATACATTCTACAAAGTGCTCGCACTCCAGGCGGAGGGGTTCTCGCATTTCAATCTTCGGAATGTGAATGTCGCCGTTGCGAATCGACATGGCGTCGGCGTAATCCACATACCTCTTTTCACCTGGTTTGAGATCGACGCCCTTGTCATAGAGGCGCACCTTCTCCGTACTTTCGACGTCGTCGATCACGGCCATCTTCTTGCTTCCGACGACGGTCACCTTGCGGACCTTGCGGGGGTCGAGCCAGCTCGTATGAAGGTGCGCCAGCTTGCCGTCCGCGAAATGGACCGTAGCAAACGCAACGTCCTCGACGCCGCGCTGCAGGTAGGCCTGGCCGTTTGCGGAGACGGCCACGGGATCCGATTTGAGGAATTGCAGAGCAATCGACAGATCGTGCGGCCCGAGGCTTTCGAGCGCGTTCTCCCGCTGTCGGATAATGCCGAGATTAACGCGTACGCTGTAAACGTAGAAGACCTCACCCAGGGCGCCGCCGTCGATCAGTTCTTCGACGTATCTAAAGGCCGGGTGATAGAGCAGAAGGTGTCCGACCATCAACCGACGGTTGCGCGTCTCGGCCAAATCGAGAAGGCGTTGGGCCTGATCGACGCGCTGAGCCATTGGCTTCTCGACGAAGACGTGCTTGTCCGCCTCGAGCGCCGCCGCCGCCATCTCGAAGTGCTGCGGCGTTTCGGTCGCGACAACGACGCCCTGAATCGAAGGGTCTTCAAGGAGATCTTTGACGTCCTGCGTCGTCCGAAGTCCGGGATACTGTATTTCGAGTCGGCGGCAAACGTCCATGCGCTGATCGCATGCAGCGACGACCTCCACGCCGGGAAGAGCGACGAAATTTCTTAGCAGATTTTGTCCCCAGTATCCGACTCCGATCTGGGCGAGCCTTATTGCGTCCGGCATGCTGTGGAATGCCCAATTGGGGGCGACCCGTAGTCGTATCGCATGACTGCTAGGCAACCGGCGACGTCTGTTCGACGAATTCCAGCACGGACCGCGCGATGAACTCCTGCTGCTCGTCAGTGAGCTCCGTGTGCATCGGGAGAGAAATCACTTCTCTTGCGGCCAGTTCGGTCTCACTCAGATCGCCGCAACGGCACGCCCCTTCTTCGGCAAAGACCGGAAGCTGATGCAGCGGAACGGGATAGTAGATGGCGTGAGGTACGTTTCTCTCTCGCAAATAGTTCGAGAGGCCGTCGCGGCCGCCGGGGACCTCCTCCGAAATGCGTAACGTGTATTGATGATAGACGTGTGTGCGGTCGGGAGCGTGATGTGGTACCGTGACATACTCGCTTTCATCGAAGAGGGCGTTATATCTTGATGCGGCCCTGCGACGAGCCGCATTGTATTCGTCGAGATGCTCCAGTTTGACCTTGAGGATTGCAGCCTGGAGGGTGTCCAGTCGGCTATTCACGCCCACGATCTCGTTTTGGTATTTTCTTTCTGAGCCGTGATTTGCAATCATTCGCATGGAACGGTAAAGATCTGCATTCTTCGTCAGCACCGCTCCCCCATCTCCGAAGCATCCGAGGTTTTTCGAGGGGAAAAACGAAAGGCAACCGACGTCGCCGATGTATCCCGTCTTGACCCCGTCATATTCGGATCCGATTGCCTGCGCATTGTCTTCAATGACGGCGATTTCGTGTTTTCTCGCGACGTCCATTACTTCAGCCATGTCCGCGGGCTGTCCGAAGAGATGCACCGGCACGATCGCCTTCGTTCGGTCTGTAATCAATTCTTCGACCTTAGACGGATCCAGATTGAACGTTCTCGGATCAATGTCGGCGAAGACGGGCCTTGCACCCAGCACGGCGGCCGCTTCGGCGGTGGCAATGAACGTGAAGGAGGTCGTGATTACTTCGTCGCCGGAGCCGACGCCGAGTGCCATCATCGCGATCTGAAGCGCATCGGTGCCGTTGCCGACCCCCAGCGCGAAGGCTCCGCCCAAATAGCCGGCGAGCTTGCATTCGAATTCGCCGACTTCTTGACCGCGAATGAAATCGGTTGATTCGAGGACGGAGTCTATGGCGGCATCTATTTCCTTGCGGATCCCATGGTACTGGTTCCGCAGATCTACCATCTCGATATTCATCTTCGCCCCGGGCTCTAAAGTAATTCCGCACAGCTTTCACGTAGGCTGCAGGCCCGACATCCAGGCCGCCCGTACACGTCCCCACGTTTTCACGTCCCCACGTTCTCACGTCCCCACGT
>CAZMXY010000021.1:0-1875 GCA_964570345.1 uncultured Rhodothermales bacterium | reverse complement strand
CCACGTCCCAACGTTTCACTCGTCATCCCACCCCTGCCGCTCGAGCAATTGTTCGTCTGGGACTTCGCGGAATGGGCGTGCAGGAATACCTGCGAAGATCACCCGCTCGCCGGCATCTCGCGTCAGTACCGCGCCTGCAGCCACGACGGCGTCGGGACCGATCTCCAAACCCGGAAGTACGACGGCGCCCACTCCGAGCCGTCCGCCGCGCCGTACGGTTACGCCCTTGAAGTGCTTGAAGCGTTCCTTCGTGCGGCCGATGAAATGGTCGTTGCTCGTCAGCACACCCGGTGCAATGAATACGCGATCTTCCAGCGTTGAATAGGCCGCAACGTAGGCGTTTGTCTCGAGTTTGCAGTATCTACCTACGGTCGACTTGTTTTCGATTGAGACCCCACGCCCTACGATGCTGAAGTCACCAATCGTCACGTCCTCTCGAATGCCGGCAAGATCCGCGACCAGCACGCTCTCGCCGAGCACGCAACCGGCGTAGACGACGACGCCGGCGCCGAGCAGGCATCGATTTCCGATGACCGCAGGACCCATCCGGATGTCTTCCGTAACGGCGCTGTTCGATGCGCGCATGGGTTGTTTTCCGATCACGGTGCCGTCATCAATTCGTACGTGGTCACCGATCTGCGTTTCCGGGTATATGGTGACGTGGCTTCCAATTCGGCAATCAGTGCCGATTCGCACGCCTGACCCGATAGACGCAAAGTGCCCTACACGGGTTTTCGCTCCGAGGAAAGACCCGGATTCGATCACGCTGTGATGTCCGATCTCGACGTCATCACTCAATGTGGTTCCACTTTCCAGAACGGTGAACCGACCGATTCGAGCCGACTCCGGAAAAACGACCGACGATTCGATATAGTGCTCGCTCATTGGATAAGGAGGCTCATGAGGAATTGGGCGAAGATACGGACGTCACGGACATGCTCCTGTAAAATGATTTGCGTCTCGTTAGCCATCTCGTATCCATAAATGATCGTCAGCCTCGGGTGATCCGAATGGAGAGTATTCGGACCGTTACGGCAGATTGGATCACGCTCGCTGTGACGCGGCGATCAAACGCTGAAGGGATCGTGTCTGCCGACGTCCTTCCCGTCGCGGATGCTTCCGAGCATATGACTTCCGTCTTGAATTGGTTCGACCATTCGTTGCGCAAAAAAACGTCTCATTTGCGCAACAGGTTTGCGCCGACGGTTCGTCTACGTTAAGAGAAGTTAGGGCATCAGCCGGATCTCCTTCGTACTCTAAAGGTCGAGTGTCTCTACCGTTAGGGGTGCACGTTCGCACTGTACGTGGTTCGAGATCTTCATATTTCGAATGCACTTTGACTGGACGAATGATTCAGATATTTCGTAACTTCGCTCGATTCACACTCGTTCCGTATACGATAAGTCAAGTCACGACCCATTCATCATCATCTTAGGAGAGAGCAAGATGGCAAAACGATCCGGATCAAAGAAAGCCGGCCTGTTCAAGTTCGAGGTCATCTCGGAAGGTCAGGCACAGGAAGAGCTCTCGGAACTGCGGAGCGGAAAGGGGGGGCGTTCGTCAAAGTATGAGCCGCTCGCCGACGCGGCACAAAACATCACGGGTGACAAGGTCCTCAAGGTGAAGCTCGGCAAGAATGAAGTAGGGGGACTTCGCGGTTATTTGCGCCGCCGTTTCGGAGAGAAGTATACCGTCAAGTCGTCCAAGGTGGACGGCGACGAATACATGGCATTCGTTTTTCTGACACCGGAGGAATAGACGTCTTCCGTTCATAGACGGCCAAACGCCAAAAGCCCGTGCTCTCTTCGCGAAAGCACGGGCTTTGCCGTAGGGACGTAAGCCGATGGGGCCTCGATGGACGACGAGCTGAACTAG
>CAZMXY010000020.1:0-35842 GCA_964570345.1 uncultured Rhodothermales bacterium | reverse complement strand
CATGCGTGGTCTTCCGACTTGCAGAAATACGGCGTCCTGAACAGCTCGGGGAGGCACACGATCGATGCGCCTCTTTCGGCCGCTTCCTCCGTCATGCGAGCGGCTTTTTCTACGTTCTCGTCGACGTCCTCGCTGCATCGCATTTGTACGAGACCGACGGTGACGGGAGCGCTCATGAGTCGTCGTTGACTACGAAGGTCATCAGGAAGTCGTGGAGAAGGCGATCGGCCTCGGTCGTTTCTGCTAGATTGTCGAGCACGTCCTGAAAGGTCGAATCGGTCGCGATCTCCGGATAGTGCTCTCGGTAACGGTAGAGTCGCTCGCGCTCGCGGGCCGCGTCGAGCTCGCTATGAAACTGGGTTCCGTACATCGGTCGGTCGGCGATCCGAAAGGCCTGATACCGCTGCGTATCCGAAAAGGCGAGTTCCACGGCGTCCGGCGGCAATTCGACAACGCGGTCGTGGTGGCCCATGTTCGCCAGAAAGCGGTCCGGGAAACCTTGGAAGATCCGGTCGGCGCGGCCGGATGCGGTGAGCGTCACGTGATGGCACCCCATCTCGGCGAGCTCGCTGTCGTGGACGACCCGGCCACCCAGCGCACGGGCGATAAGCTGGTGTCCCCAGCACGAGCCGAAGGTGGGGACGCGGCGGTCGTAGCAAACACGAACGAACTCGAGAAGGCCGGGCATCCACTCGTAATCCCCTACGGCCGAGTATTCGCCCGCCCCGCCGATCATGACGGCATCAAATTCATCCAAGAGATCCGCATCGAGGGGGTCGCGCAGGACGCTGCGAGGCGTGAGCTGGTACCGATCGATGCGACACCGCTCGAGAAAACAGAGCTGTTCCTGACCTTCGATATCGACCGTACTGCGCGCTTGCACGAGGACCACTCTGACGTCTTCGATACGTGGCATGAGAATGCATTCGAGGTTTCTAAGCGGAGCCGCCGTCCGAATCCACGTCGATGGGCCACGCGAGAATGTCCGACGCGAGAAGGTCCGAAAACGATTCACGTATGGTGAGATAAAGTTTCCGAAGAGGCAAGCCGACGACGTTGTAGTAGTCGCCGTCGATTCGGTCGACGAACAGTGCGCCGAGGTCGTCCTGGATTCCGTACGCGCCGGCTTTGTCCATGGGCGAACCCGTTGCAACGTAGGCCGTGATCTCCTCGTCATCCATCGCGCCGAAGGTGACGCGCGTCGCCTCCGAGACGCTCACGCTTCGGCCCGTCTGCGGATGGATCAGCGCGAGTCCGGTGTAGACGGTATGCGTGCGTCCGCTCAGACGTCGGAGCATGGCCCGAGCTTCGCTTTCGTCGGCCGGTTTTCCGAGGATCGTTCCGTTGAGTACGACGATGGTGTCGACACCCAGCGTGAGCGCCTCCGGTCGCGTAAGCGAAGCATCCTCGGCCTTTCGGAGCGCAAGCAACTCACAAACGGCGGCCGGAGCCGTCCCCGCCGGGACGGTCTCGTCCACGTTACGAACGTCCACCTCGAACGAAATGCCGATTTGTGTGAGCAGCTTACGTCGTCGAGGCGAGCCGGATGCCAGAATGAAGGGGGTTCGTAGTGTCATCTCAACGTCGTCATTATGTTCGTCTTCGGTTCGTCCTCGTCCTCGCCGATTCTTTGGGAAATCCCGCCCGACCCGCGGTGAAAGACGTGGACGGCAGCAATCCCCAATGCTACGATCAGGGCCAGAACCGTCACCCATTCACCGTACTGTACGTACGGCGTCGACGCCTCGGGCCGGGGTACGTCGACCTGCCACGTGGCACGTTCCATCCATCCGGCCAATTCGAGGACGCGGCCGTCAGGAGAGATCAGCGCAGACACTCCCGACACGGATGCCTGCAGCAGCGGCAGGCCTGTCTCGATGGACCGAAGACGATTAAAGGACAGATGCTGCCGGTATCCAAACGAGTCGCCCCACCATCCGTCCTGCGTAATGGCCACGATCGCACGGACGCCGGCGCGCGCATGGTCGCGCGCCGAAGCCGCGAAAAGCGTCTCGAAACAGATGAGTACGCCCAAGCGGTGTCCCGTGATCTCGAAGATTCCGCGGCTTTTTCCCGGCTCGTATCCTTGTATGCCACCGGCCGGAATGGCGAGCCGCTCGAGGTACGGGATCGTGCCCGCGAACGGAACTCGTTCGGCAAACGGGACGAGGTTTACCTTGTCATATCTCTGGATGGCCGCTCGAGGCACGACCAGCAATGCGGAATTACGATACGCGGCGCCGGCCGTCGATCCCGTCGTGATGGCGGCGCCCGTCAATCCCGTCGTGATGGCGCCGGCCAGAACGGGCACTCCCGCCGAATCGCTGAAAGACTGCAAGCGTTCGACGTACGACGAGGGATTCGGTCGAGGCGGAATGGCCGTTTCAGGCCACACGATCAAGTCCGGTCGACGGTCGGCACGCTCCAAGAGGACGCGCGAAAGATCCAACAGGGTAGAAACGCGACTGCTGTCGTCGAGATCGGCCCAGGACTCCGGCGTGGGAGAGGGTTGGATGCCCGCCACGCGAACGGTCTCAGGGGCGTGGGTCGCGCCGTGGCCGGATAGCCGAAAAGCCGACCCTCCATCGTTCGTCACGAATGGGAGCAGTGGAAGGACGGCGCACGCCAGGAGGGCGGGGACCGGCCGTACACCGCGCCTGACCCCAGCGTAAATCAAGCCGTTCAGAGCCAGGAGGAAGAGAGTCAGAAGCGGTACGCCGCCGAGTGCGGCGAGACCGTTCACCGGCGGCATCGCGGCCTGCGTGTGGCCGATGAGCGGCCACGGGAACGCCAACGGGCCCGTTCGCAGCCCCCACTCCATGAGGACGTACGTCGCTGCGAGAGCGATCAGTCCGACCCGACGTCCGAGGCGCCGCCGGATGGTATGGGTGACGCCGAAAGGCGCCGCCATCCACATCGGAAGGATCAGTAAGGGCGGCAGCGACAACAATGCGGTGGTCGTGAAAGCGTGGAAGAGAGGCCACTGAAAGGCGACGGCAAAGGTCACCAGGAACGCGACGTAGGCAGTCGAGAACGCCGATCGTCCGTCAGGGCTCTCGTCCCAGACCTTGAGCAGCGGGACCAACGCGATAGCTGCCAGCACGGGAAAAGGAAACGGCGGAAAGCTCAAGCCCAGCATGGCGCCCGAGATCGTCGCGGCGGCGAAGCGACGGCGGTAGAGGGCCGTCCACGGGTCGATCAAGCGCATTTCGGTCCCTTTTGACGTGATCTCATCTCGACTTGAGTTGCAACCGTCCGCATTTGACTCGGCAGGGGTAACGTCCTAACTTGCGCCAAATCTAAGGCATCTCCCTTTCCCACTCATGACCGTAATCGCAGTTTGTAACCACAAGGGTGGGACGGGCAAGACGACTTCGGTCATACACATCGCCGCCGCCCTTGGATTGAGCGGATTTCGGACGCTCGTCATCGATCTCGACCCTCAGAGCTTCCTCACGAGCATGCTCGGCGTAAAGGAGCCGCCGGAGGACCGAACGTCGCTCGTGCTCTTCGATCACGACGTGCTGCTGCGGAACGTCGAAATTCAGTCCCTCAAGAATTTTGATCTGTTGCCGTCCTCGAGTGCTCTGACCAGAACGATGCGCAAGCTTACCCGGCCCACGGACGTGCTCTGGGCAAAGGAGTCCATTCAGGACGGCCTCGAATACGACTTCGTGTTCTTCGATACCGCGGCTGCGGTCACGGTGTTCTCGCTGAACGCGCTCGTCGCCTCGCGCCACGTTTTGATTCCGGTTACGCCGGAATATCAGCCCGTGCTCGGAGCGGAACAGACGTTTCAGACGGCTGAGATCGTCAGACAGCGCCTCAATCCCGACCTGACCGCGCCGGTTTTTCTCTTTACGCAGGTCGATGCCAGGAAGAACAGCCATCGATCGTATCGGCACTACATGCGGGGGAAGTACGGATCGCAAATATTCAGAAGCATCATCCGAACGAGCACGGCGTTGTCGGAGATGCATACGAACGGCTCGACGGCATTCGACCACGATCCGTATTCGCGCGGCTCACGTGACTACGCGAACGCGACGGACGAGCTGCTGAGCCTGGTCCTGCCGGACGACGCGCAGAAATTGCCTCGGTGGTCGGACGGTGAAACCGAAGCCGACATGGCACTTCACGGACCCATGCGAGGTGAAGGCGTTCCCGCTTTCCGGCAGCCGATTCGCGAGTACGGTTCGTGATCTCCATGTGGCGGGCACCTGTACGACTCGTTCTGTGGGCATCCTTTGCCGCCTTGGCGCCGGTCCTCCTGGGGACGCGACTTACGGGGATGCCGCCCCTCGGTACGCTCCTCGATCCGAAAGACGGTCTCTATCGTACGGCGCGCCTCGCTGACGCCAAACCTCCCGAGCGATTCGAAATTTCGGGGCTCGAGGAGCCGGTTCACATCGAATGGGACGATCGCGGCGTGCCCCACGTCTTTGCCCGAACCGATCTCGACGCGATGAGGGCCATCGGATTTGTGACTGCCCGTGACCGGCTCTTCCAGCTCGATTTCCTGCCTCGCGCCGCCTCCGGCCGACTCGCGGCCGCGCTGGGTCCTGCAGCGATCCCGGCCGACCGGTTTCTTCGCCGGACGGGTATGGATTGGGGTGCACGAAAGAACTTGCGCCGGATCGTCGAAGAAGACGGGCCTGAGCTTGCGACGCTCGAGGCCTACGCGGAAGGCGTAAACGCCTTCATTTCACGGCTCGACGAGCGTGACCTGCCGTTTGAGTTCCGCCTGCTCGGCTACCGGCCGGATCCCTGGACGCCCATGCAGACTCTCCGGCTGCTCCAGTATATGAACTACGACCTGACCTACGCGACCGACCAGCCTTCGTACGACTGGCTTCAAGACCAATTGTCCAAAGAGGATTTCGATCTCCTCTATCCGAGGCACGCCACGCCGTACGTGCCCGTCATCCCCGAGGACGGGCGCGTGACGACCACACCGAGCGTCGGTCGCGCGCGAGACGCTCGGTTAAACGAAGGTGTCACGCCCGTCCGGCCGGAGGAGCGCGCACGGGACGACGTCGCAACCGTCGAAAGCCACGCGGTCTTCCGCCCTCCGTCACTCGCAGGCGGGCTCGCGAGATCCCTGCTCGAAGGATTTATGGTCGGCAAGGGATCGAACAATTGGGCCGTCGGGTCCGATCGCTCGTCAACGGGCCGGCCGATTCTGGCCGGCGACATGCACCTCGCCGTGACGCTGCCGTCGATCTGGTACGAAGTGCACGTCGTCACGCCGACCATGAACTCGTACGGGGTAACGATTCCGGGTGCGCCTCTGCCGGTCGAGGCATTCAACGATCACCTGGCGTGGGCCTATACGAATACGGGAGCCGATCAGATCGATCACTATCGCATAGAGTTGGACGGATCCGGCACGCGCTTTCGTTTCGGTGAAGCCTGGAGCGACGTCGAGCTCGTCACCGACACGATATTCGTGAGGGGGGATGACCGCGTGCTGGACACGCTTCGGTATGCGCACTGGGGTCCGATCATGTCTCACCGGGACGAACACTACGTCCTTCGATGGACGGCGCATGAGCCCTCCCGGACGCTTCTCGCCCTTACGGCGATGAACGGCGCGCAGAATCGGGATGATTTCGAGCAAGGGCTGCGGCACTGGGACTCGCCCATGCAGAACATTTTGTACGCGGACGTAGATGGAACGATTAGCATCCGTTCAACCGGCCGTCTCCCGGTGCGACGCGGAGGACATGGAGCCGGTCTGCTCGACGGCTCGACGAGTGATTCGGAATGGATCGGTCGCGTACCCTTCGACGAATTGCCGTACGCGTTGAATCCGCAGCAGGGATTTCTGACGTCGACGAATCAGCAGCCGACCGATTCCAGCTTTGCGTACTACGTGGGTCACGATTGGGGGGATCAGTACCGCTCTATTCGGATCGACACCCTTCTCAGGAGTCGATCCCGGCACACCTCGGAGCATCTCGCCGCCTACCAGTCCGACGTGCACGCCGTCCAGTACGATCTTTTCTTTCCTCTGCTCGATACGCTTTCCGGCGTGACCGGCAGGGCTGACAGCCTTCGCAGAATGCTTCGTTCATGGGACGGCACGATGACGGTCGATCGGCTTGAGCCGTTCGTCTTGGACGTTTTGCTTCAAGAGCTCGAGCGCCTGACATGGGACGAGCCGGTGTTCAAATCCTTGCCCCTGGAAGACGGCGACAGGTCGGGTCGGCCGCTAATCGTACCCCGGCCCAAACAGTCGCGTCTCTACGTTCTGCTTCGGGATCATCCGGAGGCAAAGTGGCTAGACGTCCTCGATACCGATGAGCGCGAGGGGGCGGCGGGCCTGCTTCGAGCCGCTCTCGACGCGGCGGCCGAGAGGATCAGTCATGAATTCGGATGGAAGTCCGAAGACTGGCGGTGGGGAAATCACAGGAAGATTCAATTCAATCACCTCATCGACAGCCCGGCTCTGCGATCTCTGGGGCGCGGGCCGATGGAGTACCCCGGGTACCGAGAGACGCTCTCGCCGGCCGGTGGCCGCATTACGACCCACAGTGCGAGCTGGCGAGTCGTCGTCGATTTCGCCGACGGCCGGCCTCGAGGACGCGGGGTTTATCCGGGTGGACAAAGCGGAAACCCGTTCGCTAGACGCTACGATCTCCACGTTCCGACGTACCTGGCTTTCGAATACTACGATCTGTTGAAGCCGGACTCGGCCGGTGATCTCGAGGAATCGCGCGTCGTCAGCCGAACCTTGATACGCCCAGGTCGAGATACGAAATGACGGCCGCTCCGGGATCTAACGATCAACGATTCTCATCCCGTCTGGGATTGCTCCTCAGCGTCCTCGGTATTGCCGTCGGCACCGGAAACATCTGGCGTTTTCCCCGAATCGCCGCTCAGAACGGGGGCGAGGAGGGGGCCGGGGCGTTCTTGATCGCCTGGGTCATCTTTCTCTTTCTCTGGAGCATCCCTTTAATCATCGCGGAATACGCGCTGGGACGCAGCAGTCGAAAGGGCGTGGTCGGCTCTTTCATCAAGACCGCCGGACCGCGATTCGCATGGATGGGGACGTTCGTCGCGTTCGTAGCCACCGCCATCATGTTCTACTATTCCGTGGTGGCGGGTTGGTGCATTTATTACTTCTTCTCGATGACCACGCAGGCGTTACCTGCCAGTGTCCAGTCCGCTTCGTTGATCTGGGACGGTTTCCAGGGGAGCGGGTTGCCGCTCGTGTTTCACGCCGCGGCGATGGGATTAGGTGCACTCGCCGTCTGGAAAGGGGTTTCGTCGATCGAACGGGTCAACAAGGTGCTCATTCCGGCGCTTTTCGTCATCGTGGTCATCTCCGTGCTGCGAGCCGTCACGCTGCCGGGATCGGGGGCGGGATTGGCCTTCCTCTTCACGCCGCAGTTAGACCTACTGACGCGACCGTCCCTGTGGCTGGAGGCGCTGACGCAGAACGCATGGGACACCGGAGCCGGATGGGGACTGATTCTCACCTACGGTGCCTACATGCGGCGTCAACACGGCATTGTCAAGAACGCATTCATCACAGGCATCGGGAACAACGTCGTTTCCCTTCTCGCCGCGATCATGATTTTCGGTACCGTGTTTTCCGTTCTCGGTGCGGAAATGTCTCGCGGCGAAGTACTCGAGGTCATGAAATCCAGCGGGCCGGCTTCGACGGGGTTGACGTTCATCTGGATGCCGCAGCTCTTCGCAAAAATGGAGTTCGGGCGACCGCTCGCGATACTTTTCTTCCTCGGCTTGTCTTTCGCGGCGTTCAGCTCCCTCATCTCGATGATCGAATTGGCCACGCGCGTACTCGTCGACGCGGGTGTGAAGCGAGATCGAGCCATCGTCGCCGTCGGGCTGATCGGATTGGTACTCGGCATGCCGTCGGCTTTGTACCTGGGTTTCCTCGGAAATCAAGACTTTGTCTGGGGCGTCGCCTTGATGATCTCAGGGGCGTTCGTGGCGGCCGCCGTCATCCGTTACCGACCCGAGCGCTTCGTCCGTGAGATGATCGCGAGCGACGCGAGCGACTGGAGGGTCGGCGCAGTCTGGGAGCGATTGATCCGATATGCCATTCCACTTCAGGCGATCATCCTTCTCGTCTGGTGGCTCTATCTCTCGGCCTCGACCTATGCCCCCGATACGTGGTACGATCCCTTCGAGCCTTACAGCGTCATGACGTGTCTTCTTCAGTGGGGCATCGTGCTCGGGCTTTTCGTCGGTCTCAACCGCCGGATCGCAAGGCGAACGGTAGGATCCGTAAAGGCCTTCGACTGAAGCCGTCCGGAAGCGTCGTCGTCGACGACACGCCATGGCGGGACGCACTCGGCCTGACCCGGGCACGCATCGTGCTTAAGCTCTGCGACGTACGGCCGATACCTCTCGTGATTCTGTGTCCTTCATCTGGCTGGTTTAACGTGGTACCGCAATGATTGGAGTAGGCGGCGTCAATCTCTTGATTGCGGCGGTGTGGTCAAACATAGCGCCCGTCTCAGTCGTACTGGCAACCGCCGCGTTTCTTGTCGCAATTCTTGCATGGATTTCCCTGCGAAGGTCGAATCGCTGGAAACGCGAGGCGACGCGCTGGAAGTCATTCTTCGACTCGATCGGTGATCCGGTCGTCGTCACCGATGCCGAGGGGCGAATCCTCGAGTGCACGGCATCGGCGCGATCCCTCTTCGGGTTCGCTCACACGACGCGGCGAAGTCAGCATATTCTTTCACTCATCGACATGAGTGAGAAGCCCACGATCGAGCACCTCCTGGCGCATCTCGAGCAAGAGGAAGAGAATGCCATGGAGGTGCATCCGAGCGGTACGGATGCCGACGTGCGCATGCATCTTAGCGTTGCACGACTGGCCGGTCCGTTCGGAGAGCGTCTGATTTGGACTTTTCACGACGTCACCGAAGTCCGAAAGCAGATCGATCAGTACGAGGCCTTTCTCGACTATCTGATCAAGAACACGCCGCACGAGGTTACGATTCTATCGCCCGACGGTCGATACCTGTATCTGAGTTCGTCGTTTATCGCGGACGAAAGAAAGCGTGAGTGGCTCCTGGGGCGTACCGATTTCGATTACTGTCGGGAGTCGGGTCTTCACCTGGAACTGGCACTTCGTCGAAGAGCTCACCGCGTTGAGGCCATAGATCGAAAAGAAACCGTCTTTTTTGAGGAGAATCTCGTCGTAGACGGGGACGAACGACGCCTGGCATGGCGCTACTGCCCCTTTACGGATGCCCAAGACGAGGTTTCGATGATAGTGGGTTTCGGGGTCGACCTGACGGCGCTCGTCCGCTGCCGTAAGCAGCTGGCGGAGGCGCAGGAAGACGTGGTCAAATCGGCACGCTTGAAGGACGCTCTTCTCCAGAACGTCAACCACGAAATCCAGACCCCCCTGGCCGGCATCATCGGTACCGCCCAGATGTTGCAGCCTGACGTGCCGGACTCGATTCGGGACTTCCTCGAAAACATCGAGCAGAACGGGCGCCGTCTCGCGGAAACGCTGAACGAAATGCTCGACCTGGCCGGGCTCCAGGCCGAACAAGTCGAGATGCAGCCCGAAATCGTCAATCTCGCCGAAGAAGTGCAAGAGGTCCTCCGGTCGATGCAGTCCGTCGTCGACCGCCGTGGACTCTTTCTTCGCGTCAACGTCGCGCAGCCCGAAATTCTCGTGCGCGGCGATCGCGGAGGTATCTTCCGCTGTCTCCGAAATCTCGTCGACAATGCGGTCAAGTTCACGACGGACGGCGGGATTCTGCTGGACGTCTCCGCGAGTTACGAGTATGCCTACCTGCGCGTCATGGACAGCGGCGTCGGGATCGAGGAGGATGCCAAGGACGACGTATTCGAGGCGTTCAGCCAGGAGGAAAGGGGGATCGATCGCTCGTTTGAAGGAGTGGGCCTCGGCCTGGCCGTAACGAAGCAAATTCTCGCAGCCATGGACGGTGAAATCCGGGTGCACACGCGCAAAGGGGCGGGAAGCTCGTTCGTCGTCCGGTTGCCGCTTGTCGAGCCTGAGCTCAGGCGACGAGGTCAGTGGAAGTCCCGCGTGCTCGTCGCCGATCCACAGCGAGAGACGCACCGCATGATCGGCCATATGCTGAGCGCCTACTTCGATTTCGAGTCCGCTCATTCGCTCGAAGAACTCGCCGAGCGAGCGGCCTCGTCCTCTTTCGATGCCGTACTCGTCGACGGACGTCTACATCCGGACCTCGAGTCGCCCCACCTCTTGGCGGCCATCCACGAGATCCCGAAACTCCAATCCATCCCTTGCATCTTTATCGATCACCAGCGCCTGCCCGGCCGTAAGATCCAGTTCACCCAACAGGGATGGGACGATTGCGTGGCCAAGCCTCTGCGAAAGCTGGACTTGCTAAACGTGCTTTACACGCACTGCGCGGACTCCTTGCACGCCCTCGTCCCGTAGCACCCCTGTCCGACGGCAACGCCGCATTGGACCGCTATAACTCCGTGCACGCCCTCGTCCCGTAGCACCCCGAGGAGAGGGGACGACCACGTAAAACGGAAACAGTGAGCACGCATGCAAGTACGCGTTTCCTGTTCCCGCAACAAGCACGTGGTTCGTTCTACCACGGCTAAAGTAATGGGATCGAACTCCGCGGCCGGATGTGTATTGGCAAGGAATTTGGTTCGCAAGGGGGGACGGGAAACGCGTCGACCTCCGGGAAGGATCGGCGACGTACGAAACGCTCAATGAATGCGTAACACGCGCCCTGAGAGCGGCTGGATAACGAAACCGTCGTCGTCAACGTTCTAAGGATAGATAGATGAAGACGCTCAAGAGTATAACGCGTGCAGCAATCTGGACGCTCGGGATCGTTATCCTGGGTGTCGGAACGGCGCAGGCGCAGTCGCCGGAGGAGATTCCGCTGGGATCAGAGATGCCCTCGGTGACCGTTCAGCTTAACCGAGTGGGTGCTGGGCAGGCCTCCCTGGCGTCCCTTCAGGGTTCGGCGGGAACGGTCGTCGTCTTCTGGAGCAATCAGTGCCCCTGGGTTGAGAAGTACGAGGGTCGCCTTACGGCGATAGTGAACGACTTTGCGGGGCGCGGCGTGGGCTTCGTGTTGATCAATTCAAACGATCCCGCGGCGTATCCGCAGGAAACGCCCGAACAGAGCGCACGCCGGTCCTCCGACGCGGGCTATCCGTCCGCGCTCGTGTATCTCTCTGATCCGTCTTCCGACGTGGCGGAGGCTTTCGGCGCCCAGCGAACGCCGCACGTGTTCGTGTTTGACGAGAACGACACGCTCGTCTACGTCGGTACGATCGACGACAGTCCCGGAGACGCCGGCAATGCAGCCGAGCGGTATCTGCGTCGGAGTCTCGAGGCGCTTCTCAGTGGCGAGAGCGTGCCCGTACCGAAGACGAAGGCCTTCGGCTGCACGATCAAGTACACGAATTAACGACGCCGGCGTGACCATCGGGGACGTAGGACGGCAGTTCGCGGAGCTATCCGGAGACCGTTCCGAGCGATTCGATGAAATGGCCGCTACGGTCTTCGCCTTTCAGCGGGCGCGCTGCGCGGCGTATAGCCGTTATTGCAGTTTGGACGACCCACACACCCACACCCAACGACCGGAGCCGCCCGCGGACCTCACGCCGTTCTTCTTCGAGGCGCCACTCCTTCCCGTAGAAGCCTTTAAGCACGCGGCCGTAACCACGTTCGCATCCCACGAGGCGGACGTCGTATTCGAGAGCAGCGGCACCGGTCGAGGAAGGCGCAGCCGGCATCTCGTACGCGATCGCAAAATCTACGAGCGGGCGGTGCGGACGCAGTTCGTTCGCGTCTTCGGGGAAGGCCCCTTCGTCATCGTAGCCCATCTGCCGCGTTACGCCGATCGTTCGTCGCTCGTCTATATGCTCCACCATCTCATCGACACGTTCGGCGCCGAGGGGAGCGGATTCTTTTTGGATGATCACGACGTGCTGTCGAACGCCGTGGCGCGGTCTAAGTCGGACGGAGTGCAGCTGCTGATTTTTGGGGCGGCTTTCGGTCTCCTCGAACTGGTCGAAAAGGCTCGACGGCCACTGCCTGACGGGGCAATCGTGATAGAGACGGGCGGCATGAAAACGCATCGACGCGAAACGACGCGGAGCGCATTGCACATTCGTCTGGCCGACGGTTTCGGCGTCGAACGAAGGAATATTCGAAGCGAATACGGGATGTGCGAGCTGATGAGCCAGTGCTACACGTCGGGTGGCGAGACGTTCGATCCTCCCGGATGGATGCGTTTCACCGTCGTGGATCCGGCCGATCCCAGGTCAATACAGCCGGAAGGGCACCCGGGTGCGCTGGCGGTGATCGACCTGGCCAATCTGTATTCCTGCTCCTTCCTCCTCACGGGCGACCGTGCGGTGCGCCGCGGGGAAGGGTTCGAGGTGGTTGGACGGCTTACCGGCGCTGAGCTCCGTGGATGCAATTTCTTGATCGAGGATGCCTGACTTACCACGCCTCGCGTCCGGCATCGACGAGACCGCTCGATCCTGGCGTGAGCCGGATTATCCTGCCCGCGTGGATGCCGTGAAGGCGACGCTGGCCGCCCCCAATACCTTCACCGACGAGGCCATCGCCTTCGCGGTGAATCAACAGATGAGCCTGCTGACGGAAGAGGCCCTACACCGATGGGCTCCCGATCCACGATCCGCCACGAGCCTCGCCGTTGGCGTGTTAAACGCGGGAAACGTGCCGCTCGTCGACCTCCAGGACTTCGTAGCGGTCCTTCTGTCCGGACACAGGTATCTCGGCAGCGTGTCTTCGCGGTCACCGGCGCTGCTACCGGCTTTTGCAACCGACCTGTCCTCTAGAGTTCGAGGCCTTTCAATAGAATTTTTGAATGCGGATGCGATCTTTGAGCGAGCGCATGCGATCATCGCGACCGGATCAGACCGGACTGCGGAGCAGATCGCCGCCCGCTGCGAGGAGAGCGGAATATCGGCCGGGCGCCGACTGTTGCGAGGCCACCGTTTCTCGGTCGCGGTCACGGACGGTCGCGAGACGCCGGACGAACTCGAAGGCCTGGCAGAGGATGCGCTTCTTCATGAAGGATATGGATGTCGAAACGTTGCGGTCGTTTGGGCGCCGGCGGAGTCGTCCCCCGATGCGCTGCTTGATGCGTTCGCCCGGTTCCGGGGGGTCTTTCCGGCGCATCCCGATACGCCGGGTCGTCTGAAAATGCAGCAAGCGTTTCTGGAGGCCGTTAACTCGCCCCACGCGCATGGCGAGAACCTTGAATTTCTCCTAAGCAGGGGTGAACCTGAGCCACAGCAGCCCGGACACGTCCGCTGGTCGGAATATTCGAACCTGGACGAGGTCGTACAGTGGCTCGCCCGTAACCGTGACGCGATTCAGATCGTCGTCATGCGAGAGGAGATGTGCAATAGGCTTGGAGGGAATCTGCCGACCTGCGCCTTCGGTGACGCGCAGCGACCTCCGCTCGATTGGCGTGCAGACGGTCGCGACGTGATGGCCTTTCTGTCGGACTTGAAGTAGATCCGCCCTGCGTTAATGGGCGTCTCGCTACGTTACGCCGACCGGGTCTCCTCCAGGTAGGAGTTTATCGCCGCTTCGATCTTCGGCAACAATCCGTCCCAGTCCTCGGCCGGATGCTTGGTCACGGTCAGAAATTGCGGCAAGATGAAGACGTTTACGACACCAGGAAGTGAAAAGAGACGATTTCCGAGCGGATGCGACTCGGCCTCGGCCGCCGAACTGAACGTCTCCATTCCCGATTCAATGAACACTCCCTCTTCCAAAGTGAGCTTTAAACTGTCCGGATTCGGGGTTGAAGCGATTTGTAATGCCGTCATTACGTAGATTTTCGTCATGAAGGACTCCGCCGCGCCATCGCGCGGTAGTCTGTAAGACCTCTTAGTCCAAGGAATGCTCCGACCCGCGTTAGGAGATCGAAGAGAGACTCGGATGTAAAAATGGCGTACCGTTCGTCAAAATGGAAAGGTTTCGGCGCACATGTGCGGACGTCGGACGGTTAGATCGCATGACTCACGTCGAATCACGTGCATAAGCGGATCCCCCGCCTGATAGAGAGCCCCCCGCCTAATAGAGAGCGAAGAGTAGATGGAGGCTTTGCCACAGCGACCCGTAGAAGGTGAAACCCCTTCAGATCACTTGTTACCTGGCGGCCGAAACAGAGTCGCGCGTATCAGTGCGCAGACCCGAGGTCTGTTCGAGGATTTTACGTCGTGGGTCGAGCTTAGAATGAAGCTCCTGCAGGCGGAGATCCAGGACAAGATTCAATCGAAGGTTCATGAGTCGGTCATAAAGGTAGCTCCATTCGCCGCCGCGGCGATTACGGGCTTGTTCGGCCTCGTGACGTCGGCCCTATTCCTTGGATGGTGGCTGGGACATCCGGCCTGGGGATTTTTGATCGTCACGACGATTTTGTGCCTTGTCACGGGCGCGCTCCTTGCCAGGAAACGTAGGTTTGAAAAGGAGCAGCGGTCCATCGCGGCCTCGTCGACGAACGGCGCAGCGCGTTCGTCCTCGTGAATCTCAAGTTGCGCTTCGCACACACATAGATTCCGCATCCGCGCATGGGGCAGGAAAACAGTCAAACGAGCATTCGCCGAGAGCTCACGGCAAAGGAGCAGCAGATCAAGCAGCGCATCGACGCGCTGGAAGAAGAGATCGTCTCGACGCCGGCGGCGATCAAATCGGCGATCGTGAAGAACCCTCTTCTGGGTATCGGCGCAGCGGTAGCCACCGCTGCCGTCGTCGCGATGCTGTTCAGTGGCCGTCGGAAAAAGCGTTCGAGCGTAACGCCGGCCCATCAGTCGCTCATTGAAGGATACGCCGCGGCCATTGCGAAGGACGTGCGCAAGGGCGTTGAACGCGGCAGGGATCCCGAGGAGGTCGTGCGCAAGTTCCTTCGTGGACGCGCTCCCGTGATCGTCTACGCACCCGAGGTCGCCGAAGCCGACCGCTCGCATTCAAAGAGTTACCTTCGACAGCTCGGAGACCTGGCGCTCAAGACGGCTCTCGGATTTGCCGTGAAGAAGGGGATCGACCTTCTGACGGCGAACCTGGACGTCAAGCAGCTTCAGAAGATGCTCATGCTCGAGGAAGAGGGGCGTCGAACCGGCGCCGAGACAGCACCTCCGCACGCGGGAGACGGATCTCCCGACCCATCACCAATACGCAGCGAGCCCCAGGACCACTGAACGGGGCACTGCAGCAGCGGAACCATCGCTGCGGTTTTTGTGTAGCGGGCGTCCGATTCCTATTTTCGCCGATCAGCCAGAGGGAATCGATCTGTGCTCATGTCAATGTTTTTCTAGTCAGACGGATCATGCGCCTTGTATTTCTCGGCCCACCTGGGATAGGCAAGGGGACGCAGGCGGGGCTGTTAGCGAAGCGCCGCGGACTAAGGCATACGTCCACCGGTGAGATCATCCGAGCTACGATCCAGGCCGAGACGGAAATCGGGCTGGAGGCCGAAAACTACGTTCGAGAGGGCCGGCTCGTCCCCGATCGATTGGTTCGAGAGATGGCCGATTCCGCGATCGCGGAGCAGAACTACGACCGATTCGTTTTAGACGGCTATCCGCGTACGATCGTTCAAGCCGAGTGGCTTACCGAGTTTCTCGAAAATCACGGCGCTCCGCTCGATGCCGTCATTAATCTCGACGTTCCGACCGACGTCATCGTGGATCGGTTGTCGAAGCGGCGTGTGCACAGGCTTACGGGAGAGAATTTCCATCTGGATTTCAAGCCGCCACCGCCGGACGTCGATCCGTCTCTCATCATTCAGCGGAAGGACGATCATGCAGAATACATCCGCAAGCGTCTCGACGTCTATCGGGAGGAAACGAAGCCGGTCGAGGAGTATTACCGCAAGCGGGGCACCTTTCTCGAAGTCGACGGCGTAGGCGAAGTCGAGGAGGTGTACGCCCGTATCGAGGATGCCATCGCCGCCACCCTACTTGAAAAAAAGCCGTCGTAATCCCTTCAATTCATGACGGAGGCTTCCAGTGACGTTCGCGTGCAAGAGGAGGTCCGGGCGCTTCGCGACGACGTCGATTCGCGCCTCCGAGCGCTCGTTCCCGCTCGTGAACCGGGCCGACTGTATGACCCGGTTCGTTACGTCCTGCGGAGCGGAGGAAAGCGCCTACGTCCCATCTTGTTGCTGACCTCGAGTCGAATCTTTGGAGCGTCGGACGAAGAGGCGCTCCCGGCCGCCCTCGCGGTCGAAGTGTTTCACAATTTTACGCTGGTTCACGACGACATCATGGATCACGCCGACGAACGGCGGGGGCGTCCTACCGTTCACGTGAAATGGGACGAGAGTACGGCCATCCTGTGCGGGGATTACCTGATGGGCTTGTCGTACGATCTTCTCGCCTGCTCCGGCGGCCGGGCAACCACGAGGGATTTGATCCGGCGGTTTCAGCAAATGGTCGCGCGGTTGTGCGAAGGGCAGACGCTGGACCAGCAATTCGAGGCCCGCGTCGACGTTTCCGTGGACGAGTACCTTCACATGGTCGATGGTAAGACGGGCGCACTCCTTCAGGCTTCGCTCGAGCTCGGAGCGATGATCGGCGGTGCGGACGATGCGGCCGTGGCCGCGATGGCCGACGTAGGTCGGAACCTGGGTCGCGCCTTTCAAATCAAGGATGATCTTCTCGATCTCACGGCGGACGACGAGCGCTGGGGTAAGATCATAGGAGGAGATTTGATGGAAGGCAAGAAAACCTATCTTCTCCTGAGCGCGTTGGAACGAAATTCAGGTCCCGACCGCGATTGGTTCCTGCAAATCGCAAAGAAAGGCGGACTCCCCCCCGAAGAAGTGCCTGAGGCTCGCGAACGAATGAGGCGCTCAGGCGTGCTAGAAAAGGCGCGATCGGAAGTGCTTCGATATAGCCGCCTTGCGGTTGAAGCGACCGGCCGACTCCGCGAATCTCCGGCCGTAGACGTGCTCACATGGCTCCTCACCCGAATGCGTGAGCGTCCTCACTGAGCCACACAATAAATAGACGAATGAATGCAGCATAAGAGATGGTCGTACGCGAGGTAACCGTCACCAACCGTGCAGGGCTGCACACGCGTCCGGCTTCGATGATAGTTCGCACTGCCTCCAGGTTTAATTCGGAGTTTTTCATCCAGAAAGACAGCTACGAAATCAACGGCAAGAGCATCATCGGCGTCATGACCCTTGCGGCCGAGCAGGGCGCCACCTTGTCGTTGACCTTCGATGGAGAGGACGAAGAGGAGGCCGCCATCGCGATAACCGAACTCTTCGAGAGCGGCTTCGGAGAGGTCAAATAAACGAGCCATGCTGTCCGAAAATCAACAAGTAGAAATATCAACCGATCAGGCAGAGCCTGCGCCGGTCGAACGTCTCGATGGCGAACAGGTCGTCGACGGGATCGGCGTCGCGCCGGGGATTGCAATCGGCCCCGCCTATCTGTACGCCCGAGCGGCATTCGAGGTGGAAGAGCGCCGTATCACGCGGGAAGAGATCGAGGCCGAATTGAAGCGCTTCGAGCGGGCGGTCTCGAAATCCGAGCGCGATCTCAGTAAGATTGCGTCGGTTGCGAGGGAGAAGCTCGGCGACGACAGCGCGAGCATCTTCGAGGCACAGGCTCTGATGCTGCACGATTCCCAGCTCTACGACGCCGTTAGAGAACGGATTCAGAACGACCACATGAGTGCCGACTACGCCATTCAGACGGTCATCACCAGTCACCGCCGGTCTCTACAAGCGAGCGACAGCGAGTATCTCCGGGAACGGGCCAACGACATGCTCGACCTGCAAGATCGGATCGTTCGCCATCTCCGACGAGGAAAAATCCTTTCCGTCGTCGATTCGAAGTCGATCGTCGTCGCCGACAATCTCACCGCAGCCGACATCGTCCTCTTCAGTCGACGGGGCATTCTCGGCACGACGATGGATTACGGCGGCGCCACCTCGCACGTCTCGATCATGGCGCGCGCCCTGGGTCTGCCGGCCGTCGTCAGTACGCACGGCATTACCGACCGAGTCCAGACGGGCGACATGATGATCCTCGACGGCCTGGACGGCCGCGTGATCATTCGGCCCTCCGATGAGACGCTCGCGACGTATCGCGAACGCCGGCAGCGATATCGTCGGATTCAAGAGGAGCAGAAGCAGCTCGTCCCGCTCCCCGCCGAGACGATTGACGGCTATCCGGTCAAGTTGATGGCCAATCTGGAGTTCATCGAAGAACTGAAGCTGCTCGACGAGTATGGCGCATCCGGAATCGGCCTTTTTCGAACCGAAATCCTCTTTCTGATGCAGCGCCGCATCAGCCTGTCGGAGGAGGAACAGTTCGCCACCTACAAGCGAATCGTCGAAGCCGTCGGACCGAACGACGTCGTCTTCCGCGTGCTTGATTTCGGGGGGGACAAAATGTTGCCGCTCGGCCACCGCGAGCACAATCCGTATCTCGGCTGGCGTGGGATCCGCATCCTCCTTGACAAGCCCGAGCTGATGATTCCGCAGGTGCGAGCCATCCTGCGTGCCAGCGCGTTCGGTCCGCTTCGAATGCTCCTTCCCATGGTCACGGAGCTGAGCGAAGTGTTTGCGTTTCGCCAGGTGGTTGACGACGTAGCCCACGAGCTGCGTTCGCGGGGCGAGGATTTCAACGATCAGATTCCCCTCGGCATCATGGTTGAAGTGCCGGCTGTGGCACTGAAAGCCGCCCGCTTCGCGACGGAGGTTGATTTCTTCTCGATCGGCACGAACGATCTCACGCAGTATACGCTGGCCGTCGACCGCGGCAACGACCTCGTCGCCGGAAAGTACCGGGAACTCGATCCCGCCGTGCTTCAGCTCATCAAGATGACGGTCACGGCCGCCCACGATGCAGGCATCAAGGTCAGTCTCTGCGGAGAGCTCGCCGCTCGACCACATGCCACGCCGCTGCTTCTCGGCCTCGGCGTAGACGAACTGAGTGCGTCGCCGATCTATCTTCCCGAAATCAAGCGGGTCGTGCGCGCCATCAAGATGGAGGAAACCGTTTCGCTCGCCGACGAAGTGCTCCAGTGCGGCGAGGCGCAGGAGGTCGAGGCCATCCTGAAGACGTGGGTTCAGGAACATGCCTGCGACATCGCCTCTTACCTGGAACATGATTAGGTCCTCGGACGCCCTTCACGCACCTGCCGCCAAGGTCGCTTCCACACGCGGGTCCGCCAAGCGGCTCGTCCTCGCGCCCGCCGTGGGGTGGTAATCTTTGACTTTTCAGACGCCGATATTCTCGTAACTTGGGGAACGGCGCCGTTGTAACTCGCGTTGCGCAGTATACCACCGATGGTATGTGTTCGTAGGATACGTGTTTAACGGAAGCGTCCGGACAACACTCGTATTTGATCCCCTTCGGTTTAGATCTAGACGCAGAGCCACTCCATGTCCGCTGCACGCCTGCGACACTGCTTGCTCCTGGTGCTGGCGTTCGTCATGGTGGTGCCCGCGTCCGCGCAGTACACCTTTCACTTCGGCCGGAATAAGGTCCAGTACGACGATTTCGACTGGCACATCCTCAAGACCGATCACTTCGACGTCTACTACTACCCCGAGATGCAGGAACTCGCGGAGTACGGGGCCCATTTCGCCGAAGAAGCCTACGAGGAGCTGCAGAACAAATTCAACTTCTCGCTGACACATCGCCCTCCGCTCATTTTCTACTCGTCGAATCTACACTTCAAGCAGACGAACATCACGCCCGGATTCATACCCGACGGCGTTGGCGGTTTTTTCGAGTTTCTCAAAGGCCGCGTCGTCATCCCGGCCAACGGTAACATCCACCAGTTTCGTAGGGTGATCCGCCACGAGCTCGTTCACGTGTTCACGTACTCAAGGGTGCTTCGCGTCGTCCGAGACCATCGCATCCCTCCCGACCGGTTCCTTCCATTATGGTTCACGGAGGGACTGGCCGAGTACTGGTCCGGGGATCCCGATCACTCGCATGAGATGGTGATGCGAGATGCCATGTTTTCCAATTACCTCGTCCCTCTCGAGAACATGTATCGCGTCTACGGAAGCTTTCTCATGTACAAGGAAGGAGAGGCCCTCTGCCGCTTCCTGGCGGAGACGTACGGCGAGGAAAAGCTCCTTCAGCTCATCGAGAATTTTTGGAAGAACCGTGATTTTCGAAACGTGCTGGAAATTACGTTTAAAGACGACTTCCGGACGATCGACGAACGCTGGCATTCATGGTTGAAGAGTCGATACTACCCGGAACTTGACGACGTCCAACTGACGTCGCTCATCGCGAAGGGCGTTGCGATCCAGGGTTTCAACTCGAAGCCGGCATACTATCGGTTCAAGGACGGAACTCGGAAGGTGTATTTCGTCGGCAATCGAACGGGCTACAGCAACGTCTACGAAGTCGAGGTCGATTCGCTCTTTCGCCCGCAGGCGGAACCCGACGTTCTCGTCCGTGGAGAACGTACCGACGACTTCGAGGCCTTCCATCTCTTCGAGAGTCGTATCAGTGTCTCGAAAGACGGCAAGCTGGCCTTCGTCACGAAGAGCGGTAAGTCAGACGTCATCCACGTCTACGATCTCGAGGCCGACGCGCTGGGTCAAACGTTCGACTTCGAGAATCTCGTAGCCGTCTACTCACCCGACTGGAGCGGCGACGGCTCGAGTCTCGTCTTTTCATCAATCAGTAAGAGCGGATTTAGCGACCTATATACGTACGACGTCGCATCGGGACGTCTTCAGCAGCTGACCAATGACAGCTACGACGATCGAGATCCGTCGTGGAGTCCGGACGGAAATCGAATCGTATTCTCGTCAGATCGTACGTCGAAGGGAAAATCGAACGCGTATAACCTTTTCGTATACGACGTCGGCACCGGTCGGGTCGAATACGTCACGTACGGAAATCGACTCGATTTTTCTCCACGTTGGAGTCCGGACGCGAACCAGGTCGTCTTCACGAGTGCAGTGAAGGATTCTACCGGGCGTTACGGCGCGCAGAACATCTGGGTGGCCGACGTGCCGGGTCGCGAAGGCGCCGGTCCTGAAGTGGCATCCAGGTCTGTCGTACTTCGTGCAGCCGAGAGCGAGCCGTTCGCTCAGGTTCGGTCGCTTCGAAAGCTCACGGATTTGACGGCCGCGGCGTTCGACCCGTATTGGACTCACGACGACCGGCTCGTGTTTACGAGCTTCGAGCACTACCGGTTCACGATTCGTCATTTGTCCGACGTGGATTCGCTCCTCGCGCATCCGCGCTCGAAGAACGACGTGACGTTGACCGACACGGGCGATCATTGGGCCTTCGCCCGGATCGGCATCGACGACGGGGCCGAGAGAATCGGCTACAAGAAAAAGTACACACTCGACGTCGCCCAGGGGCAGGTCAGTCAAAATCCCGTCTGGGGCACGACGGGCGGCGCGGTGATGGCCTTCTCGGATATGATGGGAGACGACCACTGGTACGTCATGCTCTACAACAATTCTCGAGGGCAGGACAGCTTCTTGAAGAGCCTGAACTTCTCACTTTCGCGCGTTCAGCTTCACCGGCGAACGAACGTCGGTTACGGGATCTACCGGTACAGCGGTCTCAGGTACGACATCACGGATCCGGACGCCGCCAGGGGGTTTCCGTCGATCTGGGAGACGATCTACGGAGGATTCGGGGCGATAAGCTATCCAATCTCGATGTTTCGAAGAGTCGAGCTGAGTACGTCCGTGAGCTGGGACGACAAGGAAATCCCGTGGCAGTCGATCGACCGATCCGCCCTCCTCGTCTCCAACTCGATATCGCTGGTCCACGACAATGCCCTGTGGGGCATGAACGGTCCCGTCGACGGGTGGCGAGGAAGCATCCAGGCCGCGTATACGACCGACGTGCTGTACTCGAACGTGAGTTATTTCACGCTGACGGCGGACGTGCGTCACTACCTCCGGTTGCATCGAAACGTGACGTTCGCGTCTCGAGTACTGGGCCGGATGAACGAAGGGCGAGAAGCTCGCCTCTTCTTCATGGGAGGAAGCTGGGATCTACGGGGGTATAGGCTCTTCGCCGTAAGAGGCCAAAAAATGTGGTTCACGTCTCACGAGCTGCGGTTTCCGATCCTCACGAACCCTTCGCTTTACGTACCTCTTCTCGCGCCGCTCGGCGTTGCAAACCTGCGAGGCGCTCTCTTTGCCGATGCCGCACACGCATGGAACCGGGACTATCGGGAAGCAGATCTCACGCCGACGCGTCGGGATCAACTCAATATCGGCGAAACCCTCGGCGCCATCGGGGCCGGGCTTCGGCTCAACTTGTTCGGTGGTTTCGTACTGCGCTACGACGTCGGGTATCGATATCGAGAAGGCTTCAAGGAGCAGGACAAGTTTTTCAAGCAATTTTTCTTCGGCTGGGATTTTTAAGAGCCTGTCTCCCATGCGAGTACGAACGCGCTCTTACGCGATCTTCGTGACGATCGGCTTGCTTGCCGGATGCAGTTCGCTGCACGTCAATTCCTCGCAGGTTCGGTCGGCGCAAGGCTGGCTGACCGAAGGACAATCCGCGCATCGAACACATGCCGTCGCGACGCCCCTCACGCCGCCTCTCGACCTGAAATGGAATCTCGATGCCGGCGCGGGATTCGGCATCGTTTCGCCTCTGATCGTCGATCAGCTCGTTTTCGTGGCCAATCGAAAGGGAGAAGTGCATGCTATCGAGCTAGCGACGGGTCGTCGAGTCGGCCAGTCGTCGTTCGGCGAGAGCATTGAAGGGACGCCCGTCTATGAGGCCGGCGTTCTGTACGTCCCGGTCGGATGGGGGCGCAGGTCGCTCGTTTCGTATGACCTCTTACGAGGGCATCGGCGGTGGACCGTGTCGGGAGCTCCGATCAGCTCCGGCCTGCTGACCTACGCCGACGTCGTAATCGCAGCGGACGACGACGGCAAGGTCCGTGCATACGCGATGGATGACGGGCAAGTCGAATGGACCGTCGATCTAGGTGACGGGATCGGCGTCAAAGCTTCCCCGGTCCTGGCGGGTGGACTGGTTATCGTAGCGGACGATCGCGGCCGTGTCTTTGCGTTGAACCCGGTCAACGGATCGGTCGAGTGGTCGACGGATGCAGGCGCACCGATTTTGTCCACGCCTTGCTCGGACGACGAGTCCGTCTATTTCGCCACGACGCGCGGGCGCTTCGTGAAGCTGCAGGTGGAGGACGGATCGCGGATGTGGACGTACGACGCCGAAAGAGACGACGTTTATTTTGCAGCGCCCGCGATGTCCGAAAAGCACGTCGTCTTCGGAGCATCCGACGGACGCGTGCGTGCGATCGACAAATCCAGCGGGCAGGAGGTTTGGTCACAGGACGTCGACGCAGCAATCACGGCGGCGCCTTTATTGACGGATCGCGTCGCATACGTCGGAACGATGCACGGCAAGTTGATCGCCCTCGATAGGAAGTCCGGAACGAACGTCTGGGAATACGAGCTGGGAGGGCGCGTGAAATCTGCCTTCGCCGCCAGCGGCCGTTCCCTCGTCGTTCTCGCCGAGCCGAGAACCGCGTACCTGTTTGAATCGACCAGCGACGGTTATGCCCTCAACCACGAGTAAGATGCTTTTCGTCATCGGAGTGCTTCTCTGCGTGGCGGGGTCTGCGTCGGGGCAGGAAGCCGATCCGGGCCCGGACGACGAAAGTCACGTCTATGTCCGGATCGAAACCAACGTTCCTGACGCCCTTCTATTCGCCGACTCGACGTTTGTCGACCGCGCTTCGGCTGGCCTCATAGCCGTTCCTGCGTTCACGAAGCGTATTCGACTCGTGATCCGAGACGTAGAGTCGTGGTCGATTCCGCCGGTCGAAAAGCCGATGCGAGCGGCGCCCGGTGATACCGTCGCCGTGATCCTCAACTTCGATTACCATTACCGCGTCGAATCCGTACCGTTCGGCGCCGGAGTCCATCTCGAGCAGGATGGAGAGCGCAAACACCTGGGCTCCACGCCGTTGCTCCACACGTCCCGGTCTCCGCTGGACGGACGCTTTGCCGTCGAGCGATCCGGTTACGCGACCGAGCGAATCGACCCGGGCAGCGATATCTGGAATCGACACGTCGTATCGCTGAGTCCCTCGGAGGAAGTGGAGTCGGGCGTGGCTCGAGTGAACTGGACGCCACCCAGGAAACACAGGCAATGGATCGACTACGCGGCGCTCGGGACGGCAGTAGTCGCCGGCGCTTTCGCCGTGCATTACAAATTCAAGGCCGACCGTTTGTATTCGGAGTACGAGGATTCGGCTGATGCGTCGCTGCGTCCGGACATCCACGCGTACGACGTCAGATCAGGTATCGCTTTCGGTGTCATGCAGGTAGGCGTCGGAGTTTTCGCGGTTCGTCTGTTTCTTCGCTGAAACGTATTCTGGAATCGACGGACGTGAACGGGCCGGTTGGAACCATCAACCGGTCCGCTTTCGTTTTCGTGCACGATGATCCAACTCACGGTGCTTACGACATGCTCAAAGAGAGACTTTCGGAGGATCTGAAGGAAGCGATGCGGAGCAGGGAGGAAGTGCGGCTTCGAACCATTCGCTCCCTTCGGGCCGCGCTCATGGAGAAGGAAATCGCGATGCGCGAGGGCGGTAAGGCCGAATTGGCCGAGGAGCAGGAGGTCGAAGTACTTCAAAAACAGGCCAAGCAGAGACGAGATGCCATCGAACAGTACGAGAAGGCCGACCGACCCGATCTGAGGCAGAGGGAGATGGACGAATTGTCGATCATCGAAGAGTACCTGCCGCGGCAGCTGGAGGATGAAGAGATCAAGGACGTGGTGCGCGAGGTGATGGCGGCCAGGGGGGCGACCTCACCCGCGGACATGGGCAAGGTCATGGGCGCCGTGATGAATCGCGTGCGTGGGAGAGCCGACGGGCGACGGGTGCAGATGATCGCATCCGAGCTGCTATCGCCAAAAGCGTCATAGGTGCTTCTCCTCGGGGGTATTCAGCTCGTGTCGCTTCAATCCCTAGACATGTTGATTCTGCTGGCACTCGCGATCGGCATCCTGCGCGGCGTGATGACCGGAGCGGTGCGGCAGGTTATGAGCTTCCTCGGGACGATCGTGGCGATCATTTTCGCCGTCGAGCTGATGAATCCCGTCGGAGGTATCGTCGGCTCGGCGCTCGGCATGCCGGATGGATTTCACCCGGCCGTTGGACTGCTCGTCGTATTTCTAGTGCTCCAGATCATTTTGTTCTTCGTCGTGCGGGCGACGGAGGCCTTGATAAAGGTCTTCAGGTTGAATACGGCGAACCGCGTGGTCGGAGGGGTCGTCGGCCTTGGCAAAGCCGCTCTGCTACTCAGCGTTCTCTTCGTCATTCTCGCGTTCTTCGACGTTCCGGAAAGAGAGGATAGGCGGACGTCGACGCTCTACCCGCTCATCGCAGGTGTGCTGCCCGTCACCTGGGATTTCGTATCGGAACGCCTCCCGGTGATCAAATCGTTGTCCGACCGAATGGGTCGTGAGGCACGGGAGGTGCTGGAAGGTCGACCGGCGCCTCCGGAGCAACCGTAAAGGACGAGGCGTTCGCCTGGCGATTCAGCCTGCGAAGCGCACGGCACTAAGAAGACGGCACCGCATTCAAGGGGCGGGCACGCCGAGGCTTCGAGCACGCCGCATGACGAGAACGCCGCCGATTACGAGCGCGCCTCCTGCTATCTGCGCGAAATAAATGCTTTCGCCCAGAATCACGTAGCTGAATCCAAGGGCGACGAGGGGTACTAAATTCCCATAGACCGCCGTGTTGGACGCTCCTACCATGCTCACGGCGTTATTCCATATCGTAATGGCCAGCCCCGTCGACAATCCTCCGGAAAACAATATGGCGGCCCAGTGAATGAGGCGGATCTGGCTCCAATCGGTGTCGGCGTAGAATGGGATGGCGATCCCGAATAGAAAGGGCAACGCAAACAGCAAGCTGAGAAACGTAAGCCCGGTCGCAGAGAGATAGGAGAGGACCGGTTTGCTGAAGGCCGTATACCCGCCCCAAAAGACGGCCGCGAGGAGCATAATCAAATTCCCGACGAACGTTTCGCTGCCCAGGTCGACCTCCTCGGCACCCCCCATTACGACCACGAACGTCCCTGCGAGCACGATGAGGAGTGCGAACCACGAAGCACCCTGGAGACGCTCCGTCCGAAACGTACGCCCGACCACGGCCGTCCAGAGCGGAGCGCTCGCCATGATGAGCGCCGCGTTGCCGGCGGTCGTATAACTGAGTCCTACGATAAAGGAAAACTGATAGAAAACGAATCCGAGGATCCCGAGCGCGCCGATCTGGAGCGGATGCTCCTTGAGCGGTTGCCAGAGCGAAAGTCCTCGACGACGTCGATGGCGTACGTAGGCCCCACCGAGAACGGCGGCGGAAACCACGAACCGAAATGCATTGAGAACGTGCGGATGCATGATCTCAAGCACCGCCTTGACGACGGGGAAATTGAGCCCCCAAACCAGTATCGTGAATAGCAGGGCTCCTTCCGATCGCCAGTCGTGCCGCGCTCTATCCGCCATTCAACACCTGCCTGTTCGTTTCGCGCCGAATATATAGGATGCTCCCTGTACATTCGCCGTGATGCTTTTGTACTTTGGCCCCAATTCCCCGGGTCTTCATAGATCTCGCCATTCATGCACGACGACGGTATTAAAAAGCTCTACTACTCCATCGGCGAAGTCAGTGAGATGACCGATCTCGAGCAGCACGTTCTGAGATACTGGGAATCCGAGTTCGAGCAGCTGAAACCGCGAAAGAACCGTGCCGGTCGGCGCGTTTACACCGACGACGACGTAGCCATGGTTCGGCGAGTTCGGCATCTGCTCAAGGATGAGAAATACACGATCGAGGGGGCGAAGCAGGTCTTGAGTCGCGAGGACGACGTCGACGAAGCGAACGAGATCAGCGCGGATGAATTGGTCGAGCTACGAGACTTTCTCCGAGACCTTCTCGACACGCTCGGGCAAGCGTGACGGGCCCGTATCTCATCGGAGTTCTGGCTGCGGCCGTACTCTTCGTGATTCTCGGAACGGCCCGATGGAAGATCCACCCTTTTCTCGCACTCCTGGGCGCGTCGTACGGCGTTGGTCTGGCGTCCGGCTTGTCCTCGAGCCGCACCGTTGACGTGATTACGGAGGGTCTGGGCGGTACGATCGGATACATCGGCATCGTCATCGCTGCCGGTACGATCATCGGCACCGTCCTCGAGCGAACCGGAGGGGCCCGGCTACTCGCTCAAGCCGTCCTGCGCGTCGTCGGTCGTGCGCGAGCCGTGCTGGCGATGAGCATCACGGGAGCCGTCGTGTCGATTCCCGTCTTCTGCGACTCGGGCTTCATCATCCTGTCCCCGCTGAGCCGATCGCTCGCTCGCCAATCCGGGGGGTCGATCACGCCGTATGCCGTGGCTCTGAGCATGGGCCTGTATGCGACCCACGTCTTCGTTCCACCGACGCCAGGCCCGATTGCTGCCGCGGGCGAGCTCGGCGCCGAACTTGGACTCGTCATCCTTCTCGGACTCGTCGTTACGGTGCCGGTGCTCTGCACGACGTACGTGTTCGCCCGATACATGGGGCAGCGCATTCAAATCGGCCCGGAGTTAGACGCGGACGCCGATCCAATTCTAGACGCCGATTCGAATTTGGACGCCGATCCTGTCGAAGAGCGGTCCGCGTTCGAGGAGCCTGAGCCTCGAATGTCTACGGTTACGGCCGCCGCGTTGCCGATTGGTGTTCCCATCCTACTCATCGCAATGCGATCGATCGCGGTACTGCCCTCGAGGCCCTTGGGAGACGGCTCCGTCTTCGCCGTTCTCACGTTTCTTGGAGATCCCAATACGGCCCTGCTACTCGGCGTAATAGGCGCGTTTGCCTTGACGGCCAACCTCAGCGGGCACGAATTCTCGAAGTGGGTCGGCGGTGCTCTCAAAGACGCCGGGATCATCATCCTGATAACCGGGGCGGGTGGGGCCTTCGGCAAGGTGCTGCAGGCCACGCCCGTCGGCAGCTTTCTCGGTGAGGCTCTCGCGCGTTACGAGCTAGGCGCTCTAAGCATCTTGCTGCCGTTCTTCGTGGCTGCCGCGCTGAAGACGGCCCTCGGGTCCTCGACGGTGGCGATCATTACCGCAGCGGCAATCCTCCTTCCCCTTCTCGAATCACTGGGATTGAGCGGACCGATGGGTCCCGTGTTGACGACGCTCGCGATCGGCGCGGGCGCCATGACCGTGTCGCATGCGAATGACAGCTATTTCTGGGTGGTCGGTCAGTTCTCCGGCATGTCCGTGCCGCAGGCATATCAGCTGCAGACCGTCGGCTCCGCCGTTGCCGGCCTCACGGGCATCGTGGCCGTGCTCGTTCTTTCGCTTTTCATGCTTTGAGACGCGAGGGCGACTCCGTCGACGCTTCATGCCCGACGCCGGCGCGACGTATTACCTTTTCACTTTTGGCAACCCTTTCTTATTTACTACGTCCCTCGGACCGGTCGGATCGTTTTCGCCGTAGGGCTTCAGGCCTCTTTTTCTCGATTCATGAATTCACGTTTCCGGCCCTTGCCGATCGTCGCAGCTCCGCTAGCCGCACTCGCGTGTGCGTTCGTCGTCGGCGCGTCGACGGCCCAACCGGTGACGCAGCCGTTTACGTTCTCGCTGCTTCCGCATGCAATTCCCGCGGTCCGACACGGTGGAGCGGCCTGGGGAGATTACGACGGCGACGGTGATCTCGACGTGTTCGTTAGCGGCATTACCGAATCCGGCGCCCTGACTGCGCTGTATCGGAACGATGGAAAGCAGCCGTCACCGACGGCCGACGGCGTGGGCGGCGAGACCGTCTTCACGCCGGTGCAAAAGGACTTCACCACGGTCGTGTACTCCGGAGCGGCATGGGGGGACTTTGACAACGACGGTGATCTTGATCTCGTAGTACAGGGCAGTCTGTCGATCGAAGATCCGTACGAACCCGTCACGACCCTCTACCGAAACGACGAGGGCGAATTCGTCGCCGTGGATGCCGTCCATTTCGTCGGCCTCCACAGCGGCGTCCTCGCGTGGGCGGATTTCGACAACGACGGCGACCAGGACCTCCTGATCGCCGGCGAGGATGCTGACGCACGTCGCCATACGCTGCTCTACCAAAATCAGGGGGACGGGCAGTTCACCGACGCCGGCGCCGAAATCATGGGCGTAGGGTATGGAGACGCCGCCTGGGCCGATTTCGACAACGACGGCGATCTCGATCTGGCCGTCGCCGGCGTCACCGACGACGGCTTCAGGGCTGCCCTCTACGCGAACGACGGCGGAGTGCTCGTAGAGCACGAAACCCATCTCGAATCGTCCGGATTCGCCTCGCTTGACTGGGGTGATTTCGACGGCGACGGTGATCCGGATCTGCTCCTCTCCGGTGGTCGCGTGACGCCCTTCGTTCTGGAGGGACACACGCGTCTCTACAGGAACGATAACGGCTCGTTCACTTCCGTCGACGTGGACTTTCCCGGTTCGTTCTCCGGTTCTGCCTCCTGGGGTGACTACGACAACGACGGCGATCTGGACGTTTTCGTACTGGGGTCCGAGGCGGTATTCGGCGATCGGACGGCTCGACTCTACACGAACGAAGGAGGGACGTTTCGTCTCACTGCGTATCTGATCGGCGCCTTGTTCGCAGCAGCCGATTGGGGAGACTACGATGGGGACGGTGATCTGGATCTCCTCACGACCGGATTGTCCTCCTTTGGACCGCCCATCACGAATCTGTACGAAAATCGTAGGCAGGTGAAACCGGTGGCCGCGACGGCGCCGGCGGCGATGCGGACGAGCGTGGACGGGCGCTCCGTCCGGTTCGGCTGGGATCACGTCTCCGAGGCGCCCGCCGCGAGCTATAATCTTCGTGTGGGTACGGTGCCCGGGGCGGGCGACGTTCTTACGTCGCTCTCGGAGCCGTCTACGGGTCGGCGACTCGTCAGCCGGCCCGGAAATGCGGGCGCGAGCGGCGAATGGTTCCTGCGAGATCTACAAGCTGGTACGTATTATTGGAGCGTACAGACGGTGAACGGGGCGATGCACGCGTCCTCCTTCTCGAGTGAAGAGTCGTTCCGGATCGAACAAGGGGAGGCCACGGCAGCCGAGACGGAGGAATTGCCGGAGACCTTCCTGGTTCATCCAAATTTTCCGAACCCGTTTTCGGGGCGCACCAGTCTGAAGATAGACCTTCCCGAGGCGGCACGCCTGACGGTAACCGTGTTCGATGCCCTCGGAAACACCGTGGCACGGCTCGTCGACGACGTACGATCGGCGGGCACGCACACGATATCGTGGTCGGGTCGTGACGCCGGCGCACGAGTGAGTCCGTCCGGCGTGTATTTCTATCATGTGCGAGCCGGATCACGGTCTCAGACGGGCCGAATGGTCTTCATCCCGTGACGATTCTCCAGCCCGCTCGGTCCAAGCGCCGATTGCGAATCGCGATGAGCCCAATACCGTTCATCACCGTACTCTGGTGCTTGATTCTCGCGGCGAGTCTCTCAGGCAAGCGTGAGCTGCCGGAACCGCTGCTGATGCCGTACGCCCTGCCGAACGTACACTATGGCTCGCTTGACCTCGGGGATTACGACCTCGACGGCGACCTCGATCTCCTGATTACCGGGATGTCGGGCGAGCGGCCTATCGCCGGGGTGTACCGGCTCGAGGATTCACTTTTTTTCCTGCAGCGAGGCGAAGAGGTCGAGCGACACGTCTTCAAGACGTTCCGCAACGTGAATGCCATCCTGAACCAAGTATCCCGGGGCTCGGCTAAATGGGGTGATTATGACGGCGATGGGGATCTGGACGTCTTGCTGACCGGACTCGCCGTCGTGGAGGAAGACGTGAACGTCACCGTGCGCAAGATCGTGACCGAGGTGTACGAGAATCGCAACGGCGTCTTCGTTCAAGACGTGCGAATCGTGCTGGCGCCGGTTTTCAACGGGTCGCTGGCGTGGGGTGACTACGACGCCGACGGCGACCTTGACGCGATCGTGAGCGGTGCTTCACGGCAGGACGCGCCGTACGACCCCGCGACGTACCTTCTCCGAAACGACGACGGCCTCCTCGTACCCATCGAGACCGAGCTTCCCGGAACGATGTTCGGCGACGCCGACTGGGCCGATTTCGACGGCGACGGAGATCTGGACCTCGTCCTGATGGGGCAGACGATGGGTCCACCGACGCTGGACGTCTGGGAAAACGTAGGTTCGGATTCCTTCATCCCCCTTCAATTGAACGTGCACGGACTCGCGTTCGGCTCGGTCGATTGGGGGGACTATGACGGGGACGGTGATCCCGACCTCGTCGTAACGGGAGGACGCCTGGGTCCTCACTTATACGTCGGCGAGACGCTCGTACTGCGCAACGACGGCAACGGCCGGTTTACCGACGTGTCGGCGAACGTCGCCGACGTGATGTTGGGCGATTCCAAGTGGGCGGACTTCGACAATGACGGAGATCTGGACCTCGCGATCATCGGTCGAGTATCCCCGATCGGCGAAGACACGGGATGGATTTATTTGAACGAAGGCGACGATCGTTTCGTTGCCGATTATCGAATCGGCGGTCTTGCGTTCAGCAGCATGGCCGTCGGCGACTATAATGGGGACGGCGACGTGGATTTTGCTATTTCGGGTCGCTCGGACGACAATCGATCGAGGACGGCCTTCTACATGAATCGCATCATCGCCGAGCCGATTCCCGAAGACTTGTTTCCGCGGTAGATCGTACGTCTTACGGAGACCGAGCGCCTTTTCCCGGAAAACCATACCCTAGCCGGTCTATGGTTTCCCTTGTGAGGGCCCACTCGACGGTGTACTGGTTTACGGCCCCGAAGAATCCGAAGCCGTTCCGTACGTTAGAGAAGGTGCCCGGCTGGACGAGAATCTCGCGGTCGAACACACCGCCGGGTGGTCTCCACTGTTCGTCGGATATCGCTAGTCGCATTCCCACGCCCAGAAGGGTTAGCCGGGCGTTTTCGGAAACGCCGAGGAGCTGCGAAACCTGCGCTCGGTCACGGGTGAGGCGAACGAGCACTTCCCAATCGTCGTCCTCCACCGCTACTCCCACGTCGTCATAAATCACGACCGCTTCCCTGAAGGGCCGATCAGGCAGCGTATTGACAAATCTATACCACACCTCCACTCGGAAAGGAGGGAAGTCGACGCCGTCCCAGATCACGCGCTGGTCGATGACCACACCCGACGGCGTCGGATCCATGACCGTCGCGATCTCGGCCGGCGGAACCGTCGTCTCCGCCCAGGCAGAGATGCCGTCCGACCTCTCGACCTCGAATCGATACGTCCATTCCGGAATGGGACGCAATGGCGCATAAAAGACGTGTCCGACGCTCCCGTCCGCCATGTGGAATACCGAGTCGCGCCAGACGATCGTTTCTCCGTTCTCCGCGGACGTAGACGTGACCGCCGCATCGATCTCTTCGCGGCCCGATTCGCCGATGACGCGGCGCAACGGAATGACGCGAACGTACTGCGTGTCGCTGCCGGTGTCCAGATAGCCGTAGATGGTGTAAAAGCGATTTGCATCGACGAACGGATTCACGGTCTCGTCACATGCCGTCAGTCCCAACAAGACGAGTACGCCAAATAGAGGAATGACTCCCGCAAATCCGCCGGGTTTGAGAACGCCGTTCATCTAATCTCAAGCTTGAGGCCAACAGTGGGGATCACGGGTAGCTGATCGACTCGCCGCAGCGTGAAGAGGTCCAGATAGAAAAGGTTGCGGCGATCGTACGCGTTGATCAGTCCGACCTGAACCGTCAGCGCAGCGCGGTCCTTTATTTCGAATTCGCGGTCGACCGAGACGTCCAGACGGTGATAGAGAGGAAGGCGACCCGTGTATGGCGAACCATACAGGACGCGCTCGTCTCCAGGCTCTCCGCGTACGTCGATCAGCGAGTCCATTAGAATAAACCGATCGAATCCGAGCGATTCGTTGAACGGAACGCCCGAGGACAACTGCCACCGAACGCTGACGTCGAAGCCCCACGTATTCGTGGACGCGATCGCGTTCACCTGATGCCGCCGATCGTGTGGCGGGCTGAACGCGGTCGTATGGTCGCCGGTGAGAATCTGAAGGGCGGGAAAGGCGGCCGTGTATCGGACCTGAGACAGGCCGTAAGTGATCGCAGCGTAGAAGGCATTCGCCACCCATTCGATACGCGCATCGAGACCCTTGATCGACCCGTCGGCCTCCTGTGCACGCGTCGTAAAACGCGGGAAGGCGGTCCATTCCGGTACGATGACGTCCTTCAGGTGTTTGTAGAAGCCCTCGAGCGACAGCGCCAGTCCACGAAATGGAAAGACTCGATAGCCTAGGATAGCGTGATAGGCCTCGGGAACGATCCCGAGAGGGGAGGACGTCCAAGCCGTGAACACGTCGCCGGCATCACGCCGGTCGTTCAGCCCGACGATCTCCTGATGGTAGATTCCGGCCGCCGCGCTGATCCTGTGCAGGCCCCGGCTCCAGGTCGCCCGTACGCGCGGTTCTAAGAAGGTGCGGCTCTTGCTCGGGAAACTGTGCAGGCGAACGCCTGGCCGGATAACGAGTCCCACGTTCGTCCGCACCTCAGGCTCCACGAAAAATCCGGCCTCCGTAACGAATTCCCGCTGAAGCTCCACGTTTTGATACTGGCCGCCGAGATTGCTGTCCAACGTCGACGAATTGAGAAACAGACCCCAGTGAAAATCCAGGGGGCCGAGGTAGTGCGTCACGTTCGTCGTAACACCGAAGCGCTCGAGCGACGTCGATCGGAGGGCGTCCCCCCGCGGGCCGAATTCGTTCTCGAGCCTCGAATACGAGACGAGTATTTCCGAGAATACCGGTAAGGTGGAAGGCAGAACGACGAACCGAAGTCCGGCCGCCTCGTTCGTCCAGCGTACTTCATCCCGCTCGTCAGCCGGCGCCTCGTCCGTCATTGCGGGATTCGGACCCAGAACACCGACGTCCGACGTGCTTATGCCCGTCACCGAGAGCCGCGCACTGCTGCTCACGTTCGCATGGATTTTGGCGAAGCGATCGCCGAAGCGGAAGGGCAGCTCTTCGTCGATGAGCTTCGAGGCGCCGTGCTCTATTACCGATTCACGAACCGAGGCCAGGACGGACACGCGGCCGGGAACGATCGGCCCTTCGATTCGGGCCGAGCTGACGAACGGAGCCGCCGTCACGGCGCCGGCAAAATGCCGTTTGTTGCCGTCTCGGGCCGCCACGTCGATGACGGACGACAGCCTTCCTCCATATCGAACGCCGAAACCGCCGGCATACACGTCCACCGACGTTATGATCTCCGATGGAAAGGCCGAGAAGAATCCGACGATATGGAACGGTTGATAGATGGGTACGCCGTCGAGCAAAATCAAGTTTTGCGTCGGCTCGCCGCCGCGAATGAATAACTGCCCGCCCCGGTCGCCCTGCGACACGACGCCCGGAAGCGTCGTCAGGTAGTTGACCAGATCCGCCGAGACGTCCGGGGCCGGTACGAGCTCGACGTCCGACGCTCGAACCGTCTGAAGCCCCGCCTCAAGGTTTGCAGCCCCGACCGTTTCGCGCTCGGACTCGACGACGAGTTCACCGAGTTCTGCTTCGGCTTCCGAAAGTTCGAAGTTGATCGTCAGAATCTGCCCCGCCGTAAGCTCCAGCGAATCCGCATGCGGCCGGTACCCGACGAACGTGGCACGGAGCACGTACACTCCGGGGTCGATTCGGGAGACGGCATAGAAGCCGTCGGAATTCGTTGCCGTGCCTTCTAGCGTCCCGTCTTCCGCGATCAGGACGACGTTCACGCCGGGCAGCGGCTCACCGTCGCTGCCGTCGGTCACAAAACCTCGGATCGTGGCCCGTTGGGCGAAGGCCTCGGACGTGCAGAAGGGAACGAGGGCCGCAATCACCAAGGCGAGCTGAGCGATCAAACGCTTCGTGTCTTCGTAGCTCGTGCGTTTCGAGGTGAAGCCGGCCGTCTCGTACATACGAAGAAACTCCACAGGGTAAAGCGGCGCACACTTTACTACAATCCGCGCAATAATGGAAGTCAATCTTCCGTGCACGAAATCGCCGGCCACGCCGTCAACTGGAACGCCGGGTCGAATTGAACGGATCGGCGACCGATCGGGCCGTTCAATCTACAAAGGCCAGTCTCGTAGAATTGCTTCCGTCTCCTCAAAATGCTCGCTCTCGTCGCGTATCATGTCCTCGAGCTGCACGACGAGCCCCTTGTCGCCGTATTCCTCGGCTTCGATCGCGCGTTGACTGTAATCCCGGACAGCGCGCCTCTCGGCCTCAAGAACGGCTTCGACCATCTCACGGTTTGAATTCACTTCCGCTACCGGTCGAGGCTTCGTCGACGGCGTCCCTCCGAGCGCGACGATCTTGTTCGCGAGAAACTCCGCGTGGCCGCGTTCATCGTCCACTTCTTCCAGGAAAAACTTCGCGAGCAGCGGCCGGTACGGGCCGGTCGTCTTCGCCGCATACGTGATGTACTGAATGATGGCGCTCAGCTCGCCGGACAAGTCTTCGTTCAGGTGTTCGATGAGGGTCTCTTTGTCCATGGTCGTGGGTCGGGTGAAGATGAAGCGACATTGCCTTCTCGTGCGTGTACTCGGCGTACGCGCTCGAAGAGCCGAGCATTGTCTAGATCGTCACGATCTAGTGCCGCGCCGCAAAAATTTTTCGATGGGGTACTTCTTGCGGAACTTCTCGAAAAACGAAAGTTGGAGCGTTCGAATTCTGGATACGCCGGGATTGCATATCGGTACACAACCATTATGGGGCATTAGCACGTTGAACACGATGAAGAAGGCGGCTTCCGGGTCGCCCGGCCGATC